>JAFGTA010000057.1 GCA_016934355.1 Candidatus Bathyarchaeota archaeon | reverse complement strand
CGTCGTAGCACCTGCATCGTGGACACACCAGGTTGCATGAGCCGCAGCCCAGGCACTTCTCGCCGTACTCGTCCCACACGTCGCTGTCGTACGCCATGTCGAGGAGGTCCTGAAGCCCTGTCATCTCCAGCTCCCTCGTGAAGGACTCGAACATCTTCTTCTCGGCTTCCCTGAAGGCGTCGAAGTGGCTGGGCTCAGCCTTGGTGAAGAGGTCGGGGTGACTCGTGACGAAGCTGTGGCCCTTCATGGAACCAACCCTGACGAGGTAGCTGTCACCGATATCGTGGATGAACAGTTCGAACCCGTCCTGCGCGTAGCTCGTGCCCGTAGACTTGCAGAAGCAGTACTCGTCTGGCGTGCAGCTCGACCCTACGATGAACGACTTCTCCCTCCTCTCAAGGTAGTACTTGTCGGGCAGCTCCTCCATGAAGACCTTTGCGAGGAGGTTCATAGCGTTCACGTCGCATGCGTGGACCCCGAGGAGGACGATCTTCTCGTCGGCCGCCGGCGTCTCGATGTACGCCTCCTCGCTGATGTTGAACTCGAATATCACCTCCTCCGGGTGGATGAAGAACTTCTTCGGAGGGATCATCGTACGGGTGTACGCGAGGTCGATGTCGGCGAGGCTCCTCACCCTCTTGAACGAGTGAGCCTTCTCACTGGTCTTGACCGGGGCGTACAGGTCACCGTTGTCGCCGAGGGCCTCGACGAAGTCGCCGAACCGCGTCTTCCCTAGGACCTTTGTTAGCATCTCAGCCAAAGCAAAACACTTAAAGGAAAACTATTATCCGTGTACATTAATAACGTTTTTTCCTGACATAAATTGATAAATTGATCCTGAAAAATGGTAATTACCACACAATTCAAATAGATACTGCTAATTGTTGATAATTCAGTTTCTTACGGCTTAGAATCCGATAAGCCTCTGTAACCATGCCTTCGGGATAGGAGGGAGATTCACTCTATCCCGCAGAGTCTCATGAGGTTCCTCGTGGCCGCCTCACCTACCCTCTCCCTCGTGAGGCCCTTCATCTCGGCCACCATGTCGCAGACCGTCAGGACGCCCTGAGGCGTACCTGAGTCGGTCTCAGTCAGGAGGTACTTCAAAGGCGTCTCCTTCACCGCCTTCAGGTAATCCGGGTCCCCTCCCTGCAGTTGCCTGAGCCCGACTGAGAGGTAGATACCGTTGTCTACGCACAGTTTCGCATACCCAGAGCCTTTACCGAATCCGTGGATGGCCAGCCCCGTATCAAGGCTCCCTGAATCCAGCATGATATCGATGATCTCTGTGCCCTCGGCCCTGTCGTGGACGATGGCGGGGAGCCTCAGCTCCTTCGCCAGCTTGAGCTGGGCGACCAGGGCCTCTACCTGGGTCTCCCTGTCGATGTACCTGTCCTCACGCACCCACTCCCTGGTCATGCGCCCCACGAAGTCGAGCCCTATCTCGCTTATCGCGGCCACCTCCTTCTCCTGGGCCAGAGCCTTAAACCTCCTGCCCACGTCTGGACTGTACTCGTCGGCGTACCATGGGTGGACGCCCACGCATCCCTTAACGATATCCCACCTTTTCGCGGAGGCGACGGCCTCTATGGACGAGTCCAGGTCGATGCCGGCGGTCAGCAGAAGCTTGAAGCCGTCACTCCTCGCTTTCTCCATCCCTTCATCCGTTACGGCCCTAAGGTGGCAGTGACTCTCAGAAAACATGGTCTTCATCACTGTAATCTCTCCTGCAGATATATGGTTTCCATGTACGATTAGCTGCTAGATACTTTAAGAAAAAACGGCTGTAATCGATAAAATGCAGAGTCACGGTGAGGTTTATCGCTATTTTTCCGGCCCTTTTTGTTGGGCAACATTTTAAAAACAGTGTCTCTGGCTAGAAAGGAGGCTAAGGTCTCGGGAAGGAAACTGAAAAGTGTTAAAGCAACCCTTCGAAGTCGCGCACACCGTCTGCGAGGCAGGTGTACGCAAGGCGCGTCGACAGGTAAAGAAGATGTTTCTCCTCTCGGTGCTGGCGGGTGTATACGTGGGCTTCGGCGCCCAGGTGGCAACGACGGCGTCCATGGACGCTGCGCAGTATATTGGGGTCGGCCTTTCCAAGGTCGTAACAGGTACCGTGTTCTCGGTGGGGCTCATACTGGTGTTGGTGGCGGGCGCGGAGCTGTTCACCGGCAACAACCTGATCTTCATGTCCTACTGGTCTAGGAAGATCACTGCGAACGAGCTGCTGAAGAACTGGGCGGTCGTCTACGCGGGCAACTTCGTGGGCTCTGTCCTTCTTGCTTGGATCATATACAACACGGGTCTGTACACGATGGCGGGGAACGCCCTTGGCCTGAAGGCGCTGTCCATCGCAAGCGGCAAAGTAAACATACCATTCACTCAGGCGTTCTTCAGGGGGCTGGTCTGTAACTGGCTGGTCTGCCTAGCAGTCTGGATCGCGTCGTCCGCGGAGGACACTACCGGCAAGATACTGGCATGTATCTTCCCGATAATGGCGTTCGTGGCCTCTGGTTTTGAGCACAGCGTCGCCAACATGTACTTCGTCCCCATGGGAATCTTCCTCAAGGACGCCTCCTTCGCCGCACAGTCGAGCCTGAACCTGTCTGGCCTGTCGTGGGCCGGCTTCATCGGCAGAAACCTTATCCCGGTGACCCTTGGGAACATCCTCGGCGGGGCGGTCTTCGTCGCAGCGGTGTACTGCTACATCTACATGAAAGAGTGACTGAAGTCTCCGTGCTCAGGTGGTTACCTCTTTCTCTAGGAGAGCTGTACCCTCTTTTATCGCTACTTCGGGGATTTCGGTGGCGCTTGGCTTACCCACTCTATACCTGACCACCCAGATTGATAGAAGGGAGACGACGAGGTACACAACAAGACAGCACACCACCAGATAACCTGTGTACACGCCGTCGCTCAACAGATTCACGTAGAGAATACCAGCCGGTAATTGTTTTATCACGGATTGTAAGTAGGCGGAGGCTACAGAACCTAGAGTTCTCTACCCGCCTTGTACTGGTTGTAGAGGTCTATCATGGCGAGGTTCCACATGACGCCCGAGATGAATGTGAGGTATGTGCCCACCGTGGGAATCATGGTAAGCCCGAAACCCACAAGGAAAAGCAGTAAGCTGATCCCAATGTATGAGTCCAGTCTTCCGCGGCTGAAACTGAACGAAGCTTTAAGAGACGAGATGAACCCGGCGTCGTCACCGACCATCAGTATGAAGACTGGGCCAGCCAATATCCACACTACCAGAACTCCCATCATAATAATGAACGAAAGGAGGTAAGCCGGCCCGACACCGATGCTGTTACCGGCGAGAATCAAACCCACAGCAACCCCGAAGACAACGGCATAGAATACATGAGACAGGATGGACGCATAGACGAACCTAACTATGCGTCTACCAATGAAGACGAAGCTGCCCTGAATATCAGGGTCCTCGCCCCGGACGACGCTCCATGAGACCTTGATAGAAGCAAGCGAGGCGACCCAAGACACTAGGGATAACGCGAACATGAGCACAGGGACCCAGGCTATGAAGCGGGTGAAGTCGAACTCGAAGCCGTTGTACGTGTACGCCACAGGCATGACCCCTGTCTGCGACTGAAAGTACTGGATGAGCTCCTCGATGAATTCCTGGAACACGCCCCAAGAGTCAAGAATCCTGCCGTTAGCGAAAGCGATCAGAACCTCAACAAGAGAAGGCCCGAAGACGATGGGCTTAGCCCGGGCGACGTCGATCGCATACCTCAGATGCTCGACCACACCCTCACGCTCAGGTTCAGAAGTCACCGCAGAGTAACGTATCTCGGAGCCACACCTCGGACAGTGTAGCGTATCCTCCGAGACCTCCACACCGCATCTTGGGCAATAAGGCACTAAGACACCGATAGATAATGAGATAGAAAGAGAATAAAGACTTTAACGCCTCAGCTCGGCGACGGCTCTTGCGGTGAGTCTTACCGCCTCCTCGCTGCGGTACCTGGGCGTCCACCCGAGTCGCTTCAGAGCGGACATGTCAAGCTGCATAACCTTGACGTCCCCCCTCCACCCCCTTCCACCGTCGACGCCGCCGGTGAGATGTATCTCGGCGTCCGGGCACCCGGCCTCCTCCTTCACGATGCCGGCTATCTCCAGCACGCTGGCCCTGTCCTCGCTTCCCATGTTAAAAACCGATACCCGATCCTTTGCCTCGGCTCCCTTCAGGAAGCCGTCGACGCAGTCATCTATATACAGGTACGACTTCGACTGGGTCCCGTCCCCAAGCACCTCCAGCTCGTCTGGGCTCTTCCTCAGCTTCCCGACGAAGTCCCAGATGACTCCGTGGTTACTCCTAGGGCCCACCACGTTAGCTAGCCTATACAGCGCAGCCTTGAAGCCGTACATCGAGGCGTACGCGCTCACAAGCGCCTCACACGCCAGCTTGGACGCCCCGTAGAGGCTGATAGGCTTCATCGGGCCGTACGCCTCAGGCGTCGGTATAGCCGAGGCCTCACCGTAGACCGTGCTGGTGGACGCGAAGGCGAACAGCTCTACGCCGCCCCGCTCCCTGACGGCCTCCAGCAGGTTGAAGGTGGCCTCGATGTTCTGCCTGAAATGGTTCTCGGGGCTAGCCTTGTTGGCCCTCACCTCAGGGTTGGCTGCGAGGTGGAAGACTCTGCTGCATCCTTCCACGGCCTTCAGGCAGTCGTCCTTATCGAGGAGGTCTCCGTCTACGAACTCTAACCTGCTGTGCCCCTTCCATTTTCGCAGGTTAACGAGTGATCCAGAAGCCAGGTTATCGATGACATTCACATCTCGTCCATCAGTCATCAGCCTATCTACTAGGTGGCTGCCGATGAAACCTGCTCCGCCTGTCACGAGGTCCTTCATACGAGTTCACATGAAAGACCGGGTTACACCATATAGAGATTATCTCCGCTTTTTTTTCGGGAAAAGAAAAACCGAGACGATCACCTGCCCGCCCACGAACACTAGGAACGCCGGGAACAGAATACTCCACGTAAACGCCCCTATGCCATGGCGCTGGATGATGTACGCTAGATAGAAGTTGAACAACCCGCCTAGAATGTCCTGCGCCGCACGCCAACGGTTCCACCCAGTGTAATACCTGATGACCGCTGTCAGCACACCCCACGTACCCATGGCAGTGAAGAACCAGTAGAGAGGCGCCAGAAGAGCCTCCGGAATAGGCGTGATCCCCGAAGCCATCCAGCTTCGAACCCAGTCAAGTACCACGAGGTGGGTGCCTGGGTAGTTCAACACTATGGTGGCGACCACGATGAGGAAGACGCCGAAGCCGGCTCCTTCGAGGAGGTCGCTCCTCTCACCCCAGTCCCCGAACTCGGCGAACGTATCGTCAAACGAGCGACGCGTTGGACGCTGAAACATAACGCCGGGGAAAACGACTCCGCCCTTCCCTCTCACCACGTACGTGCCCGACACGCCGTCTGTGAACTTGTCCCTCGGGTCGTCAGTCAGCAGCAGACCCGTGACGACGTCGAGAAGCAGCGCGACGACGTGAATCTTCGATGCGTTCCTCATGAAAGCCCCGGTCAACGAAGGCTTCCCACCGTTAACGCCCTCGACTCTCAGACCCAGGAAGCGTTTACCCACAGTCGCGCCGTACAGGTACTCCATCGCCGTGAAGTAGATCACCTGACCCAACCCGAATACGAAAGGCAGCCCCCAGACTCCTCTCCAGCCCGCGGCGTCTCCGAACAGGGAGCCGATCCACAGCGGGAGGTAAGCCAGAGCCGCGAGGACGGCTCCCACGGCCCCCACGATGAACGCGTCTACCCCGTACGCGATGGCGCGCGTGACCCAGAGGGTCTGTGCCCCCACGTCATGTGTCAGCCGGTCGAACCTGGTGTCACGCCTAGAAGCGTCCAGTCTTCCACCGCATCTCCTGCAGAACGCCGAGTCGTATGGATTCCACTCACCGCAGCCCGGGCACCGCACCATATTAACCAAGAAGGAGGATAGAAGTCCTCGATTTAAAGACTGGTCTACGCGGGGCGGGAGTCGAACCTCCACTTGAGGTCGAACATGGCGCCTAATGCCTTGACGACGCCCGGGTGGAACGTCAGCGCCGCCTCACGCAGGAAGAAGGGCACACCCTCCTCCTCGACTAGGAACAACGCTTTCCCTCCCTCCTCCGGGTCGATCACGCAGCCACGTATCTCCACAACGTCGGAGAACCTGACCTCGAAGCCGCTCACCGAGGAGGCGTGGATTTCCCGTAAGACTAGCCCCTGCTTCTCGTTGTCGGACTCGCTGAGGCTCTCCGGCGACCTCATGAGCATCTTAACATTAACACCCCTACCGAGTGCGTTAAGCAGCTCATCCTTAACCTGACTGAAGTACTCCATCGCCCTAGTTGAGACGAGGATGCTAGCCCTAGCTTCACGGTACAGCTTCCGCGTCTCCTCAAGCGAAACGTCGCCGACGCTCACCACACGTATGAGGCTGGTCCTCTGCTCGCTGGCCCCGGCCTTGAGGTACATCTCGGACGCCGCCGACTCGAACTCGCTCCTGTATGACTCCACCACGCTCAGGCGCTTCCTCACCTCCTCACGTGAGACCGCTACAAGGGCATCGGCAATCTCCTCCGGGGACAGCGGCGCGTAGAGGGCGGGTCGGCCCGGCCTCATTATGATGAGCCCCTTCTGGCTGAGCTCATCCAGAACGCCGTATATCCGGGCGTTTGGGACGCCGCTGGCCTTGCTGAGAGTAGTTGCCTTGGTCTCGCCCAGGTACATGAGGTGGGCGAGTGCGGAGGCCTGGTACTCGTTCAGCCCCATGTTCATCAGGTTGAACTTAACGTGGTTGACCTTCGGCTCCACAGAATCCCCTCGGATGTAATTTGGTTGTATGTTTAAATAAGTTTATAAACGAAAAACTTACTATTCCCGAGTAGTAATATCCGATCTAGGATAGTGTTACAGGGGAAAGACACATGAACGTAATGATTATGGGAATGGACGGCTACCTGGGCTGGACCCTCAGCATGTACCTGAGCGGCAGAGGACACGACGTCTGCGGCGTAGACAACATGAGCAGACGCAGAAACGTCGTCGAGATAGGCAGCTGGAGCGCCACCCCCATCAAACCGATGGAAAAAAGGCTCAAAGCCTATAAGAAGGCCACTGGACGCGACCTAAGGTTCTACAAGGGAGACATATGTGAAGAGAGCTTCGTCGACCTCGTCGTCGAGAAGGAGAAGCCCGACTGCATCGTCCACCTCGGCGAGATACCC
This sequence comes from Candidatus Bathyarchaeota archaeon, assembly GCA_016934355.1. The sequence continues at coordinate 8,316 of JAFGTA010000057.1, read as the reverse complement.
AGCGCACCTTACAGCATGATAGACGTGGCCCACTGCAACTACACGCAGATCAACAACGTCATCGGCCAAAACAACATCCTGTTCGCTATGAAGGACCACGCACCCAAGTGCCACCTCCTCAAGCTGGGCACAATGGGGGAGTACGGCACCCCCAACATCGACATCCCTGAGGGATTCTTCGAGATCGAGTACAGGGGCCGCAAGGACAAGCTGCCTTTCCCTCGGCAGCCGGGCAGCTGGTACCACCTCACCAAGGTCCACGACACGTGGAACCTAATGTTCGCCAACAAGATATGGGGCCTGAGGGCAACCGACGTGATGCAGGGAGTGGTCCACGGCGTCCTCACCGAGGACATGGTGCACGACGACCTCCTAACACGGTTCGACTTCGACGAGGTCTGGGGTACGGCCATCAACAGGTTCTGCGCCCAGGCTGTGGTGGGTCACGAGCTCACCCCCTACGGCAAGGGCGGCCAGACACGAGGATACCTCGCGCTGAGGGACAGCATGCAGTGCTTCACCATCGCAATCGAGAAACCCCCGGATGAGGGAGAGTACAGGGTCTTCAACCAGTTCGACGAGACCTACAGCGTCAACGACCTGGCGGAGCGTGTCTCGAAGATCGCGAAGGAGTACGGCTTGGAGGGCAAGATATGGAACATTCCCAATCCCCGGCTGGAGGCTGAGGAGCACTACTACGAGCCGGACATGGAGCACCTGCCCAACCTGGGGTTCAAGCCCACGTTCACCCTTGAGGACGAGCTGCGGATCACTCTTCCAAAGCTCATCGAGTACAAGGACAGGATCGAGGCGAAGCGCGAGTCCATTATGCCCAAGATCAAGTGGACCGCCTAGGCTCCAACCATTCTTTTATTCACTAAATCCATGTGATTGTCGATGAAGGTAGCTGTGACAGGGGGAGCCGGGTACATAGGCTCGACCCTGGTGAATAGGCTTCTCGAACGTGGAGACAGCGTAGTTTCCGTCGACAACCAGAGCATCGGCGACTACAAGCACCTCAAGAGTTTCGAGACCGGTGATAGAGCCGAGTTCATAGTGGGTGACATCCGTGACCAGAAGCTGCTGCTAGACGTTTGGGAGGGATGTGATGCTATAGCCCACCTCGCGGCCCTACCTGGGCTGGTGAGATGCAAGGAACACCCTGAGGAGGCTGTCTCCGTGAACATTTACGGTACTCATCAGGTGATGGAGGCCGTTAAGAAGCTGGATCTTAGTCGCGTGGTCTTCTGCTCTAGCGCCTCCACCTACGGTGTGCCTGTGAGGATGCCTGTGACGGAGGATCACCCCCAGCGTCCGGTCAACCTGTACGGCGTCACCAAGGTCTCGGGCGAGCAGATAATCAACACCTACTGGTACAACGACGGGATCGAGACCGTGAACCTGCGGTTCGGCAACATCTACGGCGTCGGAGTATTCACCCGGTGGGACACTGTGATACCCAAGTTCGTCAACCAGGCGATGAACGGGGAGGTCCTGACTGTCTTCGGCGACGGCGAGTACAGCCGAGACTTCGTGCACGTCCAGGATATAGCGGAGGCCATGATGTTATCACTGTCCACGGAGGGCGTGGGCGGCGAGACCTTCAACGTCGGCGGCGAGACCCTCACCATCAACGAGCTAGCTAAGATCGTTGAGGAGGAGATAGCCAGCGAGACGGGCGGCAAGGCGGAGGCTGTGAACACGGCGCCAAGGCCGGGGGAGACTAAAAAGTTCAGCTACGACCTCACGAAGATAAGGGGTAAGCTGGGCTTCAGGAACCGCTGGACTGTACGAGAAGGGGTAAAACAGCTCATAGCGTACTGGCTCAGACAAAGGTGATCCAATGCATCCCGAGGCCGCTGGCAGATCAACGGTGTCGGCGGTCATCCCAGCCTTCTCCGAGGAGAGGACCATAGGTAAAACCATCTCTGCATGCCTACCTTTCGTCAACGAGGTTCTTGTAGTAGACGACGGAAGCCGCGACGACACAGCCGCGGTGGCCGAGGCAGCGGGCGCACGCGTTCTCAGGCAGAAGGCTAACTCCGGTGTCCTGAAGGCAACTGAACGAGGCTTACACGAAGCTAGTGGAGAAATTATCGTCACCCTCGACGCCGACGGCCAACACGACCCATCTGAGATACCTATTCTCATCCAGCCCATTCTTGATGGCAACGCCGACCTCGTGATGGGGCGACGCCCCGGCTTCCCCCACTTCAGCGAGCGCGTGCTGACTTGGCTAACAGGGCTCAGGGTTCCGGTCGGGGACGCGAGCACAGGCTTCAGGGCCGTGAGGATGGAGATAGCCAGGAAGATGCGTCTCCACGGTGTCTGCCTTTGCGGCACCTTCATACTGGAGGCTCATCGTCATGGCGCCCGGGTGGCAGAGGTGCCTATAACCATTAGAGACCGGGAGTATGGAGAGAGGCGGATTCAGACTCGTCATTTGAAGCAGTTCTTCATTGTGCTGTGGGATGTCCTCACTACCTAGGAAAATATAAGAATGTAGCAAGCATGTAAAGGGATTCGGGACGTGAAACAATGAGTAAAGGAGTGACGGTCTGGTTCACCGGGCTGCCGTGCAGCGGAAAGACGACGATCGCGGACAGGCTCGCTGAGGTTCTCAGGGAGCAGGGGCACAACGTGGAGAGGCTTGACGGCGACATCGTGCGTAAGAGCCTCACGAGCGACCTCGGGTTCAGCAAGGAGGACCGGGACGAGAACATCAAGAGGGTCACCTTCGTGGCGAAGCTCCTCACGAGGAACGGCGTCAAGGTTCTGGCTACCTTCGTCTCGCCGTACATCGAGCGCCGGAGGAAGACCCGGGAGGAGATAGGCGAGTTCATGGAGGTGTACGTCAGGTGCTCTGTAGAGGAATGCGCAAAACGCGACGTCAAGGGGATGTACAAGAAGGCTTTCGCGGGCGAGATTACTGGATTCACGGGCGTGGATGACCCTTACGAGGAGCCGCCTAGCCCCGAGGTAGTCGTGGACACCGAGAGGGAGACCGTAGAGGAGAGCGTCCGTAAGGTACTGGAAAAGATGGGGAGCCTAGGCTACCTGTAGTCGACCCTAATCCATTGATGGGGAAGAAATGGGTATGGGGGAGACTAGTCGACCACGATCATGGTCAACGTCGAACGGACGTGGTTGAGCCGCCTGATCTTTGTCGTGATTACGTCTTTGAGTTTCTGCATCGAGTCGGCTTCAAGGCGTACGACGAAGTCGTATACTCCGTATACTCCGTACACGTCCTTTACCTCTGGGATCTGTTTGAGGGTTGTCTCAACCTCGGTTCCTTCACCCAGGTCAGTGTTGATCAGTACGAAGGCAGTGCTCATGCTATGACACCACTTTGAAAATCCTCGTATCATCTTTTAACGTTTTCCAACGCGTGAATACTTCAGAAATTATTATAATTACTTACGCGTCAATAGTATGTTCTACGAAGCCCACTAAATACTACTTGTCTTCGTTGTTCGTCGATTTTCTCTACGTCACAAGTTTTAATATGCCTTTCTCCCCTGCCGAGTATGAGCGTTTTGAGTCTAGACCGTCAAGTATCAGTAATCGGCGCAGGGATGACGAGGTTCCACCACAAGATCCACTCCGACAAGCAGGGACGTGAGCTCTTCGTGGAGGCCGCCCTCGAAGCCGCGGATTCCGTGGACAACGGGTTCAGCTTCAGCGACGCCGACGCGCTTTACCTGGGGTACTTCAGCAGCGACATGTTCGAGAGGCAGGGTCACACCGCGGCGTTGATGGCTGACTGGCTGGGCATGAATCCGAAGCCAGCGGTGCGGGTCGAGGACGCCTGCGCCAGCAGCGGCGTCGCGATGAACATGGGGGTGATGGCCATCGCCTCGGGCATGTATGACGTGGTCGTGGTGGGCGGCGTGGAGAAGATGAGGAACCTGGATACCTCCCAGGTGACGGACACCCTCGCGCTGGCTGCCGACGCCAACTACGAGGCGGGCGTGGGCTTCACATTCCCTGGACTGTACGCCGCCATGGCGTCGGCGCACTTCAAGAGGCACGGCTCATCGTGGGAGCAGCTTCAGAGTGTGGCTGTGAAGAACCACGTGAACGGCAAGATGAACCCGAAGGCCCAGTACCAGGAGACCATCAAGGAGATAGCGGACAAGCTAGGCGAGCGGAAGGGCATGAGCTTCAAGGACGAGATGGAGTTCTTAACTTCGCCGCTGAACCCTGTCGTAGCCGGCCCTCTCAGGCTCTTCGACTGCTGCCCAATCTCAGACGGCGCCGCGGCCGTCATCCTCGCCTCTAACAAGGTAGCGAAGAAGTACACGGATACACCCGTCAACATAACGGGAATAGGGCAGGCTTCGGACACCATGGCGCTTCACGACCGTGAGGACTTCACCTCCCTGAAGGCGACTGGGATAGCAGCCAAGCAGGCCTTTAAGATGGCGGGGATAGGTGTTAAGGACATCCAGACCGCCTGCGTTCACGACTGCTTCACTATCGCTGAGGTGATGGCGACCGAGGACCTGGGCTTCTTCCCCAAGGGGAAGGGCGGCGAGGCTGCGGCCGAGGGCAGGACGGCGTTGGACGGCGATATCGCTGTGAACCCTGACGGCGGGCTGAAGGCTAAGGGCCACCCTGTAGGCGCCACGGGGGCGGCGATGGTGTACGAGATGTTCAAGCAGCTCAGGGGGGAAGCCGGGGCTCACCAGGTGGACGGCGTGGAGGTGGGGCTCGCCCACAACGTGGGGGCAGCAGGGGCTACCGTCGTTGTGCAGGTCTACAGGAGGGGATGAGTTGACGGAATACACTGTAAAGGCGTTCAAGGATTACCTGAAAAACGAGGAACTCATGGGCGTCGAGTGCAGGAGCTGTGGTCACCTGATGCTGCCTCCGAGGCCTGTGTGTAACAGGTGTGGCTCGACCGACCTGGGCTGGAAGAAGTATGGAGGAGCTGGAGCCATAGCCGCGAGCACCTTGATAGCAGTGCCTTTGAGCAGGTTCCAGGAGCGGTGCCCACACGGCGTCGGCGTCGTGACGCTGGACGAGGGAGTGAGCATCAGCGGCTTTATGCTGGATGAGAGAATCGAGGTGGGTCAAAGGGTTGAGGCGGCTTACCTCCGGGAGGGTGAGGACGTGGTCCTCGCCTTCAAGTCGGTGTAGCTACTCTCCCTTAAAGTCGGGTTTCCTTCTCTCGCTGAATGCTCTGAGGCCCTCCATCAGGTCGCCGTGCTTCCAGAGTTCCGAGAACTCCTTCGCTTCAGCCTCGTAGGCGGCGTCCATCTCGCCGCGGTTCACCAGCTTCTTCATCTTAGCCAACGAGATGGGCGGGCCCTCCACAAGGCCCGTGACGAACTCCTGTACCTTGGCGTCGAACTCCGCGGCGGGGTACACGGCGGTCACCAGCCCCACATTTTGAGCCTCGTCCGCCTTCAGCCGTCGTCCCGTCATCATCATCTCGGCTGCGACGCCCTTCCCCACGAGCTTAGGAAGCATGAATGTGCCTCCCCAGCCTGGTATGAGGCCAAGGTTCACCTCGGGCTGCCCGAAGCTGGCTTTGTCGGATGCGAGCCTGAAGTCGCAGTGGATGGCGAGTTCGTTTCCTCCCCCGAGGCAGTAGCCGTTGACCGCCGCGACCACGGGTTTCGGCGTCTCAAGTATCTTCCTGTACACCCTGTGCCCTGTCTCGGAGACTTTCCTGGCCCCCTCGACGTCGATGACTGTGAACTGTGTGACGTCCGCGCCTGCGCAGAACGCCCTGTCGCCGGCTCCCTTGAAGAGTATGCAGCGTGTGGTCTTGTCTGCTGCGGCTTCGTCGAGCGCCTTCTCTATGAGCTCCAGCATCTCTATGGTCATGCTGTTGAGCTTGCCGGGCCTGTTGATGGTGATCGTGTATACGCCGTCCTTCCGCTCCGTGAGTATGGGCTTCTCTTCGCCCAGCCCAGCCTTCTTCATCTCGAAGGGGCCCCGGGGTATGTTAGCTCCCAGCTTCATCGCTGTATCCACGTCTTCCACAGAGGCGATGCCCTCTTTGACCACCTTCTCTGCCTCGGAGACAAAGGGCTTCAGTAGGAGGGTGACGTCGAATCCCTCGGCCTGGTCCTCCGTGACGCTCGGCCTCTCGGCGTAGCTGTAGAAGCCCTCGCCTGTTTTGCGGCCTAGCTTCTTGGCGTCGTACAGCTCTGTGATCCGTTTACATGGGGTGTACCATGCTCCGAGGTTCGCCTCGAACACCTTGAGGATGTTGTAGACTATGTCCAGGCCTATGAGATCGGAGAGCATGAACGGCCCGAGGGGCATCCCCGCCTTGTGCTGCATGGCCGCGTCGATCTGCTCCACGCCATACCTGTCCAGCAGCTTTCCGGCTTCGTTGAGGTATGTGACGAGGACGCGGTTGACGATGAAGCCGGGGGCGTCCTTCTTAACCCAGACGGGGGTCTTCCCCATCCTCCTCGCGAGCTCCTGTACGGCTTTCACCGTGGCTTCGCTGGTCTTCTCTCCCTGGTTGACTTCGACGAGCTTCATGATTGCAGGTGGGTTGAAGAAGTGCATCCCGATGAACCGCTCCGGGCTGGGGACGACCTCGGCGATCTTGGTGATGCTGAGGCTGCTGGTGTTGGATGCGAGGATGGCGTTCTTACCCGCCTTCTTGACCACGTCGCCCCAGACGCTGTGCTTGAGGCTCATCACCTCGGGTATGGCCTCGACGACGAGCTGCGCGTCTGACACAGCGTCGCCGAGGTCCAGGGTGAACGTTATCCTGCTCAGGGCGGCGTCCATGTCCTCCTGAGTCATTCTCCCTCTCTCGACGTTGCGGCTGAGGTTCTTCCTGATGCCAGCCTCTCCCTTGTCGAGGAAATCCTGTTTGATGTCCCTGACGGCTACCGTGTAGCCCGCGGCGGCGGCCACCTGTGCTATGCCGTGGCCCATGACGCCGGCGCCGAGGACGGCCACCTTTTGAACATGATCTGCTTCCATAAACCTTCAAGGGCTATTCTGGGTCTGGGTTTATAGCGTTTTTCTGAGGCAAATACTATATGATGCTTCGAGGTTCTATGCGCCTTGAACGAGATATGAAGCAGATAGTCCTGCTGAAGGATATCCCTGACCTCACGGAGATTAAGCTGGACCCCGAGACCAGAGCGCCCAAGGTCGAGGGCGTCAAGCGGAGGATCAGCGAGGTAGATAAACGCGCGCTGGAAGCCGCTATAAGGCTCAAGGCGGCAGCCGGCGGAGAGGTGGCTGTGCTCTCCCTCGGCGACGACAAGACCAAGACGGCTCTCCTCGAGGCGCTTGCCATGGGGGCGGACTCGGCGTACATAGTCAACGAGCCCGAGCTGAAGGGCGTGGACACCAACGCCACAAGCAAGGTTCTCGAGGCGGCTGTGAGGCACATCGGCGAGTACGACCTAATATTGACGGGCGAGATGACTCTGGACAGCCTTTCAAGCCAGATCGGGCCCAGGCTGGCGGAGCTCCTGGACCTGCCTCAGGTGACCTACGTCAAGGAGCTGGAGGCGGCTGACGGCACGGTGAAGGCCGTCAGGGACCTCGAGGACATGGACGAGGTCGTTGTAGTGAATCTCCCCGCAGTAGTCAGCGTCGTGAGGGAGGTCAACGAGCCACGTATCCCGAACCTGATGAACATCATGAAGGCGAAGAAGAAGCCCCAGACCGTCTGGACGGCGGGCGACATAGGTCTGGACGTTGAAGCCGTAAAGGCCGTGAGCTACGTCAAGATCATAAGCGTCACGGCGCCGAAGGTGGAGCGTAAACAGATCAAGATCGAGGCGGAGACCGTCGAGGAGGCGGCGGCCAAGCTGGCTGAGGCGATCATGAAGGAGGGCGTTCTGTGATGACGTTCCTTGTGTTCTCCGAGGACAAGGAGCTGGCGTACCAGCTGCTGGCGAAGGCGCGGACGCTGGCTGACCAGATGGGCACAGGTGTGGCGGTCCTCGCCGTGGACTCGGCTCAGGACTATATCAGCCAGGGCGCCGACAAGGTTCTCCAAGTAGATGGGCTCGGCGAGTTCAGTGTCGAGCCGTACAGGGCAGCGATCCTTGAGGCTGTCAAGAGCGTTAAGCCGGCTGTTGTGCTGGTGGGCGCGACGAAGAGGGGTAAGGAGCTAGCCCCCAGGGTCGCCTCTGCGCTGGGCGTCGGCTGCATGACAGAGTGTAGCGTCATCGAGCTGGAGGGCGACAAGATAGTCGTGGAGCGCCTCACCTACGGCGGATCAACGGTGGCCAGGGAGACGTGCACGAGCACGCCGACAGTGATCACGGTGCCCCCGAGGAGCTTCGACAAACTGGAGCCGTCGGAGAGAAGCGGAGAGTT
>JAFGTA010000056.1 GCA_016934355.1 Candidatus Bathyarchaeota archaeon | reverse complement strand
GGGGCCGTCCCCCACGAGGATGAGCCTCGCGTCCGGCGCCTTCTTGGTGACGACGCACATCGCGTAGACGAGGTCCTCGATGCGCTTAACGGGTCTGAAGTTGGAGATGTGCCCCACGACGATGTCCCTTTCCCTGGCCAGCTCTGGGTCGAGGCACGCGGACGGGTTGTACAGGTCTGTGTCGACGAAGTTGGGTATCACCTTGATCTCCTGTTCGACGCCGAGGTTCTCCTTGGCTTCTCTCGCCATGAAGCGGCTCACCGCGGTCACGGCGTCCGCCGCCTCGACGCTGTACGTGTTGACCGGCTCGTATGCGGGGTCGCTTCCGAGTATGGTGACGTCCGAGCCGTGGAGGGTGACGACGTAGGGCTTCCCGGTGATCTGCCTAGCCATATACGCGGCCGTGGCGTGGGGTATGCTGTAGTGGACGTGTAGGAGGTCTAGGCCGTGCTTCAAGGTTACGCGGCTCATCTCGCTGCCGAGGGCGATGGTGTAGGGCGGGTACTTGAAGAGGGGGTACTCGATGACGCCGACGTGGTGCATGTGCACGTTGTCGTGGTCGACGCCCCTGAGGGCGTAGGGCCTCTCATAGGTTATGAAGTGTGTCTCGTTGCCCCTCTCCGCGAACTCTATGCCCAGTCTGGTGGCCAGTATCCCGCTTCCGCCTACCGTCGGGTAGCATGTAACGCCTATCTTCAATTCTCTTTCACTAACTATGACTAGGATCACGTTGAAATGATAGAATAAAAAGAGGGGTGTTTAGGTTCCCTTCATACGCTTCTCGACGCCGAGGATGGCGGCGATCTGGCCCTCATGGTGTATGATCTCGCTGATGGCTAGAAGCAGGTAGGCCTCCATGGGCTGCTTCCCCATGAACCAGTCCATCTCCTTCTTCAGGTCCTCCTCCTTGAGGCCGTCAAGTATCTTGAAGACCTTCTTCTTGCCGTCCTCGAGGTCGCCCATTATCTTCTTGAGGCTGTAGCTCTTGTTGCCGACGTAGTCGGCCGGCCAGTCCTTGGGTACGTAGTTCTTGTCTGCCTTGGCGATCTTCGGGAAGAACGCGTTGCACTCGCTGACCAAGTGGGTCAGTATCCAGCGTACGGTGTTGGCCTGTGGGCAGCTCTTCCAGTCGAGCTGCTCCTCCTTGAGGTCCTTTGTGGCGTTCCCCAGGCGGGTGAAGCCCATCTGCGCGAACGCCTTCATCATATAAATCTTGTCGGACACTATATTACCACCCTAAACGGGTAAAATATGAAGTCCCACGGGGTTACTTATATCATACGGCAAAACTTAAAAGAGAAAAAAAGTTGGAGGCTACTTTTCGTGAAGCCTCTTGTAGGTGCCCCTGACGTAGGCGGCCTGCCCCCTGTGGTGGAAGACCTCGCCGATGTAGGCGAACAATCCTATCTTCCTCTGACGGGTGCCGCCCCACATGGGTATTTCGGCCTCAAGGTCGTCGTCCGTTAGGCCCCTCATCTCCTTCGCAGCGGCCTTCGCGCCCTTCTTCATGTCGGCCATGAGCTTACCCATGGCGTAGTCCTGTTCACGGTAGTCCTCTGGCCAGCCTTTGGGGGTGTAGTCTGTGACTCCCTTGATTAGCCTCGGGAGGCTGACGTTCACTATCCTCGAGATGTGGTTCAGCTGCCACTGTACGCTGTTGGAGACGGGTGTGGGCTTGAACCTATACTCGTCGTCGCCCAGGCCCTCCACGGTCCTCTCGACGGCCCCGACGGCGTACTCCAGCTCCTCTGCCAGTATTGATCCTTTAGGATTCATGGTATCGCCAAGATCGGTGGATGAATGGGCGCATATAATGCGTTCGGAGATTGATCTCAGAGCCTAGACTCTTTCACCCTTGTTATTGGATCAAGTTTTATTCATCAACTGTAATCCTGTCACAACGTAGGGGCTGGGGTTTTGAGCGACTGGGACAGGATACTCGCGTTGATATTGATCGCGTTTGCTGTACTCAGTGTGCCCCTCGGACTATCATTGGCGGCGATCCTAGGCTGGTCCACGCTGGTCGGGGTTCTAAGGTTCATTGAAGGTGGGTTAAGAGCGGACGCCGTGAACGCAGCGATCACTGGGGTCCTGTTCATCATAGTTTCAATGGGTGTCTTGAAGGTCGTAAGGTGGCTTAGGAAATGAGGCTGCGGGTTACTCCTCGACGAGGCTGCTGCGCCTGAGCTCGTGGCAGGCCACCCAGTGCCCGGGCTTCATCTCCTCCAGCGGCGGCTTCTCCGTCCTGCACCTCGCGTCGGAGTAGCTGCATCGTTCGTGGAACCTGCACCCGGGGGGCGGGTCGATGGGTGTACTGGGGTCTCCTTCGAGGATGATCCTCTCCTTCTTCACCGTCGGATCGGGTATGGGTATGGCCGATATGAGTGCCTTGGTGTACGGGTGCAGCGGCTCGTTGAACAGCGCCTCCGTTTCCGCTATCTCCACGATCTCCCCGAGGTACATGGCAGCCACGCGGTCGCAGATGTGCTTGACGACGCTCAGGTCGTGGCTGATGAAGATATAGGTGAGGCCCAGCCTCTCCTGCAGCTCCTTCATGAGGTTGAGCACGCCGGCCCGCACGGAGACGTCGAGGGCGGCGACGGCCTCGTCGGCTACGATGAGCTTTGGGTTCACAGCCAGCGCCCGGGCGATGCCTATTCTCTGCTTCTGGCCGCCGCTGAACTCGTGAGGGTACCTGTAGAGGTGCTCGGGGGAGAGTCCCACCATCTGCATTAGCTCTATGATCTTCTTGGTCTTCTCTTCGCCTTTCGCCAGCTTGTGGATCTCAAGTGGCTTAGCGATGATGTCCGCCACGGTCATCCTCGGGTTGAGGGAGGAGTACGGGTCCTGGAAGATCATCGCCATCTCCTGCCTCAGCTTCTGAAGCTCCCTCGGGCTCAGCTCTGTAAGGCTCTTCCCCTCGAAGAGTATCTTGCCGTCGGTTGGCTTCGTCAGCAGCAGGATGCAGCGGCCGAGGGTGGTCTTGCCGCAGCCGCTCTCACCCACCAGCCCAAAGGTCTCTCCCTTCTGGACCTCGAAGCTGACGTCGTCCACCGCCCGGACTGAGGCTATCTGCTGCGACAGTATGCCGCCGCGGATGGGGAAGTACTTCTTCAGGTGTTCTACCTTGAGGAGTGTCTCAGTCATCGAGGGCCCTCCTGAACTCGTCTGCGAAGTGGCAGTTGACCACGTGGTCTGGGTCTACCTCCACGTAGGGTGGCAGCTGGCTCCAGCAGACGTCCTTAGCGTATCTGCACCTTGGGGCGAAGCGGCATTGCTGGCCCGGGTCGATGAGGCTGGGAACCTCGCCGGGTATCGTCTCAAGCTTGTCCTGCTTAACATCCAGTCTGGGCACGGCTCCGATCAGTGCCTTCGTGTAGGGGTGCACGGGTTTCTTGAACACGGTGACGGCGTCAGCGTACTCGACGACCTTTCCCGCGTACATGACCGCGACCCTGTCGGATAGCTCCGCGACCACCCCGAGGTCGTGGGTGATTAGGAGTATTGATGAGTCGAAGTCTTTCAGAAGGTCTTTCATCAGGTCCAGTATCTGCGCCTGTATGGTCACGTCCAGTGAGGTCGTGGGCTCGTCGGCTATCAGCAGCTTCGGGTTACATGAGAGAGCCATGGCTATCATGACCCTCTGCCTCATGCCGCCGCTGTACTCGTGGGGGTAGTGGCCCAGCCGTTTCTCGGCGTCTGGGATACCGACCTTACCGAGTATCTCGGTGACTCTTCGTCTGGCTTCCTCGTCGTCCTTTATCCTCTGGTGCAGGCGTATGGCTTCCTCGATCTGGAAGCCTATAGAGAAAACGGGGTTGAGGGACGACATGGGGTCCTGGAATATCATGGCTACGCTTCCCCCCCTGATCGCCCTGATCTCGTCGTCGCTCATCTTCAGCAGGTCTTTGCCTTCGAAGAGTATCTCGCCGCCCACTATCATTCCTGGGTTCTGTATGAGCCTCATGATGGAGAGGGCGACTGTGCTCTTTCCGCAGCCTGACTCGCCTACGAGTCCTAGGACCTCTCCCCTCTTTATCGGCAGATTGATTTCGTCGACGGCCTGCACGACGCCGTCTTCGGTGATGAAGTGGGTCTTTAGACCCCGGATGTCTACTAAGACGTCTGACACTGTAACAGGCCTTCTCTTCAGCTGACTTCACCAATAATGCTAGACATAAGAATAAAAACCAGACCGCTTCAAAAAAAAGTGAAGTGCTAACTGATAAATAGCTAAAATAGCTTAAGTGTACGCGGACAAATTATGTCAAGAAAAAATACACCCATACTAGTGTTTCTGATAACCGCGTTAACGGTATCAAGTCTGTTGGCGGCGCCACTGGCGGTGGCCCAAGATGAGGAGAAGTACTTCTTCGAGTTCTCGATCCTTTGCATCGAGGGCTTCGAGTCTCATAGAATGATGGCCGAGATGATCCAGAACGAGCTCGGGAAGATAGGGATCATGGCCACGATCGAGACGGTGGACTTCGGCATCTTCATGGATAGGCTGAACGCAGCCGGCGCGGAGAACGCGTTGGCGGCGGACGACGGTTTCGATACTTGGCTTTGCCAGTTCGGAGACAGCTCGGAGCTGGACCCAGACAACCTGGGCACGCTTTTCCACTCCAAGAACGAGCACCCCGGCTGGAACAAGGGGGACTTCTTCAACGGTAAGTTCGACGCCATCATGGATGAGGCGGCCGTTCTTAGCAACATGGAGGAGAGAAAGGTCCTCTACGCAGAGGCTCTCGGAGTTCTGACCGACGAAGTTCCCTCGGCGACGATCTGTTACCTCAAGGACCCGTGGGTCATGAGGTCAAACGTCGAGGGATTCGACGCAGTCCTTGGATGCTATGGATTAGGCGCCTACACTTGGAGCCTGAGCGACCAGGAGGGAGGGACAGTCAAGTACGCTCAGCCGGGCAGCCTGCCGAGCCTGAACCCCACCTTTGCGGGTGCTGGGACCACCGGGAGAGCTGTTGGGCACACCGTCTGGGAGGCCTTGATGGACTATGATAGCCAGTACAACCCAGTCGGCGAGCTCGCCGAGTCGTGGACTGTGTCGGAGGATTCCCTTGTTTGGACCTTCACGTTGAATGACGGCATTCTGTGGCACGACGGTGAACCATTCACCACACAGGATATCGTGACCACGTACGACGCTGTCAGTGACTTAGACACCGCGATGTCGACGTACTACGACTTCGAGGAGCTGGTCGACAGCTACAGAGCCATCGACGCGAAGACCTTCGAGGTGACGTTGAAGACCCCTGTCGCATCTGCATGGTCAAAGATCTTCACGCAGGAGATCTGGCCTGACCATATAATGGCGGATGTTCCGCACGCTGACTGGAAATCCCATGAGCTAAACACGCAGCACTGCATAGGCACCGGACCGTTCAAGCTGGTGACTTGGCAGCCAGAGGAGTACGTTGAGCTGGAGGCTAACCCTGAATACTATCGCGGGGCTCCTTCGCTGGAGAAGGTGTTCTTCGTGAATATCCCGGACGCCGCGACGGCTATGGCGGCCCTTGAGAAGGGGGACGTCCACGTGCTGGACACGTACTATTCCCTCGGAAACGAGGTGCCGAACATCGAGGCAAACGAGGAGCTGAAGTACGTCCTGAGGATCAACCCAGGGGCGGTGCATCTGTTCTTCAACATGAACCACCCGATGTTCGCCAACAAGTACGTTCGTAAGGCAGTGTCGGCGGCCATCCCGAGGGATGACATAGTCGCTAACGCCCTAGCGGGGCTGGGCGACGTGTGCATGAGCTACGTGCATCCGCTAACGTGGGCCTACGACT
>JAFGTA010000055.1 GCA_016934355.1 Candidatus Bathyarchaeota archaeon | reverse complement strand
CGGCGGGTTCGACCCTGAGCAGAGGAGCATGCTGGGCGCCCTCGGGTCTCAGTACAACGTCTACGTTTTCGACAGTGAACGACTCAGCGATCTCACAGTCTTCATCGACGAGAAGGTGCGGTACCTCACCCGCGTCCTCGGGCGGCACACCGCAGACGGGTCGGTGAGTAAGCTAGCCGAGTCCATTAGAGGCTGGAGAAGGGACAAGCCGAGGGTAAGCCTCGGCTACAGGGTTGACGCGAGTTACAGCGTCGACGACCTGAGGTTCTTCACCGATGAAGGCGAGCTTACACCTTCGCGTAAGACTCTGCCAATCAACCTGGTGACTCCGGCGGGTGTATCCATGGAGTCCGTGCTGCCCCGGCTCATCGATGTGGATGGCGACCTCGTCTTCTCCACAGAGCATAGAAACCTTCCATTCGTGATGAAGTTCAGCCTCGGCGAGGAATCGTCGCTCCGGCTGGGGTTCGAGTTGGATAAGGCGAACGTCTCTCAGGCGGTCGCGTTCGAGGAGTTTCTGGCGGCTTTCATTGAGGCGGAGGGATTCGACGTGGTCGATCCGAGCACGGGGAGAAGGATTATAGGGTTCTCCAGGGGCGTCTCATTTTCTCCGTAGGATGGATATCTGGCCGGCGTGGTAGAGGTTGTGGTCGTAGGCTCCGTGCAGCATCTTCCTGTAGGATATCTTGAACTCTGCGCCGTGGAACATGCTAGTAGCTGTTGAGTCCAGCTGTTTCTCGTGGAGCCCTTCGGCGGTCTCTAGGAGGCCGTTGAAAGTCTCGTTCAGCCTGTCGAGGTCTCTGCGCCACTCCTCCTCCGTTTTCCCTGTCTCCGGCCAGTCTTCCATGTGCTCTATGTCAGGCATGGGGTGCCCTCTCAGCGTCTCGTCTATTGCCTTCATCCAGTAACGGCAGTGGTTGACCAGCTCCCAGATGGTGTGCCTGCCCGGCAGGGGGCGCGCCGACGCCTCTACGTGGTCTGCGCCTTCGAGGGTCTGGAGCAGCGAGGGTCCGTGGAACGCGCCTTCGGACAGCGTGGGGCCGTAGGTCTCAGCCTTGTTGAAGGTCTGTCGCAGCCTCGTCGCTATGAGGGTAGTCTCATTCACGGTATAGAGTTGGCTCTTGGTGGATTTGGGTTTATCTGGTCCCGGGATATGACCTGTAATGGGTTATATCGTAATTTTTTTCAGCTACTTTTTGGCTCGTTTCTGGGTCATGATCTTGACTACGTCGCGGTGGCGTAGGGTGTAGTCTTTGGGTAGCCTCAGGCCTGTGCGGGCGTCGATGGCTAGCACATAGTTCTCGGCGAGCCTCGTGTGGACTTCTCTCGCTAGGTCCATAGGGGTCGCGTCGTCCGTCATGAGGTGGGCGTCCGGGAGCACGTTGCCGTGTTTATCGCTGTACCGGGATTCGTCGCTGACGGGGTACACCATGTTACGTTTCAGCAGCTTGAAGGCGAGGGTGTTGAGGGCCTGCTGGATGCCCGTGCGCATGTACTTGTAGAGGACCCTGTTCTCGATGTAGTCAATAGCCTTCCTCTGCTCCAAGGTCAGCCTGTCCTCGTCTATAACCGTGAACTTCTCGTGACCGGGGGCGTAGCTGATTAGGCCGCTCTTGTCCGCGCGGCGGAGGGCTAGCTCGGCTTCCGCGGAGCTGGCGGCGACGAGTCCCTCGTTGTAGTAGTCGTGGAGCTTCTCCAGGTTTTCCTCGGCTGTTGGGAGGTCCATCTTGTTGGCGATTATGAGGGTGGGCTTAGTGACGGGTAGCAACTGAGAGGCTAAGTCGAGAGTCTCCTCCGGGCTCCAGTGGTCAATTCCCTTGTCCGTCAGGTTGGCCTTCCCCAGGGCTTCAACTATGTGGGGCGTTCTGGTCTTTATGCCCGTGAGTGCCTTGTTGAGTGCCTCCGGGAGGCTGGTCTTCTCTGTCTCCCTTGTGATCATCTGCTTGTTGCGGTCTATGATGTGGCTGATCCAGAGCTCGATCTCCATCTCGATGTCCATGAGGTCCTGCACGGGGTTACCGCTTCCAGGCTGGCTTATCTCGCCCTCCTCGTCCACGCTGCCTGAGGCGTCGACGACGTGGATGAGGGCGTCGGCCTGACCTATGGCCGAAAGGAACCTGTTGCCGAGGCCGCGGCCTGTCCACGCGTCCTTGATGAGGCCGGGGACGTCTATGATCCTTATGGGGATATAGCGCCAGCCGTCTATGCAGGCGCTGTTCTGGGGGTTGTCTACTACGTCTAGCTCCTTGCAGACGCATACGTCGCAGACGTAGGCTGTTCCCCCCGTGGGCTCCTTCGTTGTGAATGGGTAGTTGCTTATCTCGGCGTTTAGGAGAGTCGCCGCGTTGAAGAGGGTGGTCTTGCCCACGTTGGTCTTGCCTACGATGGCGAATGTTAGCATCATTCACCCCTCACTGAATGGTTGGGCGGCAACCATTATATGCGCATCGATCCGTGTGCGTCAGGCTTTCAGCTTGAACGCTAGCTCAGTGACGGCCCTGCCGAGCTCCCTCACCTTCCCGAGCCCCTCCGCGTCGTTCAACACGTCTCCCTTCTCGATCCCCACGGTGTTGGGAATGCTGGCTATCCCCGGCACGATGAACCTGTGGGACAGGAGGAATATGATTATCTGTGACCAAACGGTGGCGGCTCCCGTGCGGGCCGTGACGGCTATGGCTCCGCCGGGCTTGCCTGTGAACGCCGACCTGTCAAGCGCCATGATGTTGTAGTAGGCGGCCCTGTCCATAAGGGCCTTCACAGGGGCTGTGACTGACTCGCAGTAGCTGGGCGACGCGATGATGACGGCGTCGGCGTCCCTCATCTTGGTGAAGACTTCCATGAAGTCGTCTTCCACCCTGCACACGCCCGTCGTCTTGCACGCCTTGCAGCCGTAGCATGTCTCAAGCCTCTTCTCGATGAGCCTCACCATCTCGGTGTCGGCGCCTGCCTCCTCGGCGGCCTTCAGGCACATCTGCAGCGATGTCTCTGTGTTACTTTCTATTCGTGGGCTCCCCATGAGCCCCAGAACCTTGACCATGGCTGAGAGATGAGGTTTATCGTGATTTGAGGGTTTCGAGGGGCTGCTACATGTCTATGCCGGGCCTCTTGCCCTGCTCAGCCCGTTCGACCACCCGCCTGATCCGCCTCGCCCGTGTCTCGGGTCTCTTAGCATCGTTTATCCAGTGTATGTACATGAGCCGCGCCGAGTTGGGGAACGCAGTAAAGTTCCTGTGCGCCGCCTCGTTGGCTTTCAGAGCCTCTAGGAGGTCGCCCGGCATCTCCGGCGGCTCACGGGAGGTGTACGCCTTCTCCCATCTGCCGTTCCTCTTCGCCTCCTCCACCGCCGCGAGCCCCGGCTCCGTCATCCTACCCTCGGAGATGAGCCTCTCGGCGCGGTCCCGGTTGATGAGGCTCCACACGCTCCTCGGCCTCCTCGGGCTGAAGCGCTGGGTGAACTCGTGGTCGTTGAGGCGCCTCATCTTTCCGTCGATCCAGCCGTGGCACATGGCCTCGTCGACGGCTTCCTCGTAGCGTAGTCCCTGGTTCGGTGACTTGACCTTCTGGATCACTACCCATGCCTCGTTCTCAGCGGCGTGGTTCATGCTCAGCCAGTGTCGCCACTCATCTTTTCCTAGGAAACGGTGATGTGCCTCAGTCATCGGTCGCTATCGATATGTTAATGTTTTTTTGGATAAATAAGGGTTAATTATAGGTAAAAAGCTGTGCCCCGGGCCTTTGCCCGGGTTGAAATGATCGTTCCACTGTGTTCTTTGTATATGACTTTCGTATGCTAGATTCAGGTGATGAGATGGAGTCTAAACATTTGACGGCGTCAGAGGACGCGGTGCTGTTCCCCGATGAGCTTGACATCGTGGACGTCGTAGGCGAAAAGTTCCAGGTGGACAACTGGTTCAGCTACATGGCCGAACAGCTTGAGAGAAACGAGCGCAGGCTATCACCGAGCCTCACTAAGATAAGGGACCTGCGTCTGCTGGAAAGATAGTCCACGCTGCGCTGTCTATCACATCGACTCGATCAACGAGTCGAACTCGGCTAGCCTGAGCCCAGTCCTCGCCTCAAGGAAGTCATGGACCCTCCGATAATGTTCTATATGCGTACGCATCAGCTCGGCGGCGCCCGGCTTCAGCCCTGCCCCGCCTGAGCCCTTGACGGTCAGCGCGAGGTCTGTTACCCTTCTGAGGGCGGCGAGAACCTCGAAGAACCTGATGTCTTTGGTCTCTCTTCCTGATATTCTCTGGTACTGGTTCAGTATCATGGGTCTGTAAGCGTCTCCGCCGAAGGTCGTGTAGAGTAGGAGCGACCAGGCGAGGTCCTCCCTGTAGTCCCCTATCTTGGCTGCGCTCCAGTCGATGACCGTCGGTGTGCCGTCGCCCCAGAGCATGACGTTCATGCCGTGGTAGTCCATGTGCAGCACGGAGGGCGCCGCGGGGTCTACACCTGGGCTCCTCCCCTCAAGCCACTCGACCACGGGAAGAATCCATTTGGCTTCATCCTCAGCTAACTCGCGGTACCAGCGGAGGGACGAGTCCACGGAGTCGTCGGCTCCCCCCATTCCGGGGATGTCCCTGAACGGTGAGGCGTCCAGCCTGTGGAGCTCCACGAACAATTGCATGAGGAGCCGCACACCCTCCTCGGGCGCCGCGGCGTCCTCCATGTACCTCTGGTCGAGAGTGTCTCCGATGACCCGCTCCATGAGGATGAACGACTTCCCAATCGCCTTGCCAGTGTCGTGGTCGTAGACCTCGGGCACCGGGTAGCCCTCCTCACGCAGCCTCCTCATTACCATGTACTCCTTCCGGGACTTTCTCTGGGCGCTGCCGCCTGAGAACACGCGGAGCACCATGTCTTTGTCGACTGTCTCCCCCTGCCTCGTTGAGCGTACCTTCAGTGTGTGGAGCTCTGTCTCCCAGCCCATGTTGATCTCGCCCATCTCGGTGATGGCTAAGTCGGCTTGGTCTGAGTACAGCGTTTGCAGATAGTCTGTTAGCTGCTGTTCCAAGTTGGGGGCCATGTGGTGGAATCCCTGTTAGCCCGTTATAAGTGGGACTCAGCTATCATAATCACATGATGTTAGTTGGTTTCCTTTCGTGATGCTGGTTGGGAGGATGCCTGAAGTAGACCGCTTTGAACGTTCTGGGTAATGTAGACGTTCAGGCTATACCGTTACATTGACATCAAAAAAGTATAATATGACATAATTAATAGATAATATGACCTAGTAAATGGATAAACTGTTCGGCTCGAAAACCAGGGTACGGGTGATCACCGAGCTAGTGATGAATCCCATGCGAGCCTTCTACATCCGAGAACTGTCGAGAGAGCTGGGCATACCCTACGGGATGGTCTACAGGGAGATAGGGAACCTCGCCGAGCTTGGGATAATAACGCTGGAGAAGAGAGGAAAAATCACGGTCATCCACGTCAACATGGGTCTACCGTACCTCAGCGACCTCAGGAACATGGTGCTCAAGACCACCGGCGTATCACACATGATCTTGGAGAAGATATCCAGTAAAGACGGCATCCTGTTCATGCTGGTCTTCGGCTCCATGGCTAGCGGAGAGTACGCCGAGGGAAGTGACATCGACCTCATGGTGATCGGGAACCTGGACGAGGAGCTGCTTCTGTCCGCTGCGAAGAGGATCGAGGAAGACACAGGAAGAGATGTGAACTACATGCTGTGGGGCGAAGATGAGTTCCGGGAAAAAGCAAAGGCTGGGCACCACCTTCTTCTGGATATCGTGGAGAAGCCTTTGATCATGCTGGTGGGGAGCGAGGACGAGTTTAGAGGAGCTGTTAAGGCGGCGGGTCATAAGCAGGGTCCGAGTGGATGAACGGGTCGTCGAGAGGCACTCGTGAAGGCTCGGAGGGACCTGAAAACATCGGAGACACTGCTCGACAACCGCGAGTATGACTGGTCTCTAACCGTCTCGTACACCGCCATGCTGGGCGCCGCGAGGGCGCTGATGCTAAGCAGAGGGTATAGACCGTCTAGCTCCGAGGGGCACGCGGCGGTCGTCAGGTTCATGGAGGCGGTGTCCAGCGACGGGGAGATGCTGCGGTTCACGGGTATATTGGATCGTCTGAGGAGGAAGAGGCATCGGGTCGTCTACGAGGAATACGATATAACTTCGGGGGATGAGGCAGCCCAAGCACTCGAATGGGCTCTGGGGTTCATCGATAAAATAATGGAAATAATAGGCTGATACCGCATCCACCCAGCTTGGTATGGGTGATGACTTAATTTGTGATGTTTGATGGAGCTTGTTTTGACTTTTTCATGTTAAAGGTTTTTTCTTGTTTACATGTGTGTGAATCTTGTTAATGGGTGGTATATGATGAGGTAATCAGCGTCTTCTGCTATGCGATATATGAAAAAATGCGTATCTGTCCCTGTTGGAAGATGAGGAAGATAGTAGAGTACTTCAAGATGATATGCATCTCCGCGGTCACCTTCGTTTCCCTGGTTCTGCTAACCTACGCGATGTCGGTCATACCCCTACCGTAAAAGGCGGCTTTCTCGCTAGGGTTCTCGAAGTATAGTTTCTGAACGCGTGCTTATAATAGCGGAGTGGGGTTCGAGCCCACGCTTCCGTTTGATTCTGTTTCAGCTACTACTGGTCTTCTGCAATATGATTTTGTGGCTCATATCTCATTAATATCGGGCGTTCAGGCATGTTTGACAGAATGAAGCCTCAGCACGTGGGCGTCGCCGCGGTCATCGTCTTGGCTCTGGGGCTCATCGCTCTCACCTATAGCCGTGGAGGCTCTGACGCCGGAGACGCAGTCGGTGAATCAGTAGTGATACCTGAGCCACCCGTGCTTGATCTCCCGTCGGTGTTCTCGTTGACGGGGTTCGAGGAGCGCCACGAGGGGCAGGAGATATGCGTAACGGGCGACGTCTCTTCCCAGTCCTACAGGAACTGCACTCTGAGACTGTCCGGCTTCAGCAATGTCATCATCGAGGGGTGCCTGTTCGTGGATTCTCGGATACACGTCGTGGACTGCGTGAACGTGTCGCTTACCGGGAACGTCTTCCGGGACCACTACGTCTGGGAGGACCCGGCTGTGCTGGTTCAGGGGGTCCGCGGCTTCTGCTTCACCGGTAACATGGTTGTTAACAACTCGGTGGGGATGGCGGTGTGCGGGGGCTCGGACCTGGACATCTCGTTTAACGTGTTCGAGGCTAACGACCAGCACAACGCGGTCATGGGGCTGAACAGCTGCGGCGCCGCGATCCATAACAACGTGTTCAGGTGCAACTTCCCCCATGCGCTGATGATAGTGAACCGGGAGGAGGACCCCGGGGTGCAACTAGACGTCTACGAGAACCTTTTCCAGCTGAACATCGAGGACGCAGTCAACTTCGAGGACTATCGGGGAGCCGCCGAGCCCACGACCGTGAGGCGGAACATAGTGAACGGTACGGGTCAGGCGGGGATCAACATTGAGTACAACAGCTGGGGCGCGAACATCGTGATCGAGGGGAACTACATCGTCGACAACGGTCTTCTCACAGGGGAGCTTCTGGACGAGGACGGGCGCCCCACCTCGCTGTACCCGAGTCACCCTCACCAGCCTGAGCCCTATGCGGAGGGGTGGAAACACGGGGTGAAGCTGGAGGACTGCAGCGGTGTAACGCTGGTGAACAACACCATAACGGGTAACATGGGCTCCGGGGTCGACTGCGTCAACTCGAGGGACGTGACGCTCGTAGGTAACATCATCAGTGGTAACGGCGTGGGTGTATCGGTCAGACCGTATGACGTTACCTCGTTTACCCGGGAGTTCTCTCCTTTAGAGGAGGGAGACGCCGGCGTGTCCATCCTATCTGTGGGGGGCAACGTCATAGCGGAGAATGAACGCGACTGGACAGTCGAAGAAGACTGCGCCGTGATTGAGTTAAACGACTGACTAAAGGATAGGGGGGAGGGGGATACCCCAGATAAGCGATTTTACGGGCTCCAGCCAAGAAACAGCCCTGTAAAACGGCTGTCTCCTATCCTGATCTACGTAAAAACGTACACAATAGCCGGGGAATCCAGACAAAAAATGCGTCGAACCGGTTCAATCTGGTGGCTAATTAAGGCGGTGGCGTGGTGTCCTGGGTCGAGTTTTCTTCATTTATGAAAGAAAGCTGAAATACGTATCTATGCAAGACCCTAGTATGAAACAGTCTAAACGCGTTCTGATCGTAACAGCGAGTCCACGTAAAAACAGCAACAGTACCATTCTGGCGTTGAAAGCCGCTGAAGGCGTCAAATCCGTAGGCGGCGAAGCGGATGTAGTGCATATAGGTAAACTGAAGATCGCTCCCTGCGACGCCTGTGACGCATGCAGGGCTACACCCGAGGCAGGGTGTGTGATCAAAGACGACATGCAGCCACTATACCAAAAGATCGAAGACGCACAGGGAATCATATTCGCGACCCCGGTCTACTGGTTCAACATGTCCGCGCAGATGAAGCTATTCATCGACAGGACATACGCGGTGCACGGGGAAGGCGGCTACGCGTTCACGGGGAAGGACGTCGGCGTGATCCTTACTTATGAGGATGAGGACGTGTACGCTTCGGGTGGTGTGAACGCGTTGCGCAGCTTCCAGGATATTTGTGCGTATGTCAAAGCCGATCTCGTTGGGATGGTCTATGGTACCGTGGGTAAACCCGGAGATGTTCAGAGCAACGGGAAGCTGCTGCAGAAAGCCTATGATCTGGGCAGAGAGGTCGCGAACCCAGAATAGAACAGAGTAAGAATACTCTTTTTTCTGACGCGTAGGCGCGGGTTCTTGATGCAAGTAGGTTGCATTATCCGAAAAAAAATTTGGGGTTTTGGTGGGGCTTCTTTAAAACGGCTGTAGCTGGGTTTTCGCTGTGGCAGGTAATTTCCATTTTTTTTTGGGGGCTGTTTTCAGGGTGGTTTTAGCCTGCACTATTTTAGGTATCCGGGTTTATCGCCGTGTTTCTGTTCTGGGTTTCGCTGCTGTGGGGAATTTTTCGCTGTGCCCGGGATTTGGCTCTGTTTCATGTAACGAGTAGGTTGAGTTCCCGTAGATTAACGAGGTGTGAATTCATTAGAATTGGTCTTTTTCTCTCGTCCATTTGTAGGCTTTCTTCTTCTCCGGCTCTAGTACGTTGAGGTATGATTCATCTGCTATCGGTCTCTGGACGTAGTACGCGACTCTATAGGGTTCGATCTTGATCACCCTCATGTTCGGGTTATCGAAGTTGCCTTTACCGTCTTGGCTCTCGAACAGTTTTGGCTGCTGCGCCTTGAACCTGTCAAGATAGACTAGGTTGCCCTCGTTCCTTGGCGGCCCCTGTAGCGACGCTACGCCTTCTATCTGGAAGCTGCCCTCGGCGAGCGCGACGTGGGGGTTGACTTCGATCTGCTTATACTTCCTGCTGTCCTTCTTCGCGATGACGTACACGGTTAGACCGTCGAACACGGTTATCACCGTCCTCGCGTAGACTCGTCCCCCGTCACAGGTGGCCAGCACCATCAAGCCGTGTTTCAGGAGATCGGCGGCCAATCCTTGTTTCAGCTCATCGTAGGGTAACTCAATCTGAGCCATACGGTAGGTTAAGGCGAAGCTATGATAAGGTCATCGATTCCTGAATGAAGTCACATGAAATAGAGAGTCCACCACGAGTATGCTCAGATGTCGGCGTCAACGGCGCGGGGAGGAGAAACCATGAGGTTAAATCGGGTACTGCTACTTGTTGAGAGATGAAGTTTAACGCGCTTATCCCGGAGCTGTCCGTGTCTGACATCGAGAAGAGTCTACGGTTCTACCGGGGCACCCTCGGGTTCACCGTCGAGTACGCCAGACCCGAGGACAGGTTCTGCTTCCTTTCATACGAGGGCTCACAGATGATGATCGAGGAGACCAACGACCACTGGCTGACGGGGGAGCTTGAACACCCGTATGGAAGGGGCGTCAACTTCCAGATAGAGGTAAGCGACGTATCCGTCCTACTGGAGAGACTTGGTGAAGCCGGCGTCGCCCTGTTCAGACCCCCCAAGGAGAGCTGGTACAGGGGCGGAGACACCGAGTACGGCCAGACAGAGTTCCTCGTACAGGACCCCAACGGATACCTGCTGAGATTCACTCAAGACATCAGAGAGAGAAAACCGGAGTAATGGCTCAGGGAGTGGGATTAATTCTCATGCTAATCACAATACATTTTATAACAAATCGTCTTTTGTTAACAATATGAATAGTGAATTAAGGGTAAAACCAAACACCGTATGGTGCCCAATGTTAAAAATAAATGTTGACGCATCAACACAAAAGCAACGCATCAAGGAAACGGGTTGGGTCAACATTGACAAAGTGTGTAAAAAATGCGATCTACTTGAATTGATAGACGATAAAAAAGACGTATACTGTACATATCAACGGAGTAAAGATGTATTAAATCCGAAATACATGAAGCAGATATCTCAGAGTTACAAAATGATCTTAAAAAAATCATTATAAATTATTCTTTTTTATTAATCATAATAAAGGTATTTAATAAAATTAATTTGTATTGGTCTGGGCATGGATATTCCTAGAAAATTATTATAAAGCTTAGAATATGAGCTAGACCGAACCACACCGTATAAACCTAGATAAATGTTCACACGGATACGCAACAACCCCTGGCAGAAACACCTCCAGAAAACGCTTATTCCCGGTAGCCTGATCGATATTTTAACACGGAATAGTGGCGCAGGGAGTTAGATGATATATTTCGTTCAAATTTCTCGTTTACGCGCGATCTTTTATGATACAGCTTTCCAGCTATACCTGTCCACGTTAAGTACTTTCCCGTTCTTGGGATCAATTAGGACTCTCGTAGCATCACCACTGTTACCCCATTTCTCTGAATGATAGAAATCGATCGACCAAAGATACTTGTCCACTCTAGTGCCATTGATAAACTGCTTGACCCAACCGAGTTCAGCATCCATGTCAACATAGCTCTCATCCACCATACTCTTAGCCGTATAAACCGCCTCTTCTTTAGTCACAGTGAACGGCTGTAGGTTATCGAGCTGAGGCACACAGTCGTGCCTAAATAACCTCCCAGATTTGTCAAAGTAAAAGTAGACGCCTCTTGAAGCATTGTAGTCGCCCACTTCGATACTATAATAGTAAGTTACTCCCACCAACCAATTCTCTATCTCAGTGTTAAATCCTATAGAGTATTTCGGGAAATATGTTTCAACATAGTCTTCTCCCAGTCTCTCTACAAGAAACTCATTGGCCTGGGCCTCCGGCGATGAATAGTTGGCATCCGTATGGTGGGGTATGATAAGCCAGCACTGGGCCACCCTCGACTCGAAGGCCTGGATTTTCCCAATGGCTCTATCCATGTTATCATACCGAGGCGATGCCCATGGATTATCATCTAAGTCATCGGGAAATAGCTCCACGGTGACTTCGTCGAGCTTTTCCAGAACGTTAGATAATCTCGGTATGCTATACTCGTCGAGCACCAGCACTTCATCGTCTCCGACGTTGTCCATAAGGTCCTCTATGAACGCCTCCAGTAGGGTCATCGAGTCTGAGAGCCGGCGCCAGAGGTCGAAGTGATGGGTGTCAAGGTATGTTACTGTCGCGGCCTGAGTGGACGTCATCTCGGCCCACTCCCGTAGCTCCAATAACCCTTCGCGTGTCACTGTTTTCGCTTCAATGATGCCTGTCAGCCTGTATTTGACCTCAAACATATAGTTCTGGGTCAAGACCAGGTTGTCGTCGAATTGAGTACGGTACCAAGTATTTTTCCCAATGATTATGGATAGACTCCATAGATTCCCTATCAAGAGTACAACCACGAGAACCCAAGGCATCTGTGACCTCTTTATCTTAAACATGCTTAACGCGAAGATCGTTCTGTCGCTTACTATGATTTCATCCATCCACATTTATCTTTAATACATTGTGCCAGTAATATGATCGTGTATTTAAACCCCTGAGTGAAATCAACAAAGTAATAACTCAATTCTTGATAAAAACTACTGAAAAGAATTAAGAAGCCATAATAATGACCCATTGGGTAAAATAGGAAAGCGCAGGGAGT
>JAFGTA010000054.1 GCA_016934355.1 Candidatus Bathyarchaeota archaeon | reverse complement strand
GGCTCTTTATCATGGCTTCGGCTTCGACGGCCTCGTTCTCGTCGTATGCGACGACCTCGCCGTGCCACCCCTGGTCCTTTACCGCCCCCGACCAGTCGTAGGGGCAGACCACGGCGGGGGCCGCGCCCGTTGGGAATACGGCCACCGCCTTGCGTGCGGGGTAATGCTCCGCGAAGGGGAGAACGGTTCGCGTGAGGTAGTTGAAGTTGTCCACCCCGAACGCCAAGACCGCGTCACAACCACTACCATCTATGGCGGCCTTAATCTTCTGCTCAAGTTGATCCATCATGGAATCTCCAAATGGTGTCTAGAATCTGTCTATCGACTAAAAAAGGTGACTTGCATCCAGTATAAGCGGTTTTCGCTGGGCGCCCCCTTTTACTTATAAAGGATTTGCATATTTTCGCGGGAAAACACGTTAAAAACATGTGGCTAGGGGAAGGGTTCGAGGAACTTCTGTATCTCGATCACGTAGCCCTCGGGGTCGCGTAGCAGGAATATCCGCAGCTTCAGCTCCTCGTCGTCGTGGGGCTCGCTCAGCGTCTCGACGCCGTGCCGTTTGAAGTGCGTGTACCATGCGTCCGGGTCGTCCACTACCACCGTGAGCATCACGGGTTTGTCGTCGCTGGGCTTATGGTACCCCACGTTTCCGTCGACGCAGCCCATGTAGCTGTTCTCGGCCGCCATGAATATCTTGGCCCACCGCTGGTCCTGCACTAGCTTGAATCCCATGACCTCCTCGTAGAACTTGGCTGCAGCCGCTAGGTCCTTGTAGTAGAAGAAGGTGAGGAGTCCCTTTACTCCGGGGTGTGACATGCCTGAAGTTGACGCGGTTCGCCTTATATCGGTTACCCAGGCACCTAGCCTGCTCTCCCCTGCTGAACCCTCTTTAGATAACCGGTTGAACACAGCAAGGGTATTCCAGAACGAGTTACGCCGAACATAACAAGTTATCAGTCCATTGAAGCGCGTGGTAGATTGCACTTTTACGCTGTATAGGATACGGTTTTGCATGTTTCAGGGTCGGAACGGGGCTGTTCTGGGGCTTCTCCGGGCTTAAAAGGGCTGGTTTCGGGTTTCCGGCGGGTACCCCCCCTCCCCCCTATGGTCTGGCCGGCGTTTTGCTTTATATACCTGTGCTCCCTGTGATAGCCGATTGCAGTGACTGACCCTGTAATGATTGTGCATGGCGGGGCTTGGCCGATACCGGACAGACTCGTCGACGTGAACATAGCCGGCGTCGAGGAGGCGGTTAGACAAGGATGGGAAACGCTTGAGGGAGGCGGCTCAGCTCTGGACGCAGTCGTCGCCGCGGTGAACAGCCTTGAGGATAACCCGGTGTTCGACGCGGGGATAGGCTCGGTGCTCACAGAGGACGGCACCGTCGAGATGGACGCCCTGATAATGGACGGCGCTTCGCTTGAGGCGGGGGCCGTCGCGGGGCTCAGGGACATCAGGTACCCGATTAGACTCGCACGGCTGGTAATGGAGGAGACGCCCCACGTAATGATGATCGGGGAAGGAGCGCATAGGCTAGCGGAGCGGCATGGGCTCGAAAAGATATCACAGGACGAGCTCGTGACTGATGAGGCGCGTCAGGACCTCGCCGGGTGGCTGAAGAAGAAGGAGTATGGCGCGGTCTTCGGGCACGAGACCGTAGGAGCGGTGGCTCTGGACAGAGCCGGGAACCTCGCCGCAGCGACGTCTACAGGCGGCGTCACGGGTAAGCTGGTCGGAAGGATCGGTGACGTGCCTATTGTGGGCAGCGGCGGCTACGCGGATAACAGGGTCGGCGGCGTTTCCTCGACTGGCCACGGCGAGTCCATCATGAAGGTGAACCTCGCCCGCCTCGTGCTCTCCAACATGGAGAAGGGGATGACGCCCAAGGAGGCGGCGGAGGCCGCCCTCGGCTGCATGGACGGGAGGGTCCACGGGCAGGGCGGAGTCATAGTCATAGGCAGGGACGGCGAGGTAGGGTTCAGCCACACCACCAGCCGCATGGCCTGGGCGTACATAAAGGGCGGGGACCTCCGCAGCGGCGTACACGCCTAGACTCGTGCCCTGTTCAGGTAGAGCCCTAACGCGACGAGGGATAGCCCGAGCACCGCGACTCCCTGAGCCGCCGCGGTGAATACGACAGGGTTTGACACAGTGAATGTACATCCCGGTATCCTCGCGTCGTCGGGGTAGCCGTGGCTCTCCCAGAACCCGAGGTGGTCGTAGTCCACCACCTCTATCCTTGTGATGAACTTCACCCACTTGTAGCCCCACCAGCACGGCGCCACCAGCCTGAAAGGGGCTCCCTGCTCCCTGTTCAGCGGCTCACCGTCCGCGTACACCGCTATGATCATCTCGGGTTCGCGGAGAGCCTCGACGGGGAGGCTGCTGCTGTACTGTGTGTCGTCCCGGAACACCGCGTCCACGGCTTCCTCGCGAGCCTCCACGAGGTCGAGGATGTCAGACACCCTGACCCCGGTCCAGTTGTACGTGTAGACCACGAAGCTGTTCAGCCCCGGGTTATCGGGGGGTGCCCCGACGCAGATACATGAGACGTTGACGGACGTCATGGGCAGCCGCAGGAACTCGCTGTATGTGATGTTCACAGGGTTGTCGACGGCGCCGTATACGCGGATGACCGGCTCCTCCTGAGCGTGTACAGGGTGTGCCCCGGTGAACGCCGCGGCGATGAGAAGCGCAAAAATGAGAATCCTCGGCTTCACAGTGGTTGAACCAAGGGAACCGCGGCTAATGAAGTAAACTAGATCACCGCGAGCTTCGTCAACACGTGGTAAAGCAGGGCAAGCTTCAGCGCAGATGAGAGGGGGCTGTGGAGTAGGCGCAGCCACCTCACGACTGGGTGGGTGGGCGGCAGAACCCTGAAGAGAACACCGCTGAGCACGGTGACGCCCATCACAGCCAGGATGAAGTAGCTCGAATAGTGGACAGGGAAAATCACAGCAGCCCTGCTCCTTGAGTGGAGCCCCGCGAAGATGAGTGAAAGAGCTCCAAGTAGACAGTGATACTTCGCCCAGTTTCCCTTCAGGCTCGCCCTGAAGCTCCTGTGGCTGAGCGCCATGGACGCGGCGAATAGGACGGCGCCTATGATGCCGTACCAGTGAACGGTGTCGCGCCAGTCGATGGACCAGCCGCCCGTGAACCGGATGCCTCTGTACAGTATCATCGACGCGAATACTAGCACGACGCCGACGGCTACTAGTGTCTCGGACCTCCGAGAAGCCATGTCTTCTGAATATGGATGCATCTATTTATAACAATACCAGAAAAAAGGGGATGCCCGAACCGCGTCTAAGCTTCCTTGAAGTGGGGTATGACCTCGTTGCCGAACAGGTTGATCGACTTCTTCTTGCTGGGTCCCAGCGGAGAACCCGTGATGAAGTGGGTTACACCCGTCTTGAACAACCCGTCGATCTGCTCCACACACTGGTCTGGGTCGCCGCAGATGCTAAAGGCGTCTATCATCTCGCTGTTCACCGCTCCGAACGCCTCGCCCCAGTTCCTGTCTGCGAGGTCCTTCCTGATATGGTCGGCGCTCTCCACCGGGATGCCGTGCCTCTCAAGTATCTGAGGCGGGCTCCCGGCGACGATGTAAGCCACGACGGGCACAACGCTCTTCTTAGCGCTCTTCCTGTCATCCGCAACTGAGAACGACGTGTAAGCCGCCACGTCGATCTCATCCCCGTTTCTACCCGCCTTAGCGGCGCCCTTCGCGACGAGGTCCACCGCCCTCTCGATATCACGGGGATGCGACGCGTTGATCAGCACGCCGTCACCGATCTCCCCAGCCAGCTGCAGCATCTTGGGTCCCTGAGCCCCAATGTAGATGGGCACCTCACCCTTCACCTTGAAGTTGAAGCGGGCGCCCGCCGAAGTACTGAACATCCGCCCACCGTAACCGCCCTTCTCCCGCGCAATCTGGCTCCGAATCAGCCCGACGCTCTCCCTCATGGCGCGAAGAGGCGACTCCATCTCCCTTCCCAGCATCTCAAGCGTGGTCTTGTCCCCCGCGCCGATGCCGCAGATTACGCGCCCCGGCGCCACCTCGTTGAGTGACGCGACGCTCTGCGCCGTGTAAACCGGGTGGATCAGGTACGGGTTAGTCACGCCGGGCCCCAGCTTGATCCTGTCAGTGTAGTTGGCGATGAACGCGAGGCTCACGTAGACGTTCCTGTTGTTGAAGTGGTCTGTTATCCAGATGCTGTCGTAGCCCAGCTTCTCAGCCTGCATAGTATAGTATGTGGTCTTCCAGAACAGCTCCATGGGCACGAACTCGATCCCGAAGCTCCTCAAACGGCAAATCCCCTGCGAGTCTAAGCCGGTTGGAGCGCGACCCTGAGGTCCTCCAAGTCGAAGTTCTGTATCACCTTGAGGGTTGTCTCCGGGTCCGCCTCGAAAGTCGCCTTCAGCAGATTCGTCAGGCCAGCCTCGCTGTCCAGCTGGTCCCTCTGCCAGTAGTGCAGTATAGTCTTAGCCAGCGACGGTGTGACCGCTAGACCTTCGTCCCCCTCAAGGAGTATGTCTATCAGAGTCTCCGACAGCGGCCCCCTCATGGTTCTGGGGACCTGCTTTACGAACTCCTTGTAGTTCATTTCCATTCCCATAATACTGAAACAGGACGAACCTATGTGACTATTGGAATATTAGAAATACGGATTCCGAACCTTTCACAAGGCAAACTGAACAAATCAGTTACCATATCCGAACCATCAGGTTGGAAAACGAGAAGCATATATACATTTTTCTTCATTTAATATTTAAAAGAGGGATAGAGAGAAATTGCGTAAAACAAGTAAAGAGAAGGCCGGACAGAAGCACCTCTTAACACGGAAAAAACCCGAAAATGTCGCTTGATCGCCTCGACCTCCGGATAATAAGATCGCTGAACCAGAACGCGAGGAAGCCGTACAGCACCATCGCGGGCGAGCTCGAGGTGAGCGACGCCACGGTGCGGAAACGGGTGAACCGCATGGTGGACGAGGGAATCATCAAGCAGTTCAACCTGCTACTCGACTACCACAAGATAGGCCGAATAGTGAAGGCGTTCATAGGGCTCAGGATAAACCCGGGGAAACTAATGAACGTCGTCAAACACCTTGAGGACAACCCCGACGTCCAGGTGCTCTACAGGACCACGGGGAACGTGGACCTCTTCGTCGAGGTCATCTTCAAGGACATGGAGGAGCTGAAACAGTTCCTGGAGCAGGAGCTCAACCTAGAAGGCATAGCCTACTCGGAGGTAACCGTGGTCATCGGCCCCTACAAGAGATGCCCCTGCACGGGGCTGTAACGCGCCCAGTCACTTTGCGCTTAGGACGATGAGCTCGCCGCCCTTCGCTACGTGGGTCTGGAACTCCACCCTGAAGAGGGACTCAAGGTAGCCACGGAGGAACGTGAGAGGCACACCCAGGTACTCGACGCTGATCTCGCGTCCGCTCCTAGTGAAGCGGCCCCACCCCAGGTTCTCCAACTCACCCAAGATCACCCCCCAGTTGTCCACGCTGGTGAGGTCCATCTCCGGGTCCACGGCACGTAGCACCTTCCTCTTCAGCG
>JAFGTA010000053.1 GCA_016934355.1 Candidatus Bathyarchaeota archaeon | reverse complement strand
GCTCGTCGCCTCTGCCGAACTGGAAGCGTACGCCGTTCCGCGTCGCCCGTTTCACAATCTTCCTCACGGTCCTCGTGGGGCTGTCCGTGATGAGCACATCCGGGTCGTACTCAGCGATGAAGGTGTTGAAGTCCCTGAGGACGTCCTCCTCGTCTCCCTCTAGGTGGGCGAGGAGGCTCTGCTCGCCGTCGAGTAGCTTCACGTCGTCGATCCTCCACCCGCTGGGGGCGATGAACATGAGGGGCTTGAAGGGCGGCGCCTCGATCTCCTCCCAGTCGTCAAGCACGCGGGCGTCCACGAGGGCGCCGTGCCGCGCCTCCACCTCGCAGTAGCTGGTGGGGGGCAGGGACCGCCGTATGAGGTGCCACTGGATGGGGATGAGCCCCGTGTTGTAGACCTCCTTGACCTCGGGCAGCCGCTCCGCGTACCTGAGCACCTCTGCCTCGTCGTCTGGGAGGTCCAGCGTCACCTCCACCACCTTCTTGAGGCTCCCCCTGTCGAGGGACGGGTGCCTCTCGACGACCTCGGCCTTGTAGACGTAGGGGTGCTCATCGAAGAGGTAGACAAGGTGCTCGGGCTTGTTGGCGTCGGCGGGCTCCGCTATGAAGCTGGGCCTGCACCGCTCCCTGAGCTGCACCGTGTCGCCGCTCACGGTCTTGAACCAGTAGACCACGTCCTTCTCCCTGGTGTAGGGGTCTAGAAGCCACCCCCTGAACCTCAACGGTACCCGTGGATGCGCCCAGTCGGCTAATAAGGGGGACGCAGGAAAAAAGTAGAGGGACCCCCGTGAAACAGGGGCTAGAACACGATCTGGTCTAGACTGTCTCGGGTCTGCAGGGTGGTGGTCTCGTTGACCTTCTCTACGCCGGGGACGCTGAACGTCCACTCGCCGTACTTCCTCTCGGTGTACTCGACCTTCACCGCGTATGGGGAGTCAAGGGTAAAGAGCTCGACAGAGCCCACTTTGCCCATGGCTCTCTTTGCCGCCTCCCTGATTACCGCCTGGGCCTTCCCCGGGCTCAGGGAGATCGCCTTCCTGACGCTGAGTGCACCCAGCTTCTCCTTCTCTTCAAGCGCCCACTTCACCGCGGCGCCCTCGATCCCCGGAACCAGGTCATTCGCCTCGTCGACGGCGGTCTGGTCTCCGCTCACGAAGACCGTGGGAACGCCGTGGACGCCGAAGCCTAGCATGTTCAACGCGATCTCGCCTATCTTGAGGTCGTTGATCCAGATGTTCTTCATGAAAGGCATGAAGCTGTGGGCGAGGACCCCCTCTGACCCGGCCATCCCGTGGAGCCCGTGAAGCATCATCGCGTCGAAGCCCCCGTCCTGCCCAACAGGGCCGCCGTCGCCGGCGTGCATCACGAGCCTGCACTCGGGGTGCAGCAGCTCCACGTCTATGCCACCCGGGAACGCCCCGTGGCCGGGCCAGGCCCAAACCTCTGTTGCTCCTCCCTCAAGCGCCCCATCGACTAACGCGTTGAGTTCCTGGGTGGCCATCCTGATGGCCTGCCGGTAATACGCGCCGTCCTCCATGCACTGCTTCTTGAAGTCGACGACACCCGCCACGCCCTCCAAGTCACAGACGACGTACACCTTCATGGGTCATCATTCACCTACTGTCTGAAAAGCCTCGCGGAGCTGGTCCTCCAGCCGCTTGAGGCGTCCGTCGATCCTCTCGTACCTGAGCCTCAGTTCCTCTATCGCCCTCCGGTTGTCCACGGCGGCCACCAGCAGCATCAGGTCCAGCATCTTCATGCTCTCCGCGTAGCTGATGGCCCCCAGTTCGGCGCCCCACGCCTCCACGAGCCTGTCGAACGCGTCGCGGCGCTCCGGGCTCACCACTGCCTCCCTGAACTCCTTGCGGAGCTGCTCGACCCTCATGTTAAAGTTCTGCCTGAACGGCGGCGTAGTTCGTCCCAAATCCTCATCCACCCTGTACCTGTACTCGATTGACTTTGGCTGCCTTGTCGGGCTCTTCACCACGAAGGCCCGGTTAAAAAAACCGCCCTCGCCCCGCCCACGGAGGTACACGATGACGCTGGCCAGGTGCTTAAGAAAACTGCTGGCCTCGGGCTGCGGCAGCACCCGGCGGGTCTTCACCTCGCGGCCCGACGCCACGAGGGGGATGTCATGGCTGGCGCATACCTGACGCAGCCGTATTATGCTGCGCTGCACCTCCTCCGCGACGACGTGCCTGTTACGCCGGCGGGCGTCGTCGCTGTGGAGCTTGAAGATGCCGCGGACGAGCACGAGGCTGACTTCTGGTTCACTCTCCAGCAGCCGTTCGAGCTCGTCCACGAGGAAGCCCTGCTGGTCGGCGCTGGACGCCGTCAGTATGACTACTCTGCGCAGGGCCTCCTCGATGCGGTAGCCCGACGCCTCCACCAGCTCCATGAGGGTGTCTGTGCCGATGTCGGTGCGCTCCCGCCTGTAGTTGCCGCACACCATGTACACCGCGGTTGGGGGTCGGCCGGACCGGTGCCTGAGGGCGTCGGCCAGGACATGTAGGAACAGGTTCTCGATGAGGGGTTTCTCTCCGTAGAACAGGTAGAACATGCCCGGCCTTATGCCGCCGGTGAGGCTGTCCAGCTCCGGGCTCCCAGTTGACACTGGGTGTGCCTCGTTCTCCGCCTGGAGCTGTAGACCCGTGACGAACCCCGACAAGGAAACCGATGTGAACCAGCCCGCGAGCCGTTATAAGGTGGACGCAGCCCCTTGAGTCAGAGGGGGCTGCGAAACTAGGCCGCGTAGAGGTGGGGTGGATGAATGTGAGGCCAGTTAGCCTCTGTCCCACACGCCGAAGAGGACCTCGTCGCCGCCCCTGAGCAGCTTGAAGTCAACCCAGACATCCACGTGCTCGGCCACTACCCGGGTCCCGTTCACCACGCTTGATAGCCCGAACCTCAGGGTGGTCGCCCCGCCTCTTGACTTGCGAATCGGCCCAGTCATGCATAACGTGTACCAGCCCTCGGATGGCAGCGGCACCTCCAGCTGTGCGGTATCCGTCACGTTCATCTGCCAGATGATGGGCGACTGCCACTTCACGTCGGTGACGTTGAGGCCCGGGTATGTCAGCTCGACCCTGACAGCGGACTCGTTCATCCAGGCGTTGCCCTGTTGAAGGGTTAGAGGATACGAGAACTCTCCCATCGGGAACTGCTTACCAGGCTGCAGGTACAGCGTGAGGTTGTCCACGGGCGCGTAGACTACGGCGTAGAAGTAGGGAGGGTAGTGGTTCTCCTCATAGGGGCGTTCCCGTGACGTGTCGTGTTCGTAGCTCAGCGTCCACCCCGAGACGGCGTATAGCCCGTCTGAGAAGTGGGTGAAGGGCCGCGTGTCCATCAGCCCGGACAGCCGAGTCATGGGCTCATACTCCATGTGAAGCGCCTCGATCACGGCCTCCTGCTGCCCGCTGAGAGACCTGAGCCCAGACGTCTCAAGATGTGTGACGACCAACAGGCTGGAGGCGATAACGAGCGCCGCCAACAGGCACACGATGAGGTACCTCTGGGTCCTTGCCTTGAGGGCCCCTTGACCCGGGGGCTCCTCTACCTTCCTCATCATGTCCGCCGCCGCCACCCCGAAAACGGATAGCCTGTAACCGTTATCCGATTTCGATACCAGTTCCTTGAGCGAGTCTAGATGGTAGGTTAGGTGGGAGCTTGACAGGTCGAGCCTCTCGGCCATCGCTGTGAACGTCAGCTCGCCTCCCTCAAGCATTCGTAGAATGTTCCTACGCACGCCGTGCCTTAACGCGTTGAACATGGTAGAATAAACCTCCTCGTCGAATTCAGACATTTTTATATTCTCTTTCACTTAACCACAGCGAATAAAGGCGTTTTTATCAAGAAACTTTGACTTTAGACCTTTTTCAGGGGAAAAACTTGGTTAAACTAGGTCAAGAAACGTTTACCACGCCTGCTAGACGCGCTGGGATAAGGTTAAGTAAAATAAGGGGTAGGTTTTTCTTGGGAGCTGGGGGAGAGCCGCGCAACCGTCTACTCCTTCAGCTTCTCAAGTCTCTCGTTCACTATCGCCAACTGGGACTCAATGTGGTCCTTCGCCTTCTCAAGCATGACCACCTCATCCTCCACGGACTTGAATCCGTGGCATCCGCAGGAGTACCCGTGGCATCCATGATGTCTATGCATGTCTTTTCCTCGCGTCAGGCTGCGTCCCCCGGGAAGTGCCGGTTGTAGTACAGCTGCACCTCGTCGAGGAACCTCTTCCTCCGCAGCATGTACTCCAGCCCCGCCTTCAGGTGCCCCCGCCCCTCCTCTGTGAGGGCGTACACTCGCCGGGTTCTCCCCGACTCGCTTTCCTCCTGCGTCGAGGACAGGTGGCCGTGCTCCTCCATCCTGTTGAGGATAGTGTAGAGGGAGCCAGTCTTGAACCGGCCCTCCCGCACGTAACCCCGTTCCTCCATCTCGTGTTTTAACTGGTAGCCGTGCATGGGCTTCTCGTTGAGGATCAGCAGCGCGAGGAACTGGACCCACCCCCTCTCGGGCAGAGGGTGCCTGTGGTGTCCGTGGGCTTCGTGGCATCCCGGGCAGTCACACATACCTAACAATGTTAAGCATAACACTGTGCATTATAAACGTTACTTAACAGTGTTAAGTATCGGACGTTTATAGCCTCAACTGATCACAGCAATAATATCAAACAGTTGATTTGTTATGGGATGCACATTTCGTGAAGAAAGAGTTCACTTCGTACCTTAGAGTCGAAGGGTTTCTCAGGCAGGGGCTGATCACCCCTGCCCCTTTAAGCACCGCTATGATCGTCCCCATCTTGGACTCCAGAGAAAGCTTCTTAGCGGCCCCGGACAGCTTGTCTGCCGATATTTTCCCGTGCTCAATCTCTTCGAGAACATCTTCGATTAATGATATGGTATCTTCAGGCTCGGCGTCACCGATTTCTGTGAGATAGTCCTTCAAAGCTCGGAACGGCTCAAGTTCAGAGCTTTTCCCCGCCCTTATCAGCATATTACGGATGACGTGTGGCACCTCATATCCCTCGTCAGGGAGAAACATTATCAACCTGTCCTCCCAAGCAATAGTCTTCGAGGTCCCGAAGAGTATCAATATCCTTTCTTTATCCAGTAGGATCAGTAAATCCTCTTTCACGGCTTCCGGTAAATCGATCTCACTGTTTTGGATAGCACTTTTTCCGGATGCAACGGATAAAACCTCGGCTATGTATCCAAGGTCTTCTGCTAGGAAAATATCTCCTAACGCTTTCTCGATGTTCAGCTTCCTATCCATTGGCGATGGCTTGGGTCTCTGATAATGCGTCATGAGCTTCATCTATGGCGTGGGCTCCGCCGAGCCCTCGGCTGCTGGTTCAGGCGATTCTCCCTAACTATGTTGAGCCTTCGCTGCTCACTCCTCCAGCTCTTCCAGCCTCTTCTTAGCGGCCTTCAACTGCTGCTCCAGTTGCTCAAGCTGTTTCTTGAGCATCGTTTTCTCATCTTCGCCTGTCACAGGCTGAGGAGACGCCTTTGGAGGCTGGTACTGGTACATACCCCCCATTCTTCTACCCATGCCGCGCCCCATGCCTCCACCCATGCCCCTCCCCACGCCGTAACTCGGGCTCCCTGACATGGCAGAAGCTTTTAACTCGCCTCTCCTGAACGCCTCAACGGCCTGCCTGACTGTGCCTTGGGCACCTGTGACGATCTCGATGTTCGCCATAGATAGCACTTGATACGCGTTAGGCCCCGCCGAACCCGTCAGCACGGCTTCCACGCCTCTCCCAGCGACGACTTGGGCGGCACCTATGCCTGCCCCACTAGGTGCGTTCATGCTCGCGTTGGGCAAGGACTCAAACGCCATGGTCTCCGTGTCTATCAACACGTAGTAGGGGCTTCTACCGAACCTCGGGTCAACCTGAGAGTCAAGGGTGGCTCCCGACGCTGAGACTGCCACCTTCAAGGCGGGCTCCACCAAAACCTGTAAGGATAAACAGTTGCGCCGTATCCGGCTTTACTAGTAGTTAACATTTCGGTTCAACCCTTAACGTTAGCCGACATAGGGCCTCGGCGCGTATCTTGGGTAGCCCCACGTATATGGGGCTCTGTACCCATACCCGGGGCTTATCCACCACCGTCGAGGCATTGGAGCCCTCGGGTAGGGTGGATAGTAGTTTGCCCCCCAGTAGCCGTATCCTAAGCCTCTCCCGTACCCGTAGATCCGCCTGAAGGGCCATCTACCAAACCAGCTTTGTCCTCTTCCTCTCCTTCTCATTCTTCATGGACTCCTCTCATGGTTTTATGTGCTTATGCACACATCTATTTTGTGGTTATGCACATAAACTTATAATGATTTCCTTTTTAGAACTTTCAGTAAACCATAATGCAACTGGCTTCCTATTGACTACTAAAGTTGTGGCTCGTGTTTGATACCATATACTGAGTCCAGTCTACAGTATTTACGACAAGGTAGACACACGCCAGTGTCTATTTTCCCAATGCTATCCAGTGGGCTCGACGAAAACGGTTACCTCTTTACCTGCCTCGATCCTGACGACCCGGAAGCCATCTGGGATGTCGTCCACGGAGTCAACGCCACCCCTCTCAAGCCTGCAGCCGAAGGGACCGAACTCTACCATCTTGATGCTCATCACCAATGACTCGGTACCTCCCACTATAAAGTCGACCCAGCCTTGTGTGTAGGGGTGGAAGGTGAAAATAGCATGAGCAGCCATCCCTTCACCTGTGATTCGTCGGCGCAGAGGCATTCAGGGGCTCTGACGTGTCACGGCGCCGCTGGTATTTACTCTATTCGCCCCCGCTCATACAGTTTTATATAGGATCGGCTGCACCTTTTCATGAAACGTTTCAGAGTTGAATTGACTTGGATGCCAAGGAAGCGCTAGACAAGATCCTTATGCCCAAGAGCGTCGCCGTGGTGGGAGCCAGCACAGACCCCTTCAAGTGGGGGTACATGCTGCTCAACGCCATCAAGCAGAGCGGCTTCGAGGGCGAAATCTATCCCATCAACCCCAAGGCCGAGGAGATCCAGGGACTCAAGTGCTACGCCAGCGTCAAGGACATCGGGGCGCCGGTGGACATGGCACTGGTCGTGGTTCCCGCCCGGTTCGTCCCAGGCGTGTTCGAGGAACTGAAGGCCATCGGGACCAAGGGCGCCGTCGTCATCACCAGCGGCTTCAGCGAAGCCGGGGACGAGGGCAAGAAGTTGATCCAGCAGATACTACAGACTGCTGAAGGCAGCACCCGTTTCATAGGCCCCAACTGCATGGGCGTCACAAGCAGCGCCGCCAAGCTCAGCGCCTTGATGATACCGTTCCTCCACGAGAGCGGCGAGGTCGCGTTCATCAGCCAGAGCGGCGGCTACGGGCTGCAGCTCTACCTGAGGGCCTCCGCGATGGGCGTGGGGGTCAACAAGTTCATTAGCAGCGGTAACGAGAGCGACCTCAAGGGCTGGAACTACCTTGAGTACTTCGGCCAGGACGACGACACCAAGATCATCACGATGTACATCGAGGGTCTCAAGAACGGCCGCAAGTGGTACGAGGCCGCCAAGCAGGTCACCCCAAAGAAGCCCATAGTCGTTATCAAGGTCGGCGTAACCGAGGCCGGAAGCAAGGCCGCTGCGAGCCACACCGGCAGCATCGCGGGCAGCGACAAGGTCTACGACGCCGCGTTCAGGCAGGCGGGCGTCATCAGGGCTTACGACGCGGCTGAGATGTTCGACTACGTCAAGGGGCTGCTCTACTGTCCTCTGCCTCAGGGACCGAACATCGGCATCGTGAGTAACAGCGGCGGCGTCGCCGTGGAGACTGCTGACAGGCTCATCCAGAACGGCATGAGCATCCCGACTTTCGGCGAGGAGGCGCAGGCTGAGATCATGCAGTTGATCCCTGGGTTCGGCAACCCCAAGAACCCTGTGGACCTGACGGCTACACTGAACATGAACAGCTTCCTCAACGTCCCGGACATCGTGCTGAAGCAGCCGGAGATACACGGATTGATAACCATCAGCCTGGGAACCAGCATCATCAAGACCATGTTCCCGGACGTGCCAGACGAGGACCTCCACGGCATGTACGAGTGGATCAACAACACGCTGCTCAAGACCTACAAGAAGTACGATAAGCCGGTCATCGTCATCGACCCGGCTGCGGACGTCGCGGGGGCGTCAGCCAAGATACTGGAGAAGCAGAAGGTGCCGGTGTACACGACGCCTGAGAGGGCGGCGGACGTGATGGGCGTCCTCTACAAGAGGAAGCTCTACCTTGACAAGGTGAACGCTTAACTCTCTTCCCTAAAACATTCTGTTTATTCTTCTTTTCAACAATTGAGCTAGTTCATTGACAAAAGCTCGTCCTGGATCATGGTGGCGAGCTCGACCTGGTGCTGTGTTCCCTGCCTCAGC
This sequence comes from Candidatus Bathyarchaeota archaeon, assembly GCA_016934355.1. Next base: position 14,215 of record JAFGTA010000053.1, on the reverse strand, counting down.
TCTCTCTGCAACTCCACGAGCACCGGCTTCGCGTCTGGCCCGTACTGAATGAGCTTCTCCACGGCGTCCGAGGCGATGGACAACTGATACTCGGCTTCTGCGTCACTGTAGCCGAGGATGATCTTCCTGAGACTGTCCAGAAGGGTGTCCTCGACTAGGTCGATGAGTTTGTCGTCGGCGGGCTGGGCCCTCGGCTTCTCCGCGAGCTCCTCTAGGCTGTCCAGCAGGTCGTCGAAGTCTCTGAGCTCTCCCATGGCTTTTTCACGGTTCTTGACTATGCAGTCGCGGCAGTAGATTCCCTCGTCGGATACCTGTGCGCCGCACCCTGGGCACCTCGGCATGGCTACTCGGAGGCAGATCGGTTTTAATGGTTTATCAAACAATGTTATAGAACCCTGTTCTATTGCTCGTTCAGCAGGGTCGTCCTTATCTCCCTGGGGTCCGCGTCGTCCCTTTGAAGCAGCTCAAGGTGCCGCTCCATCTTCTGGGTGTTTTCTCTTATGATGTCGATCATTCGCCCGCTGAGCTCACCCTTCTTCTCGGCGATGTGGGTCGCCTGGTTGATCAATATGATCTGGTTCCTGATCTCCTGCTCCGCGATCCAGACGCCCTCCCTGATCCTCTGCTCGTCTGAGAGCCTTATCTCGTACTTGGTGCGCTCCTGCTCCCTCACGAAGTAGATTATCATGAATACACTGAACACCATGGTGGCGAAGACAAGCTGCTCAAGGTGGTAGACCTGAACCAGCTCCCTCATCCAGGGCGCCTCGAAGTACTCCAGGTAGCAGCTGAGGAAGAAGGCGGTGAGGCTGGCCACGTAGCCTATGTATATTATCCGGTACTTCCTCATGACCTCCCTGAACACCCTGTTGAACTTGTTCAGGTGGTACAGCATCTGATCTGATGCACCAGGAGCTCCCGACTTCATAGTCGTCTACCCAGAGAGGCATATGCGTTAAATTGTGGTCTGTGTAGCCCGGCACCACCTACAACCAGCAGAAACGGTGCAGACTTAGCGTAGTAGCCGCAGAACGGACTCCCCCACCGCGTCCATGAGCCCGTTGGCAACACCCGACCCGACAACGTCCCCCGTGTGCTCCCGGAGGAACCCGTAGAAGACGCCGAAGGTGAACGCGAACAGCCCCCACCCGAGGGACACCTCGTAGACCCCAGCCCATGGCTTAACCGTGTTCAACGCCCTGTGCAGCCCGTAGAGCACCGACGAGGCGAGCAGCCCGGGCCCAAACTCGACGCCGACGAACCTCCACGGCCTCCCGTACTCCTCGTTCACAGCCGACTGGATGTATCCCCTGTAGAGAACCTCCTCGGCGACGCCCCCGAACAGGAACTGCCAGACGACGGTCGACAACAGCTTCAAAGTGAATCTCCTCGCCAGCAAACCGGCTGCAAGCGGTAGAGTAAGCAGGGCGGCGACGATGGCGACACGCACGCCGGGGCCCTTAAACTCCTTGTACCCCTTCCCTGTGAGTCGCCTCAGCAGCAGGAAGAGGAAGATAAACACGACGCCTGATAGGAAGAGGCTTCCCACGGCGTACCTGTAGCCGAAGCCCCACGCCGTCCCGAAGGTCAGCAGCACCTGGGGCACGATGAGGTAGAGGTAGCCCTTCAGCCCAACGTCGACGCTGCTCCTCCAACGCCGCAGCGTCAAACCGTACTCCTCGTAGTCCCTTTTCCAGACCATGACGGCGAGGAGGGGCAGCAGCAGCATGAGGAACCCCGTGAAGTAGCTCCAGCCGAGCACCCGCGTCTCCCAGAGAAAGAGGCTGCCAACGCCGGGGAGGAACAACCGCACCAGCTGGAACAAGGCGAAGACGAGGCTGACCTCGGCGAGCGAACGGCCTCTCATGGTGTGAGGGTAGCCGCACCGTATTTAGGGGTTGTCAAAGGGTTTAAACGGCGTCCCCCTGTGTCAAACTGTATGTTCACAGGCGTCAAGCGTGCCTACGTCCTCCAGATCGCGTACATAATGGAGGCCGTGGAGCGTCTGGGCACAGACGAGGCGCTTGGGATGCTGGACGAGGCGGCGAAGAGGCAGGGCGCCATCGTCGCCAGGGAGATGAAAAGGACGCTCCCCGAGGGGCTGACCCCGCTGGAGTTGGGCGCCGAGGTGTACCGCAGATTCATGGGAGACGCCGGCGCAGACATCACGGAGCACAGGCGCGACGAGACTAGCGTAACGTTCCTAGTCAGGCGGTGCCCCTTCTACGAGGCTTTCCTAGATGTGGGCGTGGACTGCGGCATGTTCCTCAACGGCCTCTGCGCCAACATGACGCTCCCCAGCATACAGTACACGCTCAACCACTTCGACCCGAGGCTCAGGGTGGAGCCCGTGGTGACCCGTGAGAGCGCCGAGGAGCTCTGCCTTGAGCGGGTCTTCATGACCGACGAATGACACTCACCCGGGAACCGGCCTGAATGAGCTGGGGGACACCGTTTAAAGCATCCCCACCGACCTATTCAACCATGACCCTTCACTACACATCAGACGTACTCATAATAGGCACAGGAGGCGCCGGGCTCAGGGCAGCCATAGAGGCCCAAGAGCTGGGAGCCCACGTCCTGCTGGTCTCCAAGGCGCCGGCGGGGTACAACAACTGCACAATCGTAGCGGGCAGCGGCTACCTAGCCGCCGTCGGAGGCATGACCGCCGAGGAGCACCGGGAGAGGACAATAAGCGTAGGCAAAGGCGTCAACGACCCCAAGCTAGTCGAGGTACTCACCGATGAGGGCGGCGACCGCGTCCTCGAACTGGAGAAATACGGTCTCGTAGTCAACGTCAACCACGGAGGCATCCACGTAGGCGCCCTAGGCACCATACTCGGCCAAGGCATAACGCTGCCCCAGGTCAAGTACCTCAAGGACCGGGGCGTCGAGTTCGTCGATAACACCATCATAACGCTGCTGCTGAAGACCGGCGGCAGAGTGGTGGGCGCCGTCGGTTACAGCGGCGACGCCGGGCAGCCCGCCGCCTTCCAGTGCAAGTCCGTGATACTGGCGACGGGCGGCGCCGGGGCACTCTACAAGCGGACCGACTGCCCATTGAAGACCACGGGGGACGGGTACAGCCTCGCATACCACGCGGGCGCCCGGCTCAGGGACATGGAGTTCGTCCAGTTCTTCCCGTTGGCGCTGGCGGAGCCGGGGGCGCCGCCGCTGCTTGTGGACGGCCGCGTCATCAGGGAGGGCAAGATAATCAACGTCCTCGGCGAGGACATCCCCCAGAAGCACGGCGTCACAGAGAGGCCGTACATAGCCAAGAGTAGGGACATGCTTTCGCGGGCAATGATGCTGGAGATAATGCAGGGCGGCGGCGTAGACGGCGCCGTCCTCGTTGACGCCCGGGAGGTTGTCAAGAGCAGCAAGCCGGGGGACTTCTACGGCATGGGCAGCTACGACTTCTACGTGAACAGGCTGCAGGCACACGAGCGGCCGTTCAGGGTGGCGCCACTCACCCATTTCACGATGGGCGGCGTGGTCGCCGACACGTGGGGCGAGACCGGCGTGAAGGGGCTGCTTGCCGCGGGTGAGGTGGTGGGGGGTGTCCATGGCGCCAACAGGCACGGCGGTAACGCCCTCACGGACGTCACGGTCTTCGGTGCGAGGGCCGGCGCGAGGGCCACGGAGCACGCCGGAGAGGTGGAGCATGTGGATGTCGACGGGCTCGCGGCGGCCGAGATGGACCGCTACATGAAACTCATAGGCCGCGAGACAGGGTACAGGCCGAGGATCCTCATGGCGGCCCTCAGGGAGACCATGTGGGAGAAGGCCGGGGTAATCAGGGACGGCGAACTGCTCGTTGAGGCCTTCGAGAAGATACAGGAGCTCAGGGACTCCTCCCCGAGGATGGTGGTGCAGCCCGGCAAGGCCATGATCCCAGCACTAGAGTTCCCCATGGCACTCGACGCCGCCGAGATGATAATAAGGGCGGCGATGGAGCGCCGGGAGAGCAGGGGGGCCCACTACAGGCTCGACTTCCCGTTGGAGAACCCCGCGTGGGTTCGGACAATAGTCCTCGCCAAGAGCGGTGACGCCATGAAGGTGTCCACTGTGGAAATCGGTGAAGCCTTTGCCTGAGCTGGCCGAACGGATAAAGGCTGACGTCAGGGAGGCAGGGAGCCCCGAGAGGGCCGAGCAGCTGAGGCGTTACTTCAGGGAGCCCATCGAGACCTTCGGGCTGTCGAGCCAACAGACCAATGACATCGCGAAGAAGTACTACCCCGAGGTGAAGGGGGACCTCGGGGCGGCGATGAGGCTCACTGAGGAGTTGATGATGCAGGTGAACGTGGATTACGGCGCGGTGGGCCTCAGGGTGCTGGAGAGGTTCAGGAGGCGCATAGTGCCTGAGCATTTCCCCGTCCTCGACGGCTGGGTGGACTACCTAGATAACTGGGCGACCACTGACCAGCTATGCACCAAGATCATATCGGAGGCGGTGAGGAAGGACCCGGGGCTCATCGAGCGCCTGCTGGAGTGGACTGGCTCAGGTGACCGGTGGAGGCGAAGGGCCGCCGCGGTCAGCCTCGTCCCCATCGCCCGCAGGGGCGAACAGCTGGGCGACGTCTTCAGGGTCGCGGACAGGTTGATGACGGACGGCGACGACATGGTACAGAAAGGCGTTGGATGGATGCTCAAGGAGGCGTCCAAGAGGCACCCCGAGGAGGTGAGGGAGTACCTTCTGAGGTGGAGGAGCAGGTCGCCGGCGCTTATTCTTCGGTACGCCTCCGAGAAGCTGCCCAGCGGCATGAGAGTGCTCAAGACGAGGGCCTAATCCTTTAGTTTCTCTCAGGTATTAAGCCTCCATAATCGATTTAGGCGCACCGCCTTTGTTGAGCCTGATCAATTTGGTGTTGATGGTCCATGAGGTCATGACTCCGCAGGTGGTCTCCATCGACCACATGCAGTCTGTTAAGAACGCGGCGAGGAAGATGTCCAAGTTCAGCATAAGCAGCCTGCTGGTTACCTCCGGGGACGGACTGAAGGGCATAATAACTGAGACGGATATAGTGCGCCGGGTGGTTTGCAGCGGGACGGACCCCGACGCGACGCCCGTGTGCGAGGTGATGTCGGAGCCTGTGATAGTCGTAGGCCCCGAGGAGCCGCTTGAGAAAGCCGTCGAGATAATGCTCGTCCAGAAGATAAAAAAGCTGCCCGTCATGGAGAGCGTGGAAGGCGTCATGAAGCTCGTGGGAATCCTGAGCCTCATGGACGTTGCTCAGCTGCACCCAGACCTCCTCGAGGGGCTTAGGGCGATGGTTGAGGAGCAGTTCGCCTCCATCGAGGGAGACTTCTACGTCTCGTAGCCCCAGTCAACTCTTTTTAACCCCATATTCCTTTGTTCAAGTATGAAGCTCAGCAAGGTTTCCGATAGCGTGTACGCCAACTGGGACGGCGAGACAGGCGGCAACGTTGGGATAGTGACGCTCGGCGACGAGGTGCTGGTCGTCGACGCCCAGTACCCGGGAAGTGCCCGCAAGTTCAGGGAAGCCATAGGGAGAGTAACGGACAAGCCCATGACCCACCTGCTGTTGACGCATGTGCACGGCGATCACGTCTTCGGGAACATGGTGTTCGACGACCTTGAGATAGTGAGCCACAGACGGCTCTGGGAGAAGATGGAGAGGAGCCTCGGCAACGAGTGGGCGCCCGGGAACCTCGAGAAGATGCTTGAGACCTATAGGAGAGACGCGCCGGAGCGGTGGTGGCTCTTTGAGGGCCTCAGGATAGTCCTGCCCACAACCACATTCACAGACACCTGGGAGAGAGACGGCGTCGAGTTCATCCACACAGGCGGCCACACCGACTGCAGCAGCATAGTCTACGTGCCAGACGACAGGACCCTGTTCGCGGGCGACCTGCTGTTCGTCAACAGGTTCCCGTGGGCGGGTGACGCCACTGCTGACCCCGACAAGTGGATCGAGGCGTTCCAGAAGATACTGGGGATGGATGTGGAGAAGATCGTACCCGGGCACGGGCCCCTCTGCGACCTTGGGGAGGTTGAGAGGCAGCTCGCGTGGATGAAGGAGGTCCGCTGGGTGATGAAGGGGCTGATAGAGGACGGGGCCTCGGAGGAGGAGGCCACCGGCTACATGTACCGTGAGCTGTACGCGACGGACCGCCCGGAGTGGCAGAAACGTACATGGGCCCGGTGGTACCAGCACTGGAAAGGGTCATAGCGGGTTACCTGAGATAAGTGGTTCTCCACGCCTTTTCCCTGTGGCAGGTGAATCCAGAAAATTTTTTAGGGGTTTAGGCGGGGCTCTTCTTCCCCGTCATCTCGTCGACGCTGATCTCGATGATCCAGAGGTCTTTGAACTTGCTTATTTTCTCGAGGTCCAGCTTCTGGCCTTTGCCGAAGGCGTACTTGTCGCTTAGTAGACGCAGCGCCTTGAGCTTCAGCTCCGGGTCCTTGACTATCTTGGCTGTGCCGTTGGCGATGACGCTGCGGTACCTCCAGCTGTAGTTGCACGGGTCGTCGCCCTCAACCATCTCGCCGCCGTCCACCTCGAAGCATACCCGCGGGTTCTTCTCGATGTCCTTGACCTTCTTCCCGTCCTTGTGGGTGTGAAGTATTATCTTGCCCTTGGTGTAGACGAAGTTCATTGGGACTATGTAGGGGCGGCCGTCGACGGCCGTGCCCAGCCTGCCCACCTGGTTCTCCCTGAGCACCTCCTCCAGGACGACCTTCTCCTTGATCTCCTTCTCCTTTCGCCGCATCTGTGACATGGTGTATGCTCTGCCTTCCGTGGCTTTATGGGTTACCGGGGCTTGTCCCCTTTCAGCGTCTCGATGTAGCCGTTGATCTCGTCCATGCGCTCGCTCATCTTCCTCATGGACTCCTCGTACTGACTGGTCCTCTGCCTGTACCTGTGAACCACGTACCCGAGTGCCAGCGACAGCCCCAGTATCCTGACGACCACCTCGACAGGCGTGAACCTCGCGACCTGGAAAAGCACCCGGTCAAGCTCCACCAGGTACGCGGCTGTGAGGCTCCCCGTGATGCCTATGGCGATTCCTAGGAGGAAGTCCCTCCTGCTGAACACGTACATCTTGTAGGCGAAGCTGACCTCGCGTATCTTCTCCTTCTGGTCCTCCAGCTTCTGGACCTCTTCCTCCTTCGGCTCCGCTGTCATGTTAGTGACTCCTACACACTACTGTAATAGGGTAGCGGGTGGACCGCTCTAGCCTTATATTTGGCTATGACACATGAATCCCGATTCGTATGAGCGAAGAAGAGCGTAACTTCAATGTATCTATGAAGCGCATGGAAGGTTTTAAGTTCGAAGTCGACTTCGGGCTTGAAGGCGTCCAGCCCCTCGTAATGGATGAGCCCCAGCCCGTGGGCGAGAACACCGGTCCCAACGCCAGCAAGTTGCTCGCGGCGGCTATGGGCAACTGCCTCACAGCCAGCCTGATGTTCTGCCTCCAGAAGGCTCGCGCCGAGGTCGGTGATATTGAGACCAAGGTGGACGGGGTGCTAAGGCGAAACCTTCAGGGCCGGTGGAGGATCGCCGAGATCAACGTCGAGATAAGCCCCGAGGTGGGCGCGGAGTACGACAACAAGTTCGAGCGGTGCCACGGCCTCTTCGAGGACTTTTGCGTCGTCAGCAAGAGCATCGAGCAGGGAATACCGATAAACGTAAAGATAAACAGAAAGTAGCTACCCTACTATCCAGGTGTGCCCACACTTGGTGCACCTGAACTTCTCTACACTGCGGTCGCTGCTCACCCCGGCATGCTCGCCCAGCGCCACGGTTATGTTCCTGTACGCCTCAAGGTTGCCGCACTCGGGGCACGTCCGCTGTACGACTATGGCGCTCTCGATGCCGCTCATCACGTATACAGGCTCTGCCTCGCCTTCGGCGCCCGCCTTGACCTCTATGACCAGTACTGACTTCATCCAGCCGCACCGCGGGCAAATGTAGCCCTTAGTGTCGGCCTTCATGAAGCTTCCGCAACGATCACAGAACTCTACCACGTTTGTTCACCCGAGAACACTATCTAGTATATATGGTCCAATATAGGATTTTACCCAAAAACCCCTTTAAAAGTACTTGTTACTAGTCAAGTGCAACCTATAAACAATGGATGAGGCTCGGAAATCAAGCGTTTTCAGGGCGACGAGAACCGTTGCCCGGGCGCGGGTGAACCCGAAAAACGTGAAAAGTCACCAAGCCCATTGATCCACGCAAGCGTTATTTTTTTTTACTTATTTGCATATAACTGTATTTAATGAAGATGGATAAGCTACCCAGAAACAACGTAATCAGGCAGTACTACTCCCGCTCCATCCTCGTGCTGATGTTAAGCGGCATACTGATCCTGGCTTCGCTGTACCAGCTCGAGATCATCCTGATCTGGGTCTCCCACGGCAGAACTATCTTCGAGTTTCCCTTCTTCCTGTGGACTATGAACGTCTGGATGGCCCGTGACGTCTGGTACGGCGCCCTATTCGTAGGCTGGCTGCTCGGAGCCTACAGCGCCTTCAAGCTGGGCGAGGTCAGCCTAATCGAAGCCATCCAGAGAGACCCAAAGGACGCTGCGATACTCAGGGAGATAATACAGCAACACAAGGATAATGTACAACAAGCCGACTACGACGAGGGCTGATCACTCCTCCCTCTCAAGCCTCTCGTCCAGCCCAGGCCCGAACGCGCCGTTCACAGACGAAAGCAGCCTAAGAGGCACCACGAGAGCCCGCCTCGGCTTAATCATGTCCTTATAGTACGCTATCTTCACCGTCTCGGTGGCTACGACGTATAGCAGCGTTATTACGACGACTGCGAGCAGGGGGCCGCCGGTCAAAGGCTTGAAGTCGAATATCGGGCTGATGGGCAGGTAGATCAGTGCAAGGGTCACCGATATGGCGAACAGCGACGCCGCCACCAGCTGCCAGCTGGGCGGCTTCGCCCTGAGGAAGAACCTGTCGCTCCTGATCATGAAGAGCACCAGTATCTCGCTGAGCACGATCTCCAGGAACAGCGCCGTCCTGAAGAGGTGGATGTCCTCTATCATGAGGACGCGTAGCAGCACCACGATGAGCATGGCGTCGAATATGGCGCTTATGGCGCCGAGCAGCCCGCTGAACTTGAAGAGCCTGTTGATGTCCCACCGCCTGGGCCGTACCAGCTCCTCGTCCTCCACGTTGTCCGTGGACACCGAGATCACGGGGGTGTCCGTGAGGAAGTTGCTGAGGATCAGCTGGCTGGGCAGCATGGGCAGGAAACTCATGAAGAGGGAGGCAGCCGCGATTGTGTAGAGGTCGCCGAAGTTGCCGGCTATCGTGTAGACGATGTACTTCACGATGTTGCTGAAGGTGCGGCGCCCCTCCTCGATGCCATCCATAATCACCATGAGGTCCTTCTCGAGGAGCACGATGTCCGCCGCGTCCTTCGCGATGTCAGTGCCTTGGTCCACCGCTATCCCCACGTGAGCCTCCTTCAGCGCCGGAGCGTCGTTCACGCCGTCGCCCAGGCACGCGGTGATCCGGCCCGTCTTCTTAAGCGCCTTGATGAACCTGTGCTTCTGCTCGGGGGTCGCCCTGCAAACCACCACGACCTCGTCCACCCTCTTCTCAAGCTCCTCGTCCGTGAGGCCGTCGAGCTCCGAACCGAGCACGATGTTCGCGTCTTCCAGGTGGATGCCCACCTGCCGCGCTATCTCCCGGGTCACGTAGGGGCCGTCGCCCGTGAGAATCTTGACGCCGATGTACAGGTCCCTGCTCTTCTGGAAAGCCTCTGCGGCAGACGCCTTCGGCGGGTCGATGAACGCGACGAAGCCTAGGAGAGTCAGCCCCCTCTCGTCGTCTTGGCTGTACTCATGTGAGCCGTGCCGCCTGTACGCGACGGCGATGGTCCGTAGCCCCCTCGCGCCGTAGTCGCGGTAGACCTGCATGGCCGCCTCCCTGTCCGTGAGGGGCTTGGTCTCGCCGTTGAGGTAGACCTTCGTTGACAGGTCTATTATGAACTCTGGGGCGCCTTTCACTATGAGCAGGGTCTCGCCCCCGCGGCTCACTAGGACGCTGTTCCGCTTCCGGGTGCTGTTAAATGGGATTTGCTTGTAGAGGATGTGCTCAATCGACGGAGCCCTGTCCCCCACGTGGCGCCTGATCGCCTGATCTATAGGGCTCCCAGCCCTCTCCTCGTCCGAAAGCGGTGTGCAGAGGAACGCGTACTCGATGATCCTCTCCTCACTCCCTCCCTCCATGTCGCCGTAGTTCTCTAGGGTGATCATGTTCTCGGTTATGGTGCCCGTCTTGTCAGTGCAGAGGACGTCCACGTTGCCCAGGTCCTCCACCGAGACCAGGCGCTTCACAACCACCTTTTTTCTGGCTAGAGTCAGGGCGCCGTGGCTCAGGCTGATGGTCACCACCACAGGCAGCGCTTCCGGCACCATGCCGACTGCGAGGGCAAGGGAGAACAGGATGGTCTCAACGATGGAGCCGCCGAGCAGAGTCTTGAGGATGATCACGGCGGCGATTGTGACGAACACGATCTTCATGAGGGTCCCGCTGAACTCCTCCATCCTGTGCTGGAACTCGCTCCGCCTCTGTATCTCCTTCAGAAGCCTCGCGGTCCTCCCGATGAACGACCGCCTGCCCGTGGCGACCACCACGCCGCTCGCCTTCCCGCCCTTCACGTAGGTGGACATGAACGCCGTGTTGGTGAGGTCGTGGAGGTCCTCGCTGGGCTGGGGGATCGGTTCAGGCGACTTCCGCACAGGGAACGACTCTCCCGTCAGGGCGCTCTCGTCGACCGTGAACTCCTCAGCCGAGACCAGCCTCAAGTCCGCGGGCACAACGTCGCCCAACTCCAGGAACACCATGTCACCTGGCACCAGTTCCCGCGAGTCAACCTGCTGGACCCTGCCCCCGCGCCTCACCGCGGAGGTCATGGTCACTAGTTTGCCGAGGCGCTCCAGCGCCTTCTCCGACTGGTACTCCTGGTAGAAGCCGAGGAGGCTGTTCACTATCACTATGGACGCGATGATGAAGGCGTCAGTGACTTCCCCAAGCAGGTAGGAGACCGCGCTCGCGGCTATGAGCAGGAAGACCAGGGAGTTCTTCAGTTGCGAAACGAGTATCTGTACCCTGCCCCGAGTCTCCCTCCCCCCGAGCTCGTTCCTCCCGTGCTCCCTGAGCCTTCTGTCGGCTTCCTCCTCCGAGAGCCCGCTCAGAGACGTGCCCAGTTTACCTAGGGTCGATTCGACGTCGTCGCTGGGGGACCATTCGCCGTTCATAAACGTGGTTCAATGTGCCGGATAGGATAAGAAGCTTATCGGCGCGGGGGACAGGTTTTATTGCCGTTGCCAACAGCGTTAGACTATGGACGGTGAAATCCTGGACGGCATCCAGAACTGGCTGATAATTAACAGCCCCACGATAGGCTTCACCCTACTCTACATGGCGGCGATCTACTGCGCCTACAGGCTCCTGAGCCTATGGATATCGTGGGCGCAGAAGCGGAGCCACATAGACAGGCACGTGGAGAACGTGCTCAGGCTCTTCCTCCGCGTCGTCGCCCTCCTCGTAGCCCTCTCGGCGCTGTTTAGGCTCTACGAGCTCCCCGCCACATTATTCCTCGGCAGCAGCGCCCTTGTCGGCGCCATGCTGGGCTTCGGCTCCAGCCAGACCATAAACAACATCGCCGCAGGCTTCTACGTCATCTTCGCAAAGCCCTTCAGGGTCGCCGACTACGTCAAGATAGGGGACGTTGAGGGGCAGGTGGACGAGATAACCATCAACTACACCAAGCTCTACACGCCGACCTTCAACCTCATGGAGATACCCAACGTACAGGTGCTCAACAGCCGGATACTGAACTGCACCCACGAGGGCTTCATCAAGAACACGTTCCTGTTCACCACGCCCCACAGTGTCCCCCTCCGAAACGACGAGATACTCGGGAAGTGCATCGAGCCAGCGATACGGGAGGTCATGGAGAAGTACCCTGAGGTCATGACCCGGAAGCCTGAAGCCTACTTCGACACCAGCACTCACTTCGGCAGATCATACAAGATCAGGCTGTTCATCCCCAAGGGCATGGCGAAGACCATGTACGTGATACAGTCGGAGCTGTCCAACAGGATAATGGACCTCTGGGACAGGGAGCGTACGGCGAAGGCTTAACCAGATATACGGGTCTGCTACCGCTTTCTCTTGGACAGTATCATGTACTTGACGGCGAGCTCCTCCGTCATGCTCCGCAGGTTCTTGGCAATGTCATCCGTCGTCAATATACCGACCACCTTGTCCTCGTTGTCCACGACGACGACCCGCCTGATGCCGTACTCGTTCATGAGGTCGACCGCCATCTCGACGTCGGCATAAATGCTCACCGCGATCACGGGCTTGCTGCACACCTCGTCCGCGACACACGAATCGGGCTTCTTGTCCACGGCCATCACCCTGTGCACCAGGTCGCGCTCAGTAACTATGCCCACGGGGAAGCCGTCGGTGACCACGATCACCGAGCCTACGCCTCGGGTCCTCATAAGCTTCGCCAGTCTCCCGCAGGGGGCGTCCGGCCCGACCATGACGGGGTCCCGGACCATGACATCGGAGACCTTCATTCCACGTAAGAAACAGAGGGAAACCTGAAAATGAACCTACCGGTTAACCCTTCACGACGTAGGGCTGCGGTGCCTCCACGACCCTGAGGCAGAAACCGAACCGGTTGAGGTCCATGGCGCAGTGAAAGTCGCCCTCCACGAACTCGGGCTGAGCCGGGTCGAAGAACTTGGCTCCCTGGGGGTCCTCCCTTATCAGGCGCTTCATCTCCGGGAAGTCGGGTTCCTCTCCGCATAGCTTCTTCTCGATGTACTCGGCTAGGGACTCGTCCTCGGGGCTCCTCACCTTCCCGCCCCACCCCATCGCTACGAGGCTAACCGTCTCGGGGTTCCTCCTCATGATGTACGCTACGATGGCGTCAGCCATCACGAAGCTGCCCAACAACCGCTCGTCGGCGTCAGCCGCGTTGACGATGCCACGCGTCCCCGCGCTTGTCGTCTGGACCACCGTGCGGCCCGTGAAGTCGACGCCGCTTACCTCGTAGGGGCTGTTCCCGTAGTCGAAGCCCTCCACCTTCTTTCCCCCCCGCTCACCCATGATGAGCCAGCCCGGGTTCAGCTCCCTGAGCCTGAACGCCTCCTCCAGGCTGCCCACCGGGATTATCCTGTCGGCGCCGTTGGCCATCACGTAAGCCGCGGTGGTGAAGGCGCGGAACACGTCGATCACGACGGCGAGTCCCCTCGCCTGGTTAGCCCCCTCCACGAGGCTCAGCCGCAGTATCTCCAAGCTATAGTCCCCTGTCGACCTCGACGGCGCCGCCCTTTACTACGAGCCTGATGTTCGCCTTGTCGCCGAGGACCCTTATGTCCTTCAGCGGGTCGCCTTCGACGACGATGAGGTCCGCGAGCTTCCCGGGCTCTATAGTGCCGATCCGGTCGCCGAGCCCCACACACTCGGACCCTGTCTTTGTGGCGGCCACGATGGCTTCCATGGGCTTGAAACCGGCTTCCACGAGGTGGATGATCTCCTGCGCGTTCTCTCCGTGCCTGTTGAACGGCGTGCCGGCGTCGGTGCCCATAGCCACTTTCACTCCTCCGCCGCGGCTCCTCATGACGCCCTTCCTCACCTCGTAGGCTATCTCCTTCGCCTTCTCTACTGCGTACGCGGGTATCCCCGCCTCTGTACCCTTCTCGACGATGTTCCAGCCCGCAACCAGCGTGGGGACGTGGAAGCACCCCCTCTCCGCCATCATCTTGACCGCCTCATCGTCCACAAGGCTGCCGTGCTCGATGGTCTTGACACCCGACAGCACCGCGTTCTTGATCCCTGTGGCGCCGTGAGCGTGGCTGGCGACTATTCTGCCGACGCACGCCGCCTCGTAGACAATAGCCTCTATCTCCTCCCGGGTGAACTGGGGGGTATCCACAGGGTCCGTGGGAGACATGACGCCCCCGCTGCTGCATATCTTAACGAAGTCGGCGCCGTCCCTGAGCTGCTCCCTAGCAGCCTTCCTGCAGTCCGCGACGCCGTCCGCTATCCTGCTCATACCAGTGTAGCTGACGCCGCCTGCGAGGTGGAAGTCGGCATGTCCCCCCGTCATGCTGATGACCTTACCCGCGGCTACGATCCTTGGGCCCCTCACTACACCGGTCTCTACAGCCTTCTTGAGGCTGAGGGCGAACCCGTGGG
>JAFGTA010000052.1 GCA_016934355.1 Candidatus Bathyarchaeota archaeon | reverse complement strand
GACCTCGGCCCCGCGGTAGACGGCTACGCGGCCGACGAGACGCGGACCTTCCTCCTCGGCAGCGACCCCAAGAAGCAGCGGATGCTCGAAGCCATGGACAAGGCCGTGGAGTCGGTCATACACGAGGTGAAGCCCGGCGCAAGATGCAGCGATCTGGACGCCGTCTCCCGGAGAGTGCTGAAAGACCACGGGTTCCCGGACTACCCCCACAGCCTCGGCCACCCCCTCAGCGGCTTCGCCGCCCCAATCCTCTCAAAGACCACCGACCACGTCCTACGCGAAGGCATGCTGTTCACCGTGGAGCCCGGCATCTACCTACCCGGCTACGGCGGAGTCCGCATGGAGGAGAACGTAGTCGTCACGGAGGACGGGTTCGAGCAGCTCACCAAGAGCCCCAGAATCCCCTAGCACAGCAGGCGGGCTCAGAAGGGCAGCACAAGCGACAGCGCCTGCGCGAACACCATGCCCACCAGCAGCCCCGAAGACACGATGTGCTTATGGTTCAGCGTGCAGTACTCGTGAGCCACCGGGATCAGCTCATCGATAGTAACATAAGTCATCACACCCGCAGCGAAGCCCAGGCCGCCCCCCACGATCAACGCCCCCCCACCCAACGAGTTTATCACGGTGGCCCCGATCAACGCGCCCAGCGGCTCCGCCATCCCAGACAGCGTCGCCAACCCCACCGCCTTCACCCTGTCCACGCCTGACCTGATAAGCGGCGTCACCGTAGCGATGCCCTCCGGAATATTATGGAGACAGATCATCAACGCCACGAGAAGCCCCAGCTCAGGCAGATGGGTGAACCCCGCGCTCACCACCACACCCTCCGGCAGGTTATGAAGCGTCATACCTATGGCGATGACCAGCCCGCTGTTGAAAAGCCTCTTATCCTTCACCTTATCCTCCCACTCGCCGAACTCGATGTGAGGCACCGTCAGGTCGATGGCCATCATGAAGACCGTGCCAAGCCCGAAGGCGACCGTGACCTGGAACGCCGGTATCACAGTGAGGGCCTCCACATAAAGCTGGAGGAAGCTCACAACAAGCATGACGCCGCCGGCGAACCCCATGAAGAAACCGATGACGCGCTCATCTATGTCGCCCAAGACGAGGACGAGGAGACCGCCGACCCCCGTAGCCGAGCCCGCTACGAGGCTCAACAGTATCGGGGTCAGCATCTCCATCGGCTTCGGCACCTAACAGCCCTGAGATATGAAACACCGTATATTTAGGCTTTCCTAATTTCTCACACGTTTCTGAGGGGCAGGCTGAAGCTGAACGTCGTGCCGCCGCCGCCCGTCTCCACCCAAATCCTCCCCCCGTGAGCCTCCACCGTCTGCTTACAGAAGGCGAGCCCCAGCCCCATCCCCTTAGGCTTCGACGTAGCGAACGGCTGGAAAAGCCGGCCCCTGATCTCGTCAGGAATACCCGTTCCCGTGTCCTCGACTGTGACCACGGCTTCGCCGTCAACCAGCTCCGTGTGGATACGCAGCGCGCCACCGTCCGGCATCGCCTCCACCGAGTTCCTGATCAGGTTATCCAGCACCCTCCGCACCTTCACTATATCTATCTCCACCTCGGGCAAGCCCTCGGCGAGATCCATCTCTACCTTGATCTCCTCCGGGATGAACGCGTCCTTCACCACCTGACCCATTATCATGTTAAGCTCTATCGGCAGCTTCACGGGCTCCGAGGACCTGGTAACGTTCCTCAGATCCTCCAGCATCGACACCGCGTAGTCCACGCTCTTGTTCACTATATCGATCATCTCGCCTTTCTCGTCCATGCCCTGCTGCATGATGTACACGGCGTTCTTGATGGTCGACAACGGTCCACGGAGGTCGTGCCTGAGCATGCTTGTGACCCTGTCCGCCCCCTTCAGCAGCTCCTCCGTGTGCGCCTCCTGAGCCGAGTTGAACCTCTCGATCTGTTTAAGCCGCTCCATAGCCGGCGCAATGTGCTCCGCGTATATCTCCAAGAGCCTCTGGTCCTCGTCTGAGAACGCGTCCCTGCGCCCCGACTCGATGTTGATGACAGCGATCACCTTACCGCCGACCTTCACCGGGACAGCCAGCTCAGACACCACGCTGTAATCCTGATTGCTATACCCAGCGACAAAGCTTGGGGACGCCGAGGCGTCACCAATGTTCTGTGACACCCCCGTGTTCACGACCGCGACCGTGACCCCGTCGCCGCCCAGAGACATAACCAGCGGCTCGAAGTCAACGTTCCAGAAGAACTCATGCCTCAGCACGTCGCCGTCGACCAGCGCGAAGCTCCCCGTGTTGAAGTCTATGAACCTGCCGATGGCGTCACAAGTCGAGTCGGAGATGTCCTTCACCGAGTGAGCCACACCGAGCTCGGACGCGTGCCTCTGCAGCGCGATGAGCCTGTCCTTGAACTCCTCCTGCGAGGACTTCTGCTGGAGCACCCTGAGCGCCGAGGCGAGGTGCCCCGCGAATATCTCCACAATCTGGGCGTCACCCTCGTCGAACGCTTTCAACTCGGGGCTGTCGATGTCAATCACCCCGAGAACCTCGTCCCCGATCATGATAGGCACCGCGAGCTCAGACAGCGGCTTATACTCGTCAAGCATCTCGGGCGAAACGAAGTCCGGGTCACACCGAGTGTCTGACACCAACTGGCTTCTCCTCTCCCTACACGCCCTGCCCGTTATCCCCTTGCCATCAAGAGGAAGAATGGAAACCCCCTCATCGGGCTTCCCAGTCGTCGTCTCCCTGACCCTCAGACACCGGCCTTCCACCAGCATGATGCTTGCGAGGTTGAAACCAAGCGCCTGCGAAATCTTCGATATGCTTAACCCAAGCACATCTCCCACAGTATCGGCTTCACTCAGCTCCACGACGTTTCTGTGGAGAGCCCTAAGCCTTTCCTGGTGCAGGTAGCTTTTCGTGATATCTCTCGAAAAATTGACCACTGCTTCTACTTTTCCGTCGGCGCCGAAAAGAGGCTCCCTGACGGTGTCCCAGATCACGCCGTTTGAGCGTTTAACGATGTTATGAAAGGGCTCGCCCGTTTCAACCACGTCGCCGAGCCTGCACCTTTCACAAGGGCTGTCACCCTGCCCCAGGGCTACGTGGCACACCTTCCCGAGCAGATCCTCTCTAGCCTTGTTTGCCGAGTCGGCCTGAGCCTTGTTCATCCATACGTATTCGTAGCTCGAAGAGACGACTGATACACGGTCAGGAGTCGAGTCGAGGATGCTTCTGGTTAACGCGAGCTCATCGGAGCAATGGCTTATGAACGACTCGAAGATCGAGTCTGGAAACACAGCAACAGCCCAACATTCTCCACTTTCTGACAGGGGTATGATGGTAGACCGAATCTCTTCACCGGCAACGTCAGTTAACTTTACGTGGGTCTCGGCTCCATTGAAACCCTCTAGGGATTCACGGAATATCCGCGTGTTATCCTCGTCAAGATAATCAAATATGGTGTCCGAGTCAAACCGGATTCGGCCATGGTCCCCAGAGCTGAACTGTATCCTCCCTTCTCCGTCCGTCACGAAAAAGAAAGTACCTGGTAAAACCTGTCACCTCTAAGCCTATTCATTAAGTAAATTTGAATTACCTTAACATGATTTACGGTTCTGACTTCTATAAATAACTGATGTATACTCTTATCTAGAAAACGGCTTCATCATAGGCATGCGGATCGACGTAGTCATGCTGATATCTGGGCTCAGCGAAGACGCCCTCAGGAAAAGAGAGCAGGGGCTAGCCTCCACTGCCTCACCCGGCACCGAAGTGAGGCTCGTGACGACCAAAGCAGCCCCGGCTTCGGTGGACTCCCTGCCAGAGATGGAGCTAGCCGCCCCCGGCATCCTTGAGAGGGTTACACGGAGCGAGGAGGAAGGCGCGGACGCAGTGGTCATCTGGGGCGGGCACGACCCATCACTCGAAGCCGCCAGAAGCCTCGTGGACATACCTGTACTGGGCCCCGGGATGGCGTCCATGTACCTCGCTTCCATGCTTGCACGGCGGTTCTGCCTACTCGTGCAACTGCCGAACGTCCTGAGCCTAGCCGAGCGGCAGGTGAAGGACCTGGGCCTCTGGGGGCGCTGCACAGGAGTATACTCTGTGGACACCCCTGTGCTGAAGCTTGGGAAGCCCGAGGCGTTCCATAGGGTCAGCGAGGTCGCTGAGAGGGCGGTTGACGAAGGCGCCGACGCAATATGCCTCGGCTGCATGGCGATGAACGACCACGCAGATACCCTGCAGAGGAGGCTCGACGAGGCACGGCCGGGCACGCTTGTCATCCACCCGGGTAAAGCCGTTATCAGGCTCGCAGAGCTCCTCGTGGACCTGAGGGTATCCCACAGCAGGCGGAGCTACCTCCGGCCGCCTAAGATGCTGCGGTTTCCATTCTAATCCTATTTATTCTGCAGGGACTCCAGTTCACACATGTCCGGCGATGCGGCGGAGTTCAGGTGTCTGAGGTGCGGTAAATGCTGCGCTAGCCTCCTGTTTGAGGACAGGGGCGTGCTGAGGGGCCTGACGCTGCTTTCCGATGAGGTGGGAGTCTTCCCCGTGGAACACGTGAAGCCCGCCGTAGGCGTAGGGAAAAGACCACATGGGGACAGGTTCACAGTGGTCGCCTACCAGTTCACAGGGGACACATGCCTGCACCTCCACGGGGCCCGGTGCGCAGTGTACAACGACCGCCCCTCCAGCTGCAGGCAGTACCCGTTCAGCTTGGAGCCGTCGAGGGATGGCGACCCGCTGATGGGGTTCGACCTTAACTGCCCCTCGGTGACCCGTCTGCTGGACGAGAACCTACCAGTGGTGTTCGAGGGCCGAGAAGCCGCCGAGAGGCTCCTACACATCAAAACGCTTGTATCCGAGAACCCTCGGCGCGCGTGGTTCTACGATCTCCGCAAGGATAAATGGGTTAGAGGAGACAGGCTGAGCTAGAACGCCTGAACCGTGTGCGCTATCTGGGGCAGCGTCCTCTCGATGGTGAGCACGGCACCCGTCGACGGCCGCAGGTCGATCCTTATCTCCTCGTATGGGTGGGTGTAGACGTCCGACTGGGTTGACTGCGATGGCTCTACGTTGGATTTGCTAAGCTCTGTGAAGTCTATGCTGACTTTGAAGCGCTCTCCCGACTCGATCACGCTGTCGCCGTCGCCGGTGATTTGAGTGATCGTCGTGACAGTGCCGTTAGTATCGTAGACGGAGGCGTGGCACCTGGGGTTGGTGTACGTGATGACCACCTTGCTGGCGCTCAGCGCTATGGGGCTGTCGCCCTGGCCGAGCCTCACGTAGAAGATCGCCTTCGTCAGACATACGTCGCTCTGGGACCCTGTGTTGTTTGCGAAGCTCCCGATGACGTCGCTGTCCAGGTAAAGCGCCGAGCTAGCTTCACTCATTCCCGAGGATATGACTGACTGGGTCTTCTCGGCTGTCAGGAAACCCACGTTCAGCACGACATAGGCGAAGGCGGACGCCGTTATCACGAACGCCACCAATATAATCGCTGTCTCGAGCCCAGTCATGCCTTTCCGTGAACCTATGGCTTTCAACACGGTACCTCCATAGATTTTCTATCGAAACGTGTTGCCAGATTTCATATAAGCAGATGTATGTAACCCTCAGAAACAAAACGGGGCTACCTGTGGTCCTTAGCCATATCCGGGGTCTTAACGGGCTTCAGCACGAGGTTGCCATCTGTTATCACCCAAGTCCTGAGCCCGGCGTACTCGATGCCGTTCTCCTCCAGCATCTTCTCCGCCTCGGTCTCACTGCCATCCGGTACATAGACGAAGAACTTCTTGTACCTGACTCCCCTCCCTGTATGCTCGGACATGGTCCTCCACTTCCAGACCGTGTCGACGGTGAAGCAGGTTGTCATCTCCACCTCTCCGCACTCCCTGATGGAGCCGTCCGGGTTCAGCACGGCGACGCTGGGGTACAGCTCACCCTTCGGTGTGTCGAACGCCCAAAGCCGCGTCTTATAGTCGTTGACGAGGGTACGCCTTCCCTCGTCCCAGTCCTCCTGGTCGACGAACGGGAACCGCGTCGCCGCGATGACGCGGCTTATCCTCCCCTTGAGCACCTTCTCGTCGACCATCAGTCCTGCTCCCTCATCAGCTTGAGGGCTTGCTCTCTGGTCGGCAGAGGCGCCACCGCGCCGAGCCCGGTGGCCGTCAGCGCCCCGACGGCGTTGGCGAACCTCGCCTTCTTCTCAAGGCTCCATCCTTCGAGTGTGGCGGTGACCCACGCGCCGTCGAAGGCGTCACCCGAGCCCGTGGTGTCTACAACTTTGACCTTGTAGCCTGGGCAGGTGAACGACTCTTTGTCCGTGGAGACGTAGCAGCCCTCGCCCCCGTGCTTCACCACCACTGTGCCGACGCCCATGGACCTCAGGTGATCGGCAGCCTCCGCGGGGTCCACAATGCCGTACAGCGTCCCCATGTCCTCCATGGAGGCGAAGACCGTGTCCGCCTTCTCGAAGGCGTGCCCCAGCACGGTCCTCGCCGTCTTCAGGGGCCACAGCTTGGACCTCATGTTGATGTCGAACGAGACGGCGCCTCCGGCGTCCCTGACGGCGTCAATCGCCTTGAACGCGGCCTCCCTGAGGCACTCGCTGACAGCCATGGTGATACCGCTAGTGTGCAGCACCTTCGCCGACGAGACGTAGTTCATGTCGAGTTCCTCGGGGCTGTAGCGGCTGACCGCCGAGCCGGCGCGGTAGTAGGTGAAGTCGTGGCCCCCGCCGTCCATGAGGCTTATTATGTATATGGCGGTGAATGCGCCGGGCTCCACGACGACACGGCTCGTGTCCATCCCCTCACGGCTCCAGAGCTCCATGAAGCTCCTGCCGAACTCGTCGTCACCGAGCCTGCACAGGTGGGCAACCTTGGAGCCGAGCCGGGCGGCCGCGACGGCGAAGTTGCTTGTGTCGCCGCCCCACCCCCTCTTGAAAGTATCTACTACGCTTAGTCGGCCGACGCCGGTGGCGCAGAACTCGACCATGGGCTCACCGATGCTGATTATATCAGGCTTCATACTGCTTCGTGATGACTGCGGCGCCGTTCACATAAAACTTGTCAGGGAAACCAAAAAAGTAGGTGAAGCGTATCTTAGTCCAGTGTCAGATTTGAGTCAATTATCAGGTATAATCACCGCGCTCGTGACCCCCTTCGACGAGAGAGGCGAGGTCAAGACAGAAGCCCTGAGCGGCCTCATCGACTTCCAGGTAAAGGGCGGCGTCGACGGCCTGTTCCTATGCGGCACCGCGGGCTCCGGCGTCATGATGAGGAGAGACCAGAGGGTTCAGGTCTTCAGGGAGGCGGTGAAGCACGGCAAGGGGCGGGTGAAGCTGCTCGCCCACGTGGGGGCGGTGTCCACCGAGGAGGCTGTGAGCCTTGCCGTGGCCGCTGAGGAGGCGGGAGTGGACGCGGTGGGCGCCGTCCCGCCGTACTTCGTCAAACCCGATGAGGAGAGCCTCGTCAGCCACTTCAAGTCCATCGCGGAGGCCACTGAGCTCCCCATGTACGTCTACAACATCCCGAGGAACGCGCTGAACGCCGTGACGCCCGAGATGATGCTTGAGCTCAGCGAGGTACCCAACATCGTCGGCGTCAAGGACAGCAGCAGGGACTTCATTCACCTACTGGAGTACCTCAGGGTGCTCCCCGAGGACTTCTCCGTGATCTGCGGCACTGACAGCTACATCTACCCCGCGGCGTTGATGGGGGCGAGGGGCAGCATCACGGGGTACGCCAACGCGTTCCCCGAGGTCTACGCAAGGTTCTGGGCGACCATCCAGAGGGGGGACCACGAGGAGGCGCGGCGGCAGCAGTTCAATATAAACGTGCTGAGGAAGGCGCTGCAGAAGCCTCCGCTGGCGCCCCACTACGAGGCGCTGCGACTCAGGGGCGTCGACGCGGGTTGCCCTAGGGCGCCGCTCAGAGACATGACGGACACAGAGAGGGGAGCCCTCAGGGAGAGGCTCACGGAGCTAGGGGCACTACCCTAGCGAGTCTATCTCCGAGTTCAGGTTCTTCTCCATGTCCTCCAGCTTCTCCCTTATCCACTGCTGGAGTTCCTGTGTCTTCTTGAGCCGGGCGTTCCAACGCCTCATCTTGATATTCCTGACGATTGCCTTCCGCACCGTCGTCTGGAGCAGGTTAGGGTCCAGCGCGTCGAGCTCCACAGCCCTGTCGCCGTGCTCCGCGAGGAAGCTGTCCGCCCTGGCGTCGCTCCGCTTCACAGGCATAGGCGGCAGGTTGTACTGTTTGATCTGTTCGGCCGTCAACGCGATCCTCTGGACTGTGAAGTCCTCTGCGCCGTATTTTCCCAGGCGCTCGGTGAGGTCTCGCTCTATGTCGACGCCGCTGGGGTCGAAGTCGCCGAAGTAGAGCACGACGGTGGGTTTGCCTCCTAGCTGCCGCGTCATGTACCGGGACATCTCCTGCACGTAGCTGAAGCTAGGGTAGCCGCGGGTCGGGAACGTGCGCACGCTGAAGCGGTTCGCCTCCCTGCTCACAAGCCTGCTCAGCGCGTCCTTCTCCAGGCTGATGAGCACGTTCTGGGGCTGGTTGTCCCACATAGGCATACTGAACCCCTTCCAACTGTCCTGGAGGGTGGTGATCTTCTGCTTCAGGTAGTCCTCGGCCGAGTTGTAGCCTACGTCGCCTCTGCCCAGCACCCGCCTGCTCCTGTCCTCAAGGCAGTTTATGGGCACGTCGCCGTCCTCCCTGGCCTTCACCATGATGCGGCTGAGCCTCTTGTAGTTGTTGATGTCGTTTGGGATAAGGAGCCTGCTGACGAGGCGGTAATAGAGCTGCCTCAGGGTGATAGCAGTGTCGTACTGCTGGAATATGTCGAGGGCTGCCTCCACGATCTCGTCGTAGCTGGCGGGGCTACCTTCCATCACCATAAGTTACGGGGGGCGGTATAATGTACTTTACGTGGAAAAACGGGTAAAAAAAGGGGTTTAAGGGTGTTCACTGGCTGCCGAGGGCGTCCGCGATGAACTGCTCCTTGGTCTTGCCCTTGTTCTCCTTAAGAGTCTGCTTCAGTACGGCGGCGTGCCCGCCGAGCCAGTCGTACTTGCCACAGCCCTCAAGCTCGTCACACTGGCTGCACAGCTCAATGCTCTTCTCGTTGGCGCACGCCCTTATCGAGCAGTCCGGCGGTCCTCCGCCCTTCTCGCAGCCAGGGCAGTAGGAGTTCTTGCTCATCCAGTCGAGGGCTTTCTCTGTCTCCTCCCAGTTGAGCTCCGCGCCGCCGGGAACCATTGGAGCCCACTCCTTGATCCCGTAGCCCTGTATGTACGTCTTGGCTTTGCCAGCCGTCTCTGCTATGGTGCCGTTCCCGAGGACGCATGAGCCGCATGTGATGCCGCATGGTCCCGCCTGGTCCTTTACCGCTTCGTATGCTTTTTCCTGCATGGCGTAGCCGACTCTGTTTTTCCTTTATTAAACATTTACAAATGAATCTATGGTGGGGTCGGGTGAAACTGTGGCAGGGAAAGCTGTTAGTAATATTTAATAATTATTAGCGCAGCGGAAGATTTACGGTGAAACCTGTTGCAGAAAGCGACGCCAGTTGAAATCATTGACGGAAAGAGCTTCCGGCTTAGGACAGACGCTGTCATCGTGCTCCAAGGCGTGGACGCCCCGGACAAGAACACTCCAGAGGGCAAGAAGGCGAAGGAGTACCTCGCCGAGCTTGTGCTGAAGAAGAAGGTCGAGTACGAGACCGCCAACTGGACGACGCTGGGGCAGACCAAAGCCTTAGTGACCCTCGACGGCGTCAGCGTCAACGACAAGATGAAGGAGTTCATCGCCTCACTGTAGGCGGCTCCCCCCTCTATTTTCCCTGTAACTTCTTTAAACAACGTCGCTCTCAATATTGCTGGTTCATATGAGCGGGCTCCACTGGGCACATGCCAAACGGGTCGTTGAGAGGAGCAGCATGTACTTACGTCCCTCTGTTGGAGAACCGACATTGAGTTGGGTGAAGTGACTATGGAGACGCTGGAACTCGTTCTAAGGGGCGTCGGCGCCCTGCTGTCACTGGTCGGCGGAGGCATCTGCGTCTACTGGTACGTCTTCTGGAGCAGGAACTATGAGGGTAGGCTCATCACCCACGGTCCCTACGCCTACGTCCGCCACCCCTTCTACGCGGGGTTCCTGTCCTTCGCGATCGGTTTAACCCTCCTGCTCCCGGGGTATGAGACCAGGATTTTGCTGGTCATGGCTCTTGCTGTCATAGTCACCTACATCCCCCGGGAGGAGGAAGCCCTAATGAAGCAGTACAGGAAGAAGTACCGCGACTACATGGAGAAGGTCAGGCACAGGCTTGTCCCCGGCGTCTACTAGAGCCCTACAATCTTATTTACCATCGATCCGTTAATCCTTCCCTATGTCCGACGACATGGTCAAGTACTACAGGGACCGCGCCAAGGAGTACGAGGAAATCTACGAGTGGAGGGACCCCCAGCGCCAGGAGGAGCAGGACCTGATGGGCAGAGAGCTCAAGAAAGTGTTCAGGGGACGGGACGTGCTGGACATCGGCTGCGGCACAGGCTACTGGACCGAGAGGATAAGCGAGACCGCCGACAGGGTCACGGGAATAGACGTCAACGACGCCGTCCTAGAGATCGCGAGGTTCAAGGAGTACGGCTGCCCCGCCGGGTTCAAGGTCATGGACGCCTACAACCTGGACATTCCGCCAGACACGTTTACAGGCGCCATCGCCTCGTTCTGGCTCAGCCACGTCCCCCGTGAGAGGCTCGACGCATGGATCGACCACATGCACGGTGTGCTCGCCCCCGGCGCCAGGGTCTTCATAGCGGACAACACCTACATCGAGGGAGTCGGAGGCAAGCTTGTCACCAAGGAAGGCGACGCCAACACCTACAAGCTGAGGACGCTGAACGACGGCACCCAGCACCTCATCGTGAAGAACTACTTCACCGCGGCGGAGCTGGTCGATCTCTTCGGGCGCCACACAGAGGGAGTCACAGAGGCAGACGTGTTCCATGGCAGATGCTTCTGGTGGATCAGCTACACACTGAAGAAATAGGTTAGCCCTCGTAGGGCTCGAACTCGGATTTCGGGGCGCCGCACATCGGGCACTCCCAGTCGTCAGGCAGGTCATCGAACGCCGTACCCGCCGGGTATCCGTTCTCAGGGTCACCCACCGCTGGATCGTAGACGTATCCACAGACTTGGCACTGGTATTTCTTGGACATAGAGATGCAGGGGTAACCGCGTTATATAAAACCAATTCTGGACGCCTCTCTGGCCTTTCATCATAAACGATAATATGAGCCATGCAGCCACTACCTTTGATGCTGTCGGAGAGGGAGGCCGCCAAGTACCCATTCCTAGAGGAAGGGGTGAAGCTCGTCGAGGGGCTGAACCTCCAGCTAGACGACCTCACCGACCCAAACTACCGCAAGGTGGTGGAGCGCGCAGCCGAACGTGTCAAGGAAGCCATCGTACAGGGCGAGGTCTCCGCGAAGCTAGCCGACCCCCCCACCGAGCTCCTCAGCTACCCCATAGCAGTCATGTTCGTCACCCTCATCGGCGAGCAGTTCCTTAACCGCCGCTTCGCCCTCGCCGAGGCCGTCCGCGCCTACAACCTACTCCAGGAAGAGTACGAGGAGAAGATAACCCAAGTGGCGCAGAACGAGTTCGGCTGGGACATCCGCCGTGACCCCGAGAACATCGACGGCATCCCCCACACCCTGAAACTCGCGTACCCCAACTACCTCCGCGCCGCCGGCGGGTTCCACGAGCCCAAGTGGAAGCTCGTCAACAGAAAGATGGAGAACGGCCTCGTAAGCCTCACGGGCATCGAGGCGGCGCGGCTCCTACAGGTCGAGGTGGAGAACTGGGTGAAGGAGCGGGTATCCGTCCCGTCCAGGTTCCCTCTCCCCGAGCCTCTGCAGACTCAGCTCGACGAGGTCAAGAAGGTGTTCGATGAGAACCGGACCAAGCTCGGAGGCAGCCAACTACCTGACGAGGTAATCAACGAGGCGTTCCCTCCGTGTATGAGGTACTGCCTTGAAGGTCTGCTCTCGGGGCGCAGGGCGAGTCACATGGAGAGGTTCGGCTTGACCTCGTTCCTCGTGAACGTCGGGATGCCCATAGACGACATGGTGAATCTCTACACCAGCGTCACGGACTTCGACGAGAGCCTCACCAGGTACCAGATAGAGCACATCGCGGGACTAAAGGGCAACAGAAAAAAGTACACGCCGCCCACCTGCGCCACCCTCAGAACCCACGGTATATGCCGCGAAATGGACGGCATCTGCAAGACCATCAGCCATCCCCTCAGCTACTACCGTAAGAAAGCTAGGCGCCTAGAGAGGCAGAGGGAGCGGCAGGAGCAGGAAGCTGAACCCTCAAATACCACCACAGAACAATAACGTAGACCATAATGCAGGAAATCTCCGAGGAACGCAGAGAACGGCTGAGAGCCCTAGGGCTACACTACTGCCGGTACTACGAGAACATCGTCCGATACAACGAACCCGCATGCAGAAAATGCAGGCACTGCACCTACCCGACAAAGTAATCTGTTTTAAAACCCACACGTCTAATGAATAGACATGGAAGAGGACTGGGGCAGCCCACAGTTCGTCGCAGAGCAGTTCAGACGGTGGTACGCCCAGAACAGCCACACAATACCCGCCCCAATAGACATCGTCCACCGCGAGTTCGCCTTCCTACCCTTCCACGGCAGAACCATGTACCGCCACAACAGGCTCCCCACACTGGAGGAGCTGCAGCGATACCTCCGATCCAACGCCCCCGCCCACAGCTACCACAGCAGCGCCTACTACGACGACCCATCCGCAGACATGGCGCGGAAAGGCTGGAGGGGCGCCGACCTCGTCTTCGACATCGACGCCGACCACTTCGACCTACCATGCCAGAAGCTGCACGACAAATGGAGGTGCAGGAACTGCGGCAAGGAGGGAACAGGCCACCCACCGGAGCTCTGCGAGTGCGGAAAAGCCCAGTTCCAGACCGAGACATGGCTCTGCGAACACTGCCTACAGGCAGCCAAACACGAGACCCAGAAACTCCTCGACATCCTCATCCAGGACTTCGGCGCCGCTCCCGATGGCCTCACTACAAACTTCAGCGGCAACAGGGGCTACCACGTACACGTACACAACGACGACGTGATACCCCTCAACCAGCAGGCGCGCCGCGAGATAGTCGACTACATAATGGCCATAGGTCTCGAAGCCGAGTACCAGGGCTTCAGCCAGCGGAACCGGGGCGCAAGGTCCACCCTCGCCGAGGGAGGCTGGAGAGGCAGGACAGGCCGCGCCCTCTACGACTACCTCAACGACGTTGAGCCCGACGAGGTGAAGGCCATGAAACTCGGCCGCAAGGCCACGAAGAGCATAGTCAGCGACCGGAACCTGGTTCTGGAGACCCTCATGGAGAAGCACCCCAGCAACGTCACCAGCTACATCGACCCCAAGAGCCTGCAGACCGTGCTAGAGAGAGCCGTAAAGCTTCAGGCCTCCGAGATCGACACCGTAGTAACCACAGATATCCACCGCCTCATCAGGCTGCCCAACACCCTCCACGGCAAGACAGGGTGGCAGGTACAGACCATCCCCTACGGGGCGCTGCCTGACTACGATCCACTTACGAGGGCCATAGCCATAGACGGAGACCCCGTGAAGCTGGAGTTCAGCCGGGCGCCCAGAATCAGGATAAGGGACACGGAGTACGGACCATACGAGAATGAGGAGGCTGAGCTGCCCCTCGGCGTCGCCCTGTTCTACCTGTGCAAGAAAGGAGCCAGAGTGAAACGATGAGCGAAAGATACGCGAGGCTCCACAAGGCGTGGGAGAAGGAGAAGGAGAACCCTGAGCTTCAGAACATACCAGACCAGTTCCTACACGAGATGAAGCAGTACGCAGACGAGCTAGCCAAAACACCTCTCGAAGAAGGCACCCTCAGTGGAACCATCACGAAGAAGGAGAGACAGTACGCAGCCCAGATGGTCAAGGAACTCACCGAGACCCGGCTCACAAAGATAGTCGCTCGCGAGCTCAAAGGCGAGCCCATCGACGCCCAGGCCATGACGCCGGAGGAGCAGCGGCTCCACTCCAACATCAGGCAGTTGCTGTCCGGCTACAGGCAAGGCGCGGAGATACCTGCACCGAAGACAGCTCCGCAACCCGCACAGGTCAAGCCGAGGACGGCCCCCGAACCTAAGCCAACGGCGTCAACGCCTCCGGAAGCCCACTTAGACGGCTTGGTAGTGGTGCGTTTCCTACAGCCGCTGCCCGCGATCATGGGTGTAGACATGAAAGCGTACGGCCCATTCAAGGCTGAGGACGTCGCGAGCATCCCACGTCAGAATGCGGTAAACCTAATAAGGAGAGGTATAGCTAAGCTGGTGGAGATAGAGCCATGAAAGTACCGAGGACAATGCGAACTTTCTGCCCAAAATGCAAGACGCACACAGAGTTCGCCGTCTCCATATACAAGGCAGGTAAAAGGAAAGGCGCCAAGAAGGGGGAAAGGCGACAGGCGACCCGCAAGAAGGGCTACGGCGGACAAAAGTTCCCCGAGCAGCACAACCAGGCGAAGGTCACCAAGAAGCAGGCGCTCATACTCAAATGCAAGGAATGCAGCTACACGCTGATGCGCAAAGGAATGCGGCTCAAGAAACTGGAGGTAGTATAGTTGGCTGAATGGGAGCATCTCATACCCCGGCCATCCTCACGCTTCCTACGTGTGCGGTGCATAAGCTGTGAGAGCGAGCAGATACTGTTCAGCCACAGCAGCACCCAGGTGCAGTGCCAGACATGCGGAGAGGTATTGGCCGAGCCCACAGGCGGTAAAGCCAAGATCAACGCCTCAGTAATCGCAGTTTTAGGTTGATCACCATGAGTCTAGGGCGATCCGAGTGGCCCGAGGTCGGCGAACTCGTCGTAACGACGGTGCAGCGAGTCGAGAGCTACGGAGCGTACGTGAGCCTCGACGAGTACGGCGAAAAGGAGGGACTCCTCCACATCTCTGAGATAAGCAGCAGATGGGTGAGGAACATCCGGAACCACGTAAGGGTTAAGCAGAAGATCGTCCTACAGGTTCTAAGAACCGACCCCGGGAAGAGGCAGGTAGATCTGAGCCTCAGAAGGGTCACAAAGGACGAGAGACGCAAGAAGATAGAGTCCTGGAAGAAGGAGCGCAAAGCCGAGACGCTTCTCACCCAGGCGGCGCAGCAGCTGGGAACAGACGCTGCAACCTTCTACGAGGCCGAGGGCGCAAAGATAGTGGAAGCCTACGGCAGCCTGTACGGGGGCTTTGAGGCGGCCTCCAAGAGAGGCATAGAGGCACTCACTGAGGTCGGTATAGAGCCGAAGGCCGCCGAGGTCATGAACGAGATCGCCAAGGATAAGATAATCATCAAGGGCGTCACCATCCAAGGCGTCTTCGAGGCCACCTCATTGGACAGCCACGGAGTACAGGACATCAAGGACAGGTTCCAGAAGGCCGATGAGGTCGCCCAGGAACACGACTCAACTATCAGGATTTTCACCCTCGGCGCCCCCAAGTACCGGATCGAGTTGACGGCAGAGGATTATAAGAAGGCCGAGTACGCGCTGGACCAGGTAGTGAAGTTCACCCAGGAAGTATGGGGCTCCAGCGATGGCAGTATTTCTTTCAAACGCGAGTAGACTCCCATGGTTTGGCTTCTCAGACGATGCAAGGAATGTAGCCAGTACACCCTGAAAGACACGTGCCCCAGATGCGGTGGGGCCGCGGAGTCGCCTCATCCCGCAAAGTTCTCTCTGGACGACAAGTACCGCCGGTACCGGACACTCATGAAGAGGATGACCGAGAGAAAAAACGGTCCAGAACGGCAATAAACCCGATCTTTGTCATGTCAATACGCGTGGAAAGGCTTTTTATCGTTCAATGCCACTTCTTGTTTCGATAACCATGACTAAGACATATGTTCGAATCTACGGTCCGCCTCTATTGAAGGCCATAAAGGCGCTGGAGGGCGCCGCCGTCGAGATGTCTAAGGCCACGGAGGTCAAGTTCAGCCACAAGTGTGTGCCATACCCGACGCGGCTGCAGAGCGATAAACGGGACTGGGATAACTATCTGAAGAATATGCAGAACACGTACAAGGACTGCTACGAGCCTCAGAAGATCATCAGCGACGCGAGCATGACGCTAGGCGACTACGACTTTGTGTTCGAGTGGACCGAGAAGCCTTCGATGAAGAAGGTTCAGGACCTTATGGCGAAGATCGACGGCGTGTTGTCCGGCGTCGGCGTGCACTACACCCTGACCACAGAGTGAAGCCTTCTATCCTCTCGCTAAAACCAGATTATTATTTTAAAAAATAAAAGGAAAAAAGGGTGACGTTACTCGCTGGCGTTCATCTCTTCGAGCGCCTTATCGGATTCAGCTAAGGCCTTCCTCTCACGGATTTCCTCGTAGACGATGAAGGCAGGCATGATGACCCAGATGGCGATCATGACCCAGAACAGTATTTGGTCCCAGTCCATTACTCTCCCTCCTTCTTCTTGCCTCCAAGCGTCCTTAAGAGACCGGATATACCGCTGCTGGCACCGCGAGCCTTAGGCGCAGCCCTCCAGTCCACCGTTACCTCTTCCCTCACCAACTGCGTGTAGTTCACTCCCGGTATGTACAGGAGTTTCTCGGGGATCAGCCCGTTGGGACGGAATATGATGACCACCACGAGGAGCACACCCAGTAGGATGGCCTCGAAGTAGGCGATCGGGAAGAAGAACAGAGACTCGAGGAACCACTTGTTCACGATGATGACTCGCCTCATGGCGACGATCAACGCGCATCCAAGGAAGGTCCCCGCGTTGTTGCCAGGTCCACCCAGGATCAGCATAAGCCACGGCCAGTACGTCCAGAAGGCGCGCTGGTAGTTAGCCTCCACTACGAAGCTGAAGTAGAAGGCGATCAGCGTTCCCGCGAGAGCCGTGATGCCTGACGCAAACATCAGGATGTTCCTCCTGATGCCGACGACGTTCTTGCCCACGCTCCCGACTGTGACCTCGTTCTCACGGATGGCCCTCATCAGCCTGCCGTAGGGGCTGTTCAGCATCGTCCTGAAGATGAAGAAGCTGATAAGCCCGATGAGCAGCGTGACGATAGCCGTAACGATAGTACGGTCGCCGGGGTACCACCGGAAAATGTCCGGGATGAACATTCCGAGGGTCCCGCCGCTGATGGCTGGGATGTTCCTGCCGAAGATCTGGCTGGCGTCCGCCATGGTGATGAGCACGATCATGAGGTATGTCGCCCTGAGCCTAATGGCCGGTAGGGCGATGATCCACCCGATGACTGCGCCCAGTATCAACGCGACGGCGAGACTGAACGTGAGCATCGATATACCGAAAATCGGTTTATCCGCGATGTAGGCGTTGGTCATGGCTACGTTGGCCGGGTTGTTATAGACCCAGTCGTAGTCCCTGGCCCACGGCTGCAACTGTACGCCGCCGCTCTCGACCATGCTGAAGATAAGCCTAGTCGTGAGGGCGCTGACAGTGAAGCCGCCGATGATTACCTGCACGGCGCATCCCATGTTAGGGATACCCGCGTTTCCGTACTGGAAGTTAACGGACATTGCTACGATGACGAAGAGACCGAAATACATGGCGATGTCGACGATGAGCCTCGAGGTCCCTGAGACCGCGACACCACTCGTCAATAGTCGTAGTGCAACTTCTTGTAGCATTCTATGCGTCCTCCTTCAGGAGTCCAACCGATTTGAGGAGATTCTCCCCCATCTCGCTGGACCTGAACCTCTTCCAGCCTCCCTGCAGACCCTCCGGCTCGATGAGCAGAACAGCCACAAGGAAGATCATAGGCACAAGTGGCCTATACTCGCCTACCCAGACTCCGATAAGCGCCTGTCCCCAAGTCGTCAACATTATCTCGCTCATTCCTACTATGGCTCCGCCGACGACCGCGCCGTAGACGCTGTCAAAGCCTCCTAGCAGACTACCGGCCATGATGCTCGTGATGATCATGGCGCCGGACTGCGGGGTGCTCTGGAACCACATGGGGATCATAGCCCCTGCGAGACACGCCATTCCTCCAGTGAGGAACCAACTGAATAGCTGTATCTGGTTGATGTTGATGCCAAGAACCGATGCGAGTTCGGGGTCTTCAGCCGTCGCCCTCATTGCGACGCCTATCTTTGTTTTCGTTAGCATGTAGTGCAGTGTTATGACGCTCGCTACCGTGAGCCCTAACGAGACCAGGAATATTCCTGGGAAATCAGCGAATCTAAAGTCATACTCCTTCAACAGGAAGGCCATCGCGTATGTGTGGTACCTGTCTCTCAGCCAGTAGGCGTAGATCTGGATGAGCGCTGTTAAGAAGATCTGAATGGCCAGCGTTGAGATTGTCAGAACGATGGCTCCGCCTCCTAGGTTCTGGAGTACTCCGATGACTAGCTTGTATATGATGACGCTGAACAATCCGCCGAGAAGAAAGGCGACAGGGAACCCTAGGTAAGGGCTCAGTCCCCAGATCTTGGCGAAAGTGTAGCTCACGTAGATGCCTACGCCCGCGTATGTTCCGTGTGCGAAGTTGGGTATCTTCGCCGTCAGGTATGTCAGTGTGAATCCGATACTAAGCAGCGTTAGCTCGCTAGCGAATACTAGCGCTGCCAACCATATTGCTGGGATTAGCATGTTTTAACCCGTATCCGTTGTCTCGATATGGACTAATAATACTTTTCATGAATCAAGGGTACGGTTCGCGAAACACGGCTAAAAAAAGAGTCATTTGGCTAAATTAACCGATATATAACGGTTTAAACTTGTCTAAGCCTTAATCTTCAGTTTTTCTAAATAAGTGCATGTAAAAGTCTTATATAGTGTAAAGAGTGAAAATACTCTTTGCGACAAACCATAAGGTGAAGCAAGAAATTGGAAATGAAAGGTAACACTCTAGCTATCGTGCTACTTGTCGTAGGACTCATTGTCGGAGGGGGCGTCGGCTATTTCGCCGCACCGAAGGAGACGGCTCCAGGTGAAGTAATCACTGAGACGGTCGAGAAGATCCCGCTAGACGGGATGACCATCCAGATTGGCTACGTCGCCTCTCAGACAACGGGTCTAGAGACTGCGGTACCTCACATCGAGGAGATGATGGTACCCGACTACAACGCTTACTGTACAAAACTAGGATACGACATCGACTTCGAATACCTCATCGACGACGCGACTGGTCAGGCCGCGGTCCACCTAGAGAAGGTCCAGGGCTTCAAATCCATGGACGTAAACGTGTTCATAGGTGGCGGCTGGTCAAGCCAGG
>JAFGTA010000005.1 GCA_016934355.1 Candidatus Bathyarchaeota archaeon | reverse complement strand
CCACATGGCCTCGTCCATGAAGCCCACGACGCTCATCGCCGCCACGAGGACCACGAACGAGTTCCTCGCCGCCTTGCTGAATATGTTGCCGAGTCTCTCGTCGTAGAGGGTGCCGAAGCCGAGCCCCACGCTAAATATCAGCCCGATGCCTCCGCCGACACCTGACAGGTAGTCACCCGAGAAGCGGCTGTACACGAGGGCGCCCATGATGACGGAGGCGCTGAGGCTCCACGAAACCAGCCGCATGGTCTTCCTCTGCTCCGGCGTGGTGGGCTGAGGGTTACCGTACTTCACCACGCCGACGACTAATCCAGCCATGTACCCGATGAAGACGCCCGCAGGGAGTCTCCCGATCATGAATCCTAGCGCGGCGCCTATCACGGTGCCTGCTCCGATTAGCATCCATCTCTTGTTTCTTGTTTCAGGGTCTTCGAACATCATCCACGCTTCACCATGTAAACTATTTCTAACGTTAGAAATACTTAACGTAAGGTCTTTTTAACATTTCGGTTGAATGGTGCTGAAAAAACAATAACAAACAACAGAAAAGGCTTGTTACCTAGCCCGGATGCCCCAGAAATGCCTGACCTCCATGTCCTCGGGCATCTCGGAGCCGTGGGTACCCTTACCAGTATCGGGGTCCACGTGGGTCCCGTGGTCAGGCAGGAACGCGATGACCCTGTCTCTCCCGCCCCAGCTCCTCTCGAATGACTCCGAGAACCGCCTGATGGTCTCCAGGTGCCCCCTGAAAGCCTCGATGGCCTCCGGGCTTGTGGGCGTGGACCCGTGCATCCTGTCATCGTACCCCTGATGATAGGCAAGGATGAGGTCGTGGCTCCCCTCCCCAAGCAGCGCCAGTACGCGTTCCTCTACCTCGGGGTCGTACTCCTCGGTGTAGTAGTCGATGGGCCGCCCCCTGAAGATGAGATCGATGCTTGAACCCTTCACCGCGACGATGGCGACACTCTTGCCCGCCCTGCTCAGCGCGTCGAACATGGTGTCGCAGCTCAGCACACGCTTCTCGTACTGCCTGATGCCGTGCCCCTCAGGCTTAAGACCCGTGAACATGCTGCCATAGCAGACGGGCGTCTTGCTCGGAGTCATGGACCGCATCTGTACCTGGATGGGCGCCGCCTCAAGGACGTGCCCGAACTCGTCTCGGTGCCTCTGGAACAGCCATTCGCCCATGGCGTCGGGGGCGTACAGAAGCGCCTTCTCAGCCGGTCTGCCATCCAGGGCCTTCTTACCCGCCGCGAGCAGCTCCTTTATAGGCTGCGCCGTGGAGCCCCTCGGCGGAGCCACGCCCATGAGGCCGCACACCGACGGCGTCACAGAGTCTATCCCGTACATGGTATAACACTGGTCGCGGCGAGTTTAATGTTTACCCGGCTCCGATAGAAAAAGTGGGTTAGTACACCCAGTAGTCTATGAGGGAGCCCGCCACTATGGGCTCCTCCACGTACCAAGCCATCTCCAGAGTTACCTCGTCGAGGATCTGCTCAGACTCGTACTCGTAGAGCATGAACTTGACGTCAAAGTAGTCGCCCGCCATGTCCTCGGTGACCTCAATGCAGCCGAGCTCCATGTGCTCGTACTGGTCAGACCCCAGCCAAATGTCCTCGACGCACGCCGTCTCCCACGCGCCCTCGCCGTGAACGCTCCACTTGGCCACCACGATGTAGCCGGTCTCAGCGTTGCCGGTGTTCTTCACCTTGACCTTGAAGTGGACCTCTTCACCCACCTGCTTGGTGAGGCTCTCCTCGGTCGCGTAGGCCATGGGGACGAGGCTTCCCTGCCTCATGGACCCGATCTCGAGGAACGTCTCGCCGAAGGCTACGGTCAGCGTCAACGCCAAGAGTATGACCGTGGCGATGACAGGCGCCACTGCTTTTCTTCTGCTTTCCATTTTTTTGGCACCTCTGTGCACCTTACCGGTTCCCGGCTCTTTTTTTAATGATTATGAACAGTGGACATAAACTTCATCTAAATATTCGTGTCAACCTGTTACAGTTACGTTCCAGCTATACGTAGCCCGTCTATGAAGCGAGGTTATAGAGTAAATAAAGAAAAAACGGAAAAATAGGGTTTTAGGGGTTCTACTCGAAGAGGTAGACGATGTAGACGCTCACACTGACCGTCAGCTCGCCGCTCACAATCGGGGTCGGCGCATAGCCGCCGTCCTCCATGGCATAGCTCATCTCGGCTGCCTGGTAGGTCCTCGCCGGGACGTAGCTGCTCTCGGAAACCGACTGTACGCCCGTGATGGTGAGGCCCAGAGTCTCGGTTATGAGCTCGGCCTTGCCCTCCGCGTCCTGCAGAGCCGCCACGTAGGCGTTCGTCTTAAGCTCCTCGCGCTTTGCGGCGCTCAGCTCGAAGCTGATGCCGTCCATCCTGTTGGCACCCGCCGCGCCGGCCGCGTCGATGACGTCACCCACCTTGTCAAGGTCCTTGACGGTAACCCTCACCAGGTTGGTGACGGTGTACCCCTCGAACTCGCGTCCCTTCTCCGTCCAGTCGTACTGGGCGTAGACGCTGTATGAGGTCGTGTAGATGTCGTCCTCGGAGACGCCCTGAGCCTTGACGGCCTCGATCACCGCCGACATGAGGGCCGCGTTCTCGCCGATGGCGTCCGCGGCGGACTCGTCGGTTACCTCGACGCCCATGCTGACACTGGCCTGATCGGCCTGCGCCGCTGCGCTTCCCGAGCCCGATAGGCTGATGGTCTTAGCCTGGCCATTCTCATCAGCGTATGTGACGGCCTCGATGCCCATGCTGGTGCCGACGCCGCCCGGGTACCTGAGGTCGGTCGAGCCTGTGGTGGTCTCGACTGGCGCGACTACGCCGGGCCTGTATGCGATTATGGCGCCCGCCATGATTATGCTTAGGCATATGGCGGTCACCGCGTATAGTTGCTGTGACTTGTTCATATTCAGTCACGCATTGAGAGGCTCCGGATGTTAATATACCCATCAAATAGAACAGGTGTTCAAGACGTTAGAACAGGGCTAGTACTGCATGTACTCGGTGAAGCTGTCGAGCAGCTCCCGCGCCCTGGGCTTCAGCGCGTCGGGTATCCAGGGGTCGTCGTTCACCACTTTCTCGTGGTGGCCGAGCCTGTGCTTCAGCCAGTAGTAGTCCTCGAGAAGGAGCGCGTAGTCCAGCTCGAAGCCCATGGCGTTCAGGTGTGCCTCGTATATCTTCTCCTTCGGCGACTCCACGAGGGTCCTGACTGTGATCTCTACTCCGAGGCGCTTGAGCTCACTCATCTCCACTACCTCGTGGAGCAGCAGGTACTCGCTGCCGATGACGTCTCGTAGGGTTGTCTTGTCTCCTGTGAACGTCTCGCCCGTCATGTAGTCGTAGAGCTCCCTTGCCGTGCATTTATTCAAGTCGAACTCTAGCTCGCCGAGCAACTCGTAGATCTGTTCGAGCCTGTACTCGATGCTCTCTTTGACGTCGTCGAAGGACGGATTGCCCATGCCTTAAAAATGGTTAACACTGGTTTAAGCACTGTGGATTTATAGGCGGCTCAAGGTTCTCCGTGAAACCTTAAGGATTGATTGAAACCAGGTTTGGTAGGGAGCCATGGAAGATGCGCGTATGGAAGACTCTATCCATGAGGGACACAGTGCTCGCGAGGGGTGCGCAGTGTGGGGCTCGCAGGGCACGTCCTACCTGGGCCTCCAGTCTGGCTACTAGATAGGCTGTTCGAGGCGAGTTTCCTTATGGACTGGCATGGTGCCTTGGACATGTTCAGGTTCTTCCCGTCTTACGTGATCGGCTACGGGGAGATCGACGCGTTCATGGAGGCGCGGGGGAGGCTCTGAGGTTCGACGACTAGGGTTTTTCCTTATAATTGGTTACTTGTTATAAGCGTTTTTTCGGCGACGAGTTGGCATTTCCCTTATAGTGTGCTACTTACGATAAGCGTTTTTTCCGGGGCTCTCTTTTAACGCTGTTTAGCTGTTGTTTAGATGGTTTTCATATTTTTTTCTTATATTTCTTTGATGGTTTAGTCTCTTTCTAGTTTGTTATATTGTATGGGTTATTTGAATGCCATTAAAATTATTGGGCTTTCAGCTTATTCGTTAGGGCTGTGCACTGTGTTGCTGTGTAGGTCGATTAATAGTGTTACAAGTAGGATAGAGTTGATCAAAGTCAGTTTCACTATGATATTCATGCCTTCTTTCAAAGACGTGTTTTCCCTGGATGTTATGGATGTTGAGAATCACAAGGCAACGAGATTATTTGGGCAAGATTGGGCAGAAGCTCAGGCATACATGGAATAATTCTATCCAATAATTTTATCCTCTCTTCTTTATTCTGGAAGATGATGCATCTTGATTGTCAGAATATTTACTGTAGATCCAAGAGAAAATATGATTAATTGTTATAAACAGCTCTCTGTAACCATCATAATGGGTGACAAAGTTGAGAGAGTGGATTTGTGTTCAAGTAGGGCATCATAAACAAATTGGTGAGGTTGTAGAGAGTCATGAAAAGGAGGGTTGGAGTCTGCACACGTATCAGGTTGTAGGTACTCCAACAATGGCCAATCATTATCTGCTGTTTGAACGAGAGAAGTAGATAATCCAGTTAACAGCTAACGAATCGATGATTTTATCATCACTTCACTATTGATTCAAAATTCTTAAATTGACTTTGAGAAGTAAATTCAAACTATTTTATTCCACAAATGTGCGCACATCGGATTTAATTGACCAATAAGTGAATTATTCTATAAAGTGGTTACAACCCTCGAATTACTTACTATAAGCGTTTTTTCGGTGTGCTTCTTTCCCTTTGCTCGCCTGTGGCTGGTATGTGGTGGGGGCGTTGTTGGTGTCCGCCACCTTTAGCTATGTGTACTCATATGTGTATGTGTGCCATCGAAGAACATTTCCCTGACGGAGGAGGCGTACGAGATGCTGTCCAAGCTGAGGCTAGATGGGGAAAGCTTCTCGGACGCAGTGCGGAGGCTCGCCGAGAGAGAGTCTCGTCGAGTGCGCCGGCCTGTGGTCGGGTATCCCTGAGGACGAGTACAAGGCCATAAGGAATGGCAGGTCAGAGGCGAGGGCTGCGTTAAACGAGGCGGTGAGACGCCGCGTTGAAGCTTCTTGACACCTGCTTCCTCGTGGACCTGCTACGCGGCGACCCCGGCGCCGTTGAGGCAGCCAGGGAGCTTAAGGGAGCCGCGACGACCTCAGTAAACGTCTACGAGCTGTTCTTCGGGGTCTACAACGCCGCCGGTGACTCGGCGAGGAGAGCCGCTGAGGCGGAGAGGCTGGTAGAGCGGCTTGAGGTGCTACCTCTAGGCGAGGACGGCGCCAAGGCATCGGCCAGGGTTATGGCCGAGCTCTACAGGGGCGGGGAGCCCATAGACGCGATGGACGTTTTCACGGCGTGCATAGGGGTACAGAGAGGCTGCAGCGAGGTGCTGACCAGGAACACGCGTTACTTCACGCGGATACCGGGGACAGAGCCCGAGACGTATTGATTAGGTGAGAACCGGCACCTTTGAAGAGTTATAATTTATTCCCACCACCGAAAAGGGAGCGTATTTTAATTCGGGTTATTTTTTCTCTTTTCCTGTTATTTTCAATTTTATTACGTGCAGAAGAAAAGTATCTAACTGGATAATTTTAAAATTTTATGTATCTAAGTGGACATGGTATTAACTGCCTTGGATAATCTCTCAGGGCACAGATGATTTTCTGGTTGCACACTAAACGCCAAGTCTATATTCGACACATCTTTAATTTGTAATGATGACTCGCCAGTTCTCTTCTGTGATCAATAAGGAAGACGGGTTATACGTGGCTCTCTGCCCTGAGCTTGACATCGCGAGTCAGGGAGAATCCATCGAGGATGCCCTAATTAACCTGAAAGAAGCCGTATCGCTGTATCTTGAGGACGAGGACGCTGAGTACGAGTCCCCCGATTTTAAGCCAATGGTCACCTTGATCGAGGTGGATTAGCTGGCTCTCCCCGTGGTCTCAGGGCGGGATGTCGTCAAAGCCTTGAGCAGAGCCGGGTTCATCGTAGTGGGCAGGAAGGGAAGCCACATCAGGTTGAAGAAAACGAATGAGCGGACATTGATCGTCATAGTCCCCAACCATAGGGAGCTGGCTAGGGGAACATTTAAATCGATACTCAGGCAGGCAAACCTGTCACGGGAACAATTCAACGAGTTAATCTAAATTCTTCTCTGAGATATACTGATTACCCAATGTAGATAAAAATAATAGTGATTCACTGTCTTCGCTGTTGTTGAGGAAGGCGGAGAAGCCCCAAAGAAGATTAAATGAATTTGAGTCTTTCCGACCTGCATCTCAGAAGCTAGTCGCGGCACATTCAGCTACGAGAAGAAGTATCCTATAAAGATAATAAAAAACACGCGAGCATAATAATAAGAAAAAGGGAGAAAGGAAGGTCTATGGCTACTTCCCGGGCGTCGGGATGTGCCAGTCGTGGCCTCGTTCCGTCACCACGTACTCTGGCCAAGGCAGGTCGATTGGTGGGTTCCAAGCTGGATCTAGCTGAGGTGGTTCGTGCTCCTCGGCGATGCGCCGCCTCCACTCGTCCTTGCATGTCCTGAGCCTCGTGTCGTCCGTATAGAGGTCGAGGATGGTGCCGCTTATGGCCTTCCCCGCGGTGGCTATGGTGCGGTCTATTGGGCCTCTCATGCCGCCCAGCGCCACATGGGGCCATGTGGGTAGCCTCTCGCCGGGCACCCTCAGCCTCGGCCTGTAGACCTGTATCCAGACGCCTGGGCAGTGCCACTGGAACTCCACGTAGTCGTCGCTCCCGAACTTCCGCTGGTGGCTCGGGATGACGCTGCGCCACATCCTCTCCCACTCCTGGGGCGTGGTTAGCTTCTCGTTGAACGGGTTCTCCTGCGGCGGGTAGCCAAGGTTCACCAGTATCTCGTTGGCCTTCCGCTTGTCGCCGTCCGTGAACTTGGGTGGACCCACGAGCTCAAGGTTCTCGTACGCCAGGTCAGCCAATGCTTTGTTGAAGAGCCCCGTCCTCTGCTTGGTGACCCACCTGACGGTGAGCCTGCAGCCGGTGGCCTCGGCGACGTGCTCCGCGTTGCTCATGAGCACCTTGGCTATCTGCTCCTGCTGGGTGAGGCTCGGGCTCCTGAACGCGTACTGGATGATCCCGAGCCGGGGCGGCATGTTGTCCGCCGTCGCCTGCCCCGCCGCCATCACGGCCTCGTTTATCGTCCAGAGGCCGGTGCGAGGCAGCATCGCCTCCTTCGTGTACTTTGTGGTGGTGTACATCAGCGCCACCGCGTCCAGCGCCCCGGGGCACCGTGCGTTCCGCGGAAGATCATCGGCGTATGCCATCCACTTCTCGGGTTCATCACACTCGAAGATGAACGCGGCGTTCCAGTAGCTGCCCCACTGGGTCTCGTACATCACGGTGGTGCTGTCCCGCGGGTGCCACCCCACCATGGCGTCGAGACCGTCGAACAATCCCTTGGAGGCGAACCAGCTCTTGGCGCACACCTTCTCCGCCGGCGTGCCGAACACCTTCAACGTGCCACTGATGTTGTGTTCCTCCATGGCGTGCTTCACAGCCACGGCGCCGGCGAGGGCACCCGTGCCGAGGGCGCTGTGGGGGTCCGTGTGCCCAGCCCTGTACGGGTTCGCCGCTGATTTGTATGGTACCGGGTCCTGCCACCTCCCCGGAACGGCGTCGTACTCGGTGTAGGTGCTGATGACGGGCTTTCCCTCACCCCACGTGGCTATGTAGGCGGTGGGCATCCCGGCGACGCCTACCTCGACGTCGAAGCCCTCGTCCCTGTGGAACTCGGCGAAGGCTTTAACCGACTTGTACTCCCTGAAGCTGGTCTCGGCGTAGTTCCAGATGCGCTGGTGGAAGTCGCTGATGCGCTCCTCGTTGTCAGCTATCCACTTGAACGCCGTCTTCTTAGGCTCGGTTAGCTTGGTCAAAACGGTTCACACCCCTATCGGCGCCGAAGTGCTATAAAACATGTCGAGGATCATGTATCCGATGTAATATGTTCGACCTAGTCATCAAGAACGGAAAGGTGTTCACAGGTGCGGGCAACCCGTGGTTCAGGGCAGACGTAGCCGTGAAGGACGGCAAGATCGTTGAGGTGGGAAGAGTACGCGGAGACGCGGAGGAGGCCATAGACGCCGCTGGGCTCGCCGTGTCCCCCGGCTTCATAGACCTCCACGACCACAGCGACTACCCCATCCTTGTGAACCGGGGCGCCGACAGCAAGGTCCACATGGGAGTTAGCACCACGGTGTTCCCCAGCTGCGGCAGCGGCGCCGCGCCCCTCAACGAGGCGATGAGGGACGAGATACGCCGGTTCACCCCCTCCCTCGCGGAGGCGGGGATAGACGTGGACTGGAGCACCATAGAGGAGTACATTAGTCGCCTAGAGGAAGGTGGACTCGCGATAAACGTGGCGCCCCTAGTCGGGTTCGGCACAATACGCCGGTACGTGATGGGCATGGACATGCGGGCCCCCACAGCCGCGGAGCTTGAAGCCATGAAGGCTGAGGTAGCCAAGGCCATGGAGGCCGGGTGCCGGGGCATCACGACGGGACTCAGGTACGACCCCCAGAGCTACGCCACCACAGAGGAGGTCATCGAGGTTTCGAAGGTCGCCGCCAAGTACGGGGGCTTCTATACGAGCCACATCAGGGACGAGGGGGACCGCGGAGACCCCGTGGGCGCCGTAGAGGAGATCATACGCATCGGCAGGGACGCTGGGATGCCCGTCAACATCAGCCACTTCAAGGTGCTCAGCAAACGGTTCTGGGGTGTCTGCCCCCGCCTCGTCGAGATGGTTGAGAAGGCTCGGATGGAGGGCGTCGAGGTGACGGCCGACCAGTACCCGTACAGGGCCAGCGGCACCGGCCTCGGCGCCTGGATACCCAAGTGGGCTAACGAGGGCGGAAACGAGGAACTGGTGAAGCGGCTCAGCGACCCCGAGACCACGGAGAGGATCAAGGCGGGGCTCGCCGAGGCCATGGAGGACAGGGGCGGCCCAGAGGCGGCGCTCATAAGCAGCTACCCTCTGGACGAGTCCCTCGTAGGAAAGAACATCGCAGAGGTCGCGGCGGACAGGGGCGTCGACCCCCTCGAATGCTCAATCGATCTGCTCAGAGACCACCTCAGGAGCGTCGTGGAGGGCAGGGCAAAGGGAGGGTTCAGCCTAGTAAACTTCAACCAGACCGAGGAGAACATTGAGCACATCATGAGGCAGCCGTGGGTCGCAGTGGGCACCGACGGCAGCGTCCACAGCCCGACAGGCATACTCAGCAAGGTAGCCCCGG
Organism: Candidatus Bathyarchaeota archaeon; assembly: GCA_016934355.1. The sequence continues at coordinate 8,461 of JAFGTA010000005.1, read as the reverse complement.
CGCCCCACCCGAGGTACTACGGCACATTCCCACGGGTTCTCGGCAGGTACAGCCGGGAGAAGGGCGTAGTCAGCCTCGCCGAGGCCATACGTAAGATGACGAGCCTCCCAGCCTCCATACTGGGGCTCAGAGACCGCGGCCTCCTCGTGCCGGGGATGTGCGCCGACGTAACCGTATTCAACCCTGACACGGTCATCGACAGGGCGGATTATGTGCCCGCCGAGGCGACTAAGCTGTACCCGGAGGGGATCGAGCACCTCGTGGTGAATGGCGTTGTCACACTGAGGAATAGGGAGCACACAGGCGCCCGTGCTGGAGCTGTCCTACGGAGATAGTGCCCACTACCCCATTTATTATAAAAAAAATAAAACCGATAAAGAAAGGTGGTTACTTGACTTGCTGGAGTGCCTTACGTGTTTCCGCGGGGAAGTCTCTCAGAAGGTTGCCAAGGACCACCTTGGCGATGTACTCCTTGAACTCGGCTTCGTTGAACTTGGCCGCGTAGATTCTTCTGTGTCCTCCCTTCCCGGTCGTCTCCGTGTAGCTAAGCACACCCTCGTCTACCATGGAGTTCAGGAAGTTGATTATCGACGCTCTGCTTATGGTTCTCTTTCCCCGTAGATCCTCGTTTACCTGCACCCAGACGTCTCGGCTGCTTGCGCCGTCGCCGTCTAGACGCCAGAGGTACCGGAGGGCTACCTCTTGGTAGTCCTTCAGGACCATTGCTAGTCCTTCACCTGACGTGTCAACTGTTAATGGCATTTATGTTGTCACCTGACGGGGCATAGGAAGGTTCATTGTATTTAAACCTTCATGTGTTTGTTTACCACGGCCCCTATGACTAGTAATTTTCTTAACTTATAACACTTTTTCCGAGTTTTATCGTGAAAATACGCTAATATTAAAGTTTATACAGCGAAACAGGGCCGCCCGAGGGAGAAAATCACGGAGAGAAGGCGTCTTGGAAACTTTTTTAGGGGCAGCCACACCCCGTAGGCTACAGACAGGTAAAAATGGGTTAACCGTCGCTTACATGTTGATGAAGGTAAGTTAATTGATCAACGCCGAGCAGATACTTCTACTCATCTCCACGACCCTGTTCCTCGCATACGTCGCGGGCGCTATATACCACAGGACCAGGATACCCGACATCGTCTGGCTCCTCGGCTTCGGGATGCTCATAGGGCCCGCGCTCCACCTAGTAGACGAGAGCCTGTACGGGGGCATCTTCGACCTAATGCTCCTCGTCACCCTCACCATGTTTAGCTTCAGCACGGGAGTGTCGATAAACGCGCAGCAGCTCATGGGGCACGCAGGGAAGGCGTTCAGCCTAGCCGCCGTCAGCTTCCTCTCAATCACATTGGCCACCGGCGGCCTCCTGCACTTCATGTATCCTGATGTGTTCGGCGTCCTCGAGGGGCTGCTACTGGGGGCGATGGTGGGGGGCATGAGCGGGGTCTCGGTGAGCAGCCTCCTCACCGCCGTGAGAAGCGGATTCAAGGACATGGGAGAGGCCGGCGTTCTCCTGCAGCTGGAGTCGGCGATAGGAGACCCTATCAGAGTCGTCGGGGTGCTGGCACTCATCGAGGTCATCGACTCCGCCGGGACGCCTGTGAACGCCGTCAGAAACGTGCTCGTCCTGCTGGTATCCTCGGTCGCGATCGGCCTTTTCTTCGGCCTCGTCTGGGGGGAGCTGCTTTCCCGGCTCAGGGACAGACCTCTGAACTACATGATGACCATCGCGCTGCTGTTCCCCGTCTTCGTCTTAGCTGAGTACGTGGGAGGCGGCGGGGGCGGACCCATCGCGGTGTTCATCGTAGGCTTCGTGCTAATGAACTACGGGTACGTCACAAAGGCGCTGGGTTGGGGCAGGCGGGCCAGGGTGGACAGGAAGAGGCTCAGGGACTATCACGATGAGCTGACTTTCCTGATGAAGTCGCTTTTCTTCGTGTACCTCGGCCTGATCATGAGCCCCACCTTCACGAACCTGGAGGTCAGCCTGGTCGTGTCGGCTCTGATAATCGTCGTCCGGTTCATGGTGGTCACGGTGGTGGGCACGGCGCTGAGTCTCGGCGACGAGGAGCTGTTCATCACCCGGGTGATCTACATCCAGGGGGCGGGGACGCTGGTGCTGAGTCAGTTGCCCTCCAGGTACGACCCCGGAGGCCTGCTGTTCGCGGACCCTAACCTCTTTACGACGCTGTGCATCCCCATCGTGTTGATATCGATACTCTACAACTCCATAGTGTCACCGATGGTCGCCAAGGACCACATCGAGGGAGACATGGAAGACGGCGAGGCGCCCCGAGAAGAGCCGGTGCCCAGACCAGAGGAATAGCCACCGGCATCCACTTAGGGACATGAAAATTTTGACAGCTTCTGGTGAAAAAAAAGGTGGGTCTGGGGCTTGTTAGATCGTTCCTCTATGATGCAGTATGTATGCCGCCACGGCTAAGGCGAGCAACGCCGCTACCACAGTCGCGTAGGTGATCATCTGGCTGTTCTTGTTCGGCGTCACGTGCGCCGTTAACTTTGCGACGTTGTTCGACTCCATGGTCTCCGTCACCTCGTCTCCGGGGTCGACCATGAATTCGAGGGCATAGTCTCCCTTCTCGGGGGGTGTCCACCTGAAGGTGAGGGTCGTAATTTCGCCTTCGCCCAGCATGTTTATCGGGGTCTCCGACTGTTTTTCGCCTTCGACGAGGAACCACACGGCTGTGTGGTCTATGGGCTCGTAGGCGGACGTCACCTTGACCTCTATGGTTTTCTCTACTAATGCCTCGCACTCCGCTAGTTGCCCTGTCTCTATGTAGAGGTCGGGTAGCGTGACGCTGTGGCTGAGGGACTCGGCGTTGTCGTCGTACTCGATCTCCTCGCCATCTTGGATGACTACCAGAGTCAAAGTGTAGTCACCCACCGAGTCGGGGCTCCAGTCCAGTTCTACCGTCTGTCTCTCGTTTGTCTCTAACGGCGGAACGGTAGCCGTGGTTTTCATGGACTCGCTCTCCAGAGTCACCGTTGACTCACCTGAGCAAGTGTTGCCACTGTTGATGACCGAGATATGTACCGAGTAGTGTAGGGGGGATGTCCGCTGGATCGTCGTCTCATCTATGGCGAGGTCTGGCAGCGGTAGGAGGGCTCTGTCTATGCAGCGAACCGTCTCAGAGTCCATGAAGGGATATATGGCTGATCGCTCCTCCACCGTGAGGAGTGTGTAAACGTCGTTAAGGCAGCTCATGTTCATGCACTTCATGACAGCGCAGGTCTCGTTGAGGGCGCCATCGGTTATCCACTTGCAGAGTATCTCGGTGGCTTGGTCTACGGGCATCAGCGTGAAAAGCTCCGCGACGGTGGACGGCGTCTCGGGGAGTCTCGCTATCTCCAGGAATATGTCGGCGAGTAGCCCTGTGTCACTGGACTCGATTACCTTGGTTAGCTGTTCGGTGATCTCTCTGCGTCTCTCGTCTGTCAACGACTCCGCCCTGAGTTTGACCGCCGCCTCCACTATCTCGGCGCACCCGGTCATGTCTGCCTCGGCTATTGTCTCGACCAGCGATGCCCCGTATTCCGGGTTCATGCTCAACATTAGGGAGGCGGAGCTGGTCTGATTGAACTCTAGGAGCATCTGAGTGATTCTCTCGGTCTCGTTTGCGTCTACTGCCTCTTCGAGGATGCCTCCCGCTGCGCTGCAGTTGAGGAGCGTCTTCTCCGCTGTCGAGGGGTTCATCTCGGTGAGGACTGTGAGTGCGAACCCAGGGTCCATCTCCTCCATGATCCTTGCTTCTCGTTGGGGGTCGAGGGTGGTCAGCATCGACGCCGCTTTCTTCGGCGTCTTACCGCTGAGATACTCCGCTGCTTCGAGTGGGGTCATGTCTTCGATTGCGGGTTCGGGTAGGGGCTTTGGTTTTCTTTCTCTCACTCTGTTGAACACGGCTGTCGCGACATGGTCTGCGTCCATTATGATGTTAAGAGAGGCGTCAGTACCCGATCTTACGCCGTCGACCGCCCAGTATGAGAACCTGTAGTCGTGGGAGGCTGACGCCCCAAGTATCACGCTTGACCCTGAAGGGTAGGCGTACATCCCGGGCGGGGGGCTTGTTGTCCCGTGTCCCTGCACCTGAATCGTCAGCTCGGGGTATGGGGTGAACACGGCTATGAGTGTGTGGTCCATGTCCATGGTCACGCCTGTGGCGGAGTCGGTTCCGTCGTCTAAGCCGTCCAGTATCCAGTGGCTGAACTCCCAGCAGTCGTCTGGCGTGGAGTCCACGGGGACCCATGGATTGGGTGGGTAGTTAGCGAAGCTGTAGACGAAAGGGGGCCAGCTTGTGGTCCCCTGTCCCTGCACCTCTATCGTGAGGAGGGGGGATTGGGCGTACACCGCTGTCAGCGTGTGTGGACCGTCGAGGGTCAGTTCCTTGGATGGGGCCGTACCCATGGGTACGCCGTCCACTTCCCAGTGGCTTAGCCCCCATCCCGCTTCAGGGCTGGCTTGGACCGTTACTGTGAAGCCCGATGGGTAACTGTATACGCCGGATGGAGGATCGGTGGTGCCTGAGCCCTCTACTGTTATGATCAGCTCTTCCTCCTCGTATAACGTGGGGATGTCAAGCACGTAGACATCGAAGGAGGAGCTGAAGGACTTGGTGTAGGTCGTGACGACGTACCCGTCCTCGGTCTCGGCTATCTCGGAGGCGTTCTCATTGCCAGTGCCGCCGTAGGTTGCCGAAGCTAAGATGTCACCTTCGCTGTCTACGATTATGACGTAGGTGTCCATGTCGCTTCCCGTATACGTGAATCCGGCGATGGCGTAGCCGCCGCCGCTCAACGCGGTTATCGAGTTACCGCAGTCGTCGTCGGGGCCGCCGTAGGTTTCCGTCCACTCGACGACCCCTGAGAGGTCTGTTTTGACTAGGTAGACGTCACTGTCGCCGCCCGATGGGGCGATATAGCCCACTATTAGGTAGCCGTCGCTTAGGGCGATGATGTCGCCTCCTGAGGTTTCGTACCCAGAGTCACCGATCTGGGTCTCCCAGTCAAGTGTGCCGTCGGAGAACGTTTTGACCAGATATATCTTCTGGTCAGGTGTGTATCTGTTGGCTACGCCAGCCACTATGAAGCCGCCGTCACTGCACTCAGCTAACCCAAATCCTCGATCATCATTTGCCCCGCCGTAGGTGCGTTCCCATAGCACGCTGCCGCCGTCAGTGATCTTGACGAGATAGACATCAATTCCTCCAGCTCCGGTGGACTCGGTTAAGCCTGTTAGGACGAAGCCGCCACCTGTGGCGGCCACCATGTCCTCCGCTTCGTCATATTCGGCGCCTCCTACTGTGGTGTCCCAGCTCTTGGAACCGTCGAGACCCATCCTCAGAAGGTAAAAGTCTGAGTTCGTGTAGCTGCCTGAGCCGCCTGCTATGGCGAAGCCGTCGCCTAGTTTCACGAGTTCCATACCGGTGTTCCATTCGTCTTCCTCGCCCGTGTGAATTTGACTCCATACGAGGTCGCCGCCCGAGTCGTATTTATTCAGGAACACATCCCACTCGTACTCTGGCCCCGAGTATATGCCCGTCACGTACCTATAGCCGCCGTCGTATACGACATCATAGCCGCAGTCGTAGCTATTGCCTCCGAACGTTGTCTGCCAGTTAAGCGGCCCGCAGAAGACAGCTAGCAGGATGTGGCCCGTATCCATGTCTACGGTGGTCGGGTTATCCGTTGAGTAGTATTCTCCGTCCAGCTCCCAGTGGCTGAAGCTTGCATCGGCTCCCGGCATAGCGGTCACCTTGACCTGCGATCCGAGTGGGTATTCATGGGTTCCCTCTTCTGGGTCGACCGTGCCGTCTCCCTTCACATGTACTTCCAGGCTGGCGCCTGATAGCTTCAGGAGGAAAGCGTCGGTCGTCGACCCCAGGGAGGAAGTCTCCCCGAACAGCACGTAACCTCCGTCGCTGGCGGCGGCTACACTGACGGCTTTCTCATCGCCGCTGCCGCCGTAGTGGGACTCTGCCAGCACCGTGCCTGTCTCGGATATTTTTAGGAAGTAGACGTCCAGGTTGCCGTCTACCTCGGTGTACCCCGAGATGACGTAGCCTGAGTCATGGGCGTGTATTATTGCTGTCCCGCTGTCCTCGCCGCTTCCGCCGTAGCTCTCCGCCCAGTCGAAGTCTCCGTTGGAGTCGGTCTTCACCACGTAGAGGTCTTGGTCTTTGGCGGTGGTGTAGCCGGTTATGATGAATCCTCCGTCGCTGCACTGGATTACGCTGTTTCCTTGGTCGGCGCCTACTCCGCCGTAGTTCTTACTCCACAGTAGGTTGAGGTCGTGATCTACTTTTATTAGGTATAAGTCGCCTCCGTGGCCGAGGCGATCTGTGCTGCCTACTATGACGTATCCGCCGTCGCTTGTTTGTATGACATCCAGCCCTTTTTCTGTATAATCGTGATCAAACGGATAATAATTATATAAAATGGTGTTTCCCTGGTCATCTGTTTTCCGGAGATTAATGTGACTATCGCCAGAAGGTTCAATCCAAGTCATGACGGTTATGTAGTGATTGTCGCTGGTTTTCTTCATGGATGAGACAATTTGGTCATAAACGGTTGACACCCAAGGCTCATACTCCGGATATTGATACACGACGTCAGATACCATGTTTCCCGCGGTGCCTGTCAGTAACTGGTACATGTCAAGATCAGCGTAGTACCTAGTAGAGGTGCCGGCTACGACGTAGCCTGAGTCGGCTTCAGCGACCGCGGCGGGGGTGTACAACTCGTCAGCGGATTCACCTGTGTGAGGTACGAGCCAGCTTCGATCACCGTCGAACCCATACTTTGCTATGAACGTCTTATCCGTCCCACCTATCTCAGTGGTGCCAACGACGACGATATCGCCGCCGGAATCCACTATGACGTGGTTACCCGCGTCGCTGGCTCCGCCGTCATAGGTTCTATACCAATCAGTGAAGTCGTAGAACACCGCCGTCAACGAGTGGTCGGCGTCCATGCTAACTGTCGCAGGGTTATCCAACGAGAAGAACACGCCGTCCAGCTCCCAGTGGCTGAAGCATGCATCGGTCCCCGGAGTCGCAAAGACGACGACATCAGAGCCTTCATCATACAAGTGAGCCCCAGCATCTGGCGTAGTCGTCCCCGAGCCCTTGACGCTTACATCGAGAGTGTACTGGGCATCCCCCTTAGAGACGTATATAGGTGATACTAGTATGAGTGTTATCAGAAGAATTCCGAATTTGTTATTTAGTCCTATCTTTGACATACCTGTCAGTATTCATTTATCAAAATATTACAAAAAACCATACATACACACAACATATACATTATATATACACTAAATATAAACTGAGTATATACAGTATCTATACTTTAAATTGTAAATAATAAAAAAATTGTATTCCTAGTCGAGGTACTTTTTGAACCAGCGGACCATGTGCTCCAAGCGTTCCCTTCGATGCTTGGGCTTGCCGCTTCGGCTGAGCTCGTGGCTCTCTCCGGGGAACCTGATGAACTCGGTCTCGACGCCCAGCACCTTCAACGCGGCGAAGAGCTGCTCGGCCTGCTCCATGGGGCACCTGTAGTCCTCCTCGCTCTGGATGATCATGGTGGGCGTCTTCACGTTAGCCACGTACCTGATGGGGCTCCTCTTCATGAACTCCTCCTCCATCTCCCAGAAGTTGCCGCCGATCTCTGTCTTGCCGAAGGTCCACCCGATGTCGCTGACGCCGTAGAAGGTGATCCAGTTGGTGATGCTCCTGAGGGTCACCGCCGCGGCGAACCTGTCTGTGTGGGTGATTATCCAGTTGGACATGACGCCGCCGTAGCTGCCTCCTGTGACGCCCAGCCTCTTCGCGTCCACCCACTTGTTCCGCTCCAGGACCACGTCTACGGCCTTCATGAGGTCGTCGTAGTCCTGCTCGAAGTAGTGGCCGGGGAGGGCCGCCTGGTACTCCTCGTTGTATCCGCCGCTGCCCCAAGGGTTGACGTACATGACAGCCCATCCCTGGGCTGCGAGGACCTGGAACTCGTGCACGAACGCGTTGCCGTAGGCGCCCCTTGGGCCGCCGTGGATGTGGAGGACCATGGGGTACTTCTTCGCCGGGTCGAAGCCGTGGGGCTTCATGAGCCATCCCTGGACCTTGTGTCCGGCGCTGGCTGTGAATGTGAACTCCTCGTGGGGCATGATCCCGGTCTTCTTCGAGTAGTCCTTGTTCAGGTCGGTTATCTGCCTGGACTTTTCGCCGTCCCAGAACCAGAGCTCTATGGGCTTCGTGGTCTCCAGCGTAGTGTAGGCCATCTTCCCGTCCGCCGTCACGGTGAATGACTCGACGCTGTGGTCTACCCCGCCGAGGACCTTCTCGACGTCGCCTCCGTCTCTGTGCACCCTGTACAGGCAGCCATCGCCGTCATATGTGCTGGTAAAGTAGAGGTGGTCGCCGCTCCACGCCGGCAT
>JAFGTA010000051.1 GCA_016934355.1 Candidatus Bathyarchaeota archaeon | reverse complement strand
CATTGAACTCTAGGAACTCGAACTCTCCTCTCTGATCCATTACCGCGTCTAGAATCTTGGATAGGATCATGGAGTCGATGAGGTGTCCTTCGACTTCAATGACTTGGGAGTAATCATCTTCGCCTTTAACTGGTCGGAAGACTATCCCTTGCCAATAATCTCACCTGAGGTATACCCTCCTGCGCGCTCAGTGATAAGTGTTAGGTGAGCGCTGGCTCCTAGTACTCGCTGTTTTTCTAAGCCACTAATTAAAAAGTTTCATAATTGTTAGACTCTTCTATACATCATGAGTTTATTCAGTCTAGAAGAGCAAATAAAAGTCATAGCGCAAATTAAAAACGAACTTGATCGGGAATTCAATGGACGCTTGTTAAATCTAATGATTAGCGGAAGTCATCTTTACGGGTTTGAAAGTAAAGACAGCGACGTAGACTGGCGAGGATATTTTCTCACTGGAACAGAAAACCTTCTAGGTATCAATAAACCACGTGATATCCTAGAACTTGAGCCAGATATCGTGATCTATGAGATACAAAAGGAAACAGAACTGGCAATCAAGGGCAATTGTAATGCTTTAGAAAGATTCAACGCTAAACCCGTCCATAGTACAGGTGAACATAGAAGCCTTCTCAAACTGGTAAACAACACCTACGGAAAAATTGGGCTCTACAATAGTTACCGAGGTATGGCATATCAGAACTTTAAGAAATTCATTTTACAGGGAAAGAAAACGTACAAGAAATATCTTTATGTTTACCGGGGAATTATGGCCGGCACCCATGCTTTAGAGACTGGAAGAATTCAGCCCAACATTGTTGATTTGCTGAAATACTGGAAGATTCCCGAGGTCAAAACGGTACTGGAATATAAGAAACAAGGCGCTGAGAATGTTGAAGTTCAGGGTCTTATTGACAGTGGTGAACTCGATTCCATTATTCCAGAGATGTTTGAACGTATGGATCGGGCTTTCGATAGAAGTAAACTGAGAGAGTATCCTGATCCTGATCTGATAGATGAGATAAACAAATTCATCATACAGTTACGAACCGATAAAATCGGCAGGTAAACAGACATACATGAAGCATGTGCTACACCCATTATATACACGAATTCGACGACTTTTCATGACCTGTTTTAGGTTATATCAAATTTTTTAGTGTTAGGATGGCTCTGCATTGTTGTTCATCAAGTTGGGAACCCTTTGACAGGACGCGAAACACTCATAATCGCTTCGTCTACCATTTGAATGTCCTCGCATGGATAAGACGGATTACGGCAACTGGATGCCGCAGAAGTTTGCGCTGACTTTTCTCGTGCTCTCGGTCGCCGCGTTCTGCGTTACCTTCATGACGGGTAACCGCCACATCAAGGGAGTCTCCATGTTTGTCTCCGCTGTGCTCGCCGCCTTCTTTCTATACCTAGCGTACACATACTGGCTGCTTGAGAAGAACGACAAGGGGGTGCAGAGACGTTTCTGGGGTTTAGTGGTTGACCATCTACCGTGGGATGGGCAGGGGGCAGCCCTCGACATCGGCACGGGGAGCGGGCCTGTAGCTATAGCGCTGGCTAAGAGGTATCCCGAGGCGGCTGTGAAGGGGATCGACTACTGGGGTGAGCCGTGGAGCTACTCTTTGAAGAGGTGTGAGGATAACGCCCGCGCAGAGGGAGTGTCGGGCAGGGTCAGCTTCGAGAGGGCGGACGCGGCGAGCCTCCCCTTCGCGGACGACGAGTTCGACGCCGTGGTCAGCTCCTTCGTGTTCCACGCGATAGACGTCGAGGACAGGATTACGCTAATCAGGGAGGCTCTGCGGGTTCTGAGGCGAGGAGGGGCGTATGCCTTCTTAGACCTGTTTAACGACCAGTTCTACGATAAGGGCTTCCTCGACGACGTCCGGGGCTGGGGGCTGGCTGATGTGGGCTACATCGACGCCGCCGAGTTCATCGACATCCCGTTGGCGCTTAGGATGAAGCACATGGCCGGCGGGAGCGGTGTGCTTTACGGCGTCAAGTAGAGTGTCTGAGCCTAGCTCAGGTGTATCTCCATTACTATGAAGTCGGAGGGCTCCATCCTGAACCCGTTGTCCTTTAACGCCTCCTCGACCTCGGTGCAGTACTCAGGGTATAGACAGTGGAGGGTCTTCACACCCCTCGCCGCTGCCTGCGCCTTCGCGAAACCGAGGCACGCCGCGGCGTCGCCGTCGAAGAGCCCGATGTGTAGCTGATACTCCTTCATGAACCGGGCGCCCATGACGACAGTGCTCAGGGTCTCGGGGTCGCGGTACACCATCCCGTTCTCGGCGAGCCACCTGCAGAGCTCCGGGCTCCACCTGTAGTAGGTGCGGTTCATCACCATCCATCCACCCCACTTCTCACCCAGCGGCTTGAGTAGCTCAGTCGCCTCACCCGGGTCGGTTACAGGGTGGAAGCTGGACTCGTGCTTATACGTGGGGTCGCTGTTCATGAGCTGTCCGTGGAACGTCTCGGCGAGGGTGAGCCCGTACCTCTCGGCGAGCCCCTTACTAACCACGTTCCGTACCCCAGTGTACATACGCATCGTCTTGACACCTTTCGCCCTCGACAGCTCCAGCCAGTGCTCGTAGAGACGTTTACCGGCGCCGAGGCCCTGCCTCTCAGGGATGACGCGGAGGGTCTCAAGCCACACCGAGCCGTCGGGTAGCACCGAGTATTTACCACAGCCGATGACCTCACCTTCGATCTCTGTGACTGACCAGTCGCCCTCCTCGTCGCCGATGAACATGTCCCAGACGTGTGGGACGTAGCTTAGGCCGGGTGTGGACTTGGACTCGACCCAGACAACTTTATCCTTGTCCTCAGGCCTCGCCTTCCTCAATGTTATCTTCGGTTTTACGGTCATGACACCTGTCTAGGCGGATGCAGGAATAAAAGTATGGATCAACGTGTAGCCGATCACCGAACCTCCGGTTAACTAGCAGACCCGCTTCACAGCGGGATGGACACGGTCACGGCCGTGCCTTCACCCTGCTTCGACTCGACGGAGATGGAGCCACCGTGGGCCTCGACGATCTGCTTCGATGACACGAGGCCGAGCCCCGTCCCAGTTGGCTTAGTGGTGGCGAAGGGCTGGAAAAGGTGTACCATGAACTCCTCGGGTATGCCGACGCCGGTGTCCCATATCTTGATGACTGCGTCGCCGTCAACCTTGTCCATGCTGACCCCGAGTACACCTCCGTCCGGCATAGCCTCGACGGAGTTCTTTATCAGGTTCACCAGGACACGCCGGAACTTCACTCTGTCAAGCTCCGCCTCGACGGCGCCGCCTCCATAGCCTTCATCCAACATGACGTTATCCGGTAGGAACGTCGCATCGACGACCTCGTCGATAAGTCTCACAAGATCTACACTGGTCTTAGCCAGCTGGTCTGGTTTTGCTAAGAAGCTGAGTTCGCTGAGTACCTCGGACATGTTCACAACGTTCCCCTTTATGATGGGAAGCATCTCCTCTAAGGCGTCGGGTTCCCTTTCCAGAATGTACACTGCGTTCTTGATGGTCGACAGAGGGTTACGCAGGTCATGCCTGAAAGTGCTGGCGACACGGTCGGCTCCCTCAAGCACCTCGTCTACGTGCCTCCTGCTCAGGTTCTCAAGCATGGTCTTGCTCTCGATCCTTCTGAGGCTCGATGACAGGTGGGAGGCGAGAATCTCTAGGAGCTGCATGTCCTCCTTCTTGTAGGTGTTCAGGCTGGTGCTCTCGACGTTGAGGACGCCTATCGCCTCGCCGTCTGAGATGATGGGTGACACCAGCTCTGACCTCGACTCGCTGTAGCCTTCTAGGGTTCTCTCGCCCATTAAATTCGAGACGCTGATATAATCCTCGGACTCCCGGACATCATTAACTAGGATAGATTTCTTCTCCTTGGCGGCCCTAGCGGTCAACCCTTTCCCGTGTACCGGCATCTCGATGCCATTGGGGAAGTCGCCTCTGGTTAACTTCTGCACGAGTTTATCTCCCTCGACCATTATGATCGAGGACCTGTCGAAGCCGAGCACCCTCTCCATGGCGTCGAGTGTATAGTTGTATACTTCCTGAACGGTCTCCGCTTCCCCCAACTTTAGTGCGTGTTCGTGCATAGCCACGAGCCTGTCGAGGTAGTTCCTCTCGTAGGTTACATCTGAGGTTATCACCCCCAGCCCTTTACCAACCTTGAACGCCCTGACCTTGAGCCTGCGATACCCATGCCTTTGGGACATACGCACGTCTTCTACTGTAAACGGCGTACCGTCCTCGACTACGCGCCTGTACTGCTGAAGCCGGGGCGAGTCCTTCAGGTGGGGGACGATTTCTGTTAAGTTACTCCCTATGATGTCCTCCTTGTCGAGGCCACTCCTTCTGACATACAGCGGGTTCACGTCTATGAAGTCGAGGTTCTCGTCGAGAAGGGCGAAGCCGTCCGTAGCCGAATCCATGAAGCCTCTGAGCATCTCCTCCGCGGCCAGCTTGTCTGTGACGTCGACGAAGATGGTTTGGATTCCCTGGCTCTCACCCTCTGCCTCGATGAACGATATATAGATCTGGGCCCAACGCTCGGAACCGTTTTTATGCCTGTACCTTAGGAGCGCGGATCTAGGTGTCTCGCCGATTACCGGCGAGGCGAACAGCTCAGTATACTGGCTCATGTCCTGTGGGTAGATGGTGTCCAGCTCCGAAAAGTGTCTCCCGACGACGCGTTCTTTGCCGTACCCGGTATACTTTGTGAACGTGTCGTTCACGTAGGTGATGAAGCCCTTCATGTCCGCCGTGACTATGCTGAGGGGGAAGAGCTCGAACATGTTTCTGTACCTCTGCTCGGACTCCCTGATCCTGCTCTCCATCTCAACCTGCTCGGTTATATCCCTAGTGAAGTGTAGGCTCGCGGCCTTTCCCCTATACATGACCCGCGAAGAGGAAGTCTCGACTACCCTAACCTCCCCATCCCTCCGAATTATCTTAGTCGTATAAGACCCTGAGATCTCATCGCCTCTCTTCCGGCGGACAATTCTATCCTCCCCTGCAGCTCTATCCCCGGGGTTGACTCTATCAAGCGCGCTTTCACCTATCAGACAACTCTTATCCTCAACGCCGTATAGCTCTGCGAGGGCCTGGTTCGCGTACACTCTAGTCGAGCCCACGAGGATGCTCAGCGCGTCCCTCGCGTCCTCAGCAACGCTCCTGTAGAGACTTTCAACCCAGTGCCTTTCGACGTGGTGCCTCACCCTGCGTGCGAGCACATGGTAGTGGCTCGGGTCAACCTCTTTACGGATGTAGTCGTCGACTCCTACGTTGAACGCCGTCTCGGCGACCTGCTCGCTGCCGTGGCCGGTGTAGAGGATGATTGGTATGTCGCTCATCTCCCTTATGGCTACGACCAGGTCGATGCCGGACATCTCGTCCATCCTGTAGTCGGTGACTACGCAGTCGTAGCCTCCGCCTTGGATCAGGTCGAGTGCCTTCAACGGGGAGTCTGTGGAATGTACGTGGAGAGATGGATCGTGTTTGGGTAGGAATAGTGAACAGAACCGCAGTTGATCTTGCTCATCGTCGACGTGCAGTACGCTGATCGGCCCAACGTCAGTGGCATCTAGGCAGCCGGTCATTGAGTTTCAGCCCCCCCAAGCCGGACGGCGACAAATAAATGAAACTATTTGTAATGCTTCTCGGAAAAAAGGCTGCAGTCTGTTTGGGAGTATGTCCTCAAGCGCTGATGCAGTCGGATAAAGTGTAGCATTAAGGTCCGCTCTCTTTAGGTGTTGAAGCGTGTCGAAAAAAGGTGAAAAAGGAAGGATACTGATGCCCAGCACGTGAGGGAGCAGCCTCAAGAGGTCGGCTCATACCTGCCGTGCTGGGCTAAATTCCTTCAGGCCTTTTCCTTATAGGCATCCATATGGATACTAAATACATATTTAACATTTATCATCATAACACAATAAATATTGATAATTATCGATGTATGAAGGAATGCACAGGTATCATCCTGAGGCGGACGGTCAACTCCCATGTAAACAAAACCGGCGCAGCCGTGATCGAATGAATAATAGGTTGATGCAGCCATATTGTTTCTGACATGTCTGATAAAGCCAAGAAGGTAGCGATAGACTGGGTAGAGAAGAACCAGAAGCGTCTGGCGGAGATGAGCGACGAGATATGGGGCTACGCCGAGCTCGGGTACGTCGAGTTCAAGTCGGCGAAGCTCCTCGCAGACGAGCTTGAGAAACACGGCTTCAAGGTAGAGCGAGGAGTCGCAGGCATCCCCACAGCCTTCGTAGGGACCTGGGGCAAGGGCAAGCCCGTCGTCGGCGTGATGGGCGAGTACGACGCCCTCCCCGGGCTCAGCCAGAAGGTGCTCCCATACAAGGAGCCGATAAAGGCGGGTGAGCCGGGGCACGGCTGCGGCCACAACATCCACGGCACAAGCGGCCTCGGCGGCGCCATCGCCCTCAGGTACGCCATGGAGGCGGCGGGGATCAAGGGCACCGTCAAGTTCTTCGGCTGCCCTGCCGAGGAGATGCTCAGCGGAAAGGTCTGGATGGTGAAGGCAGGCGTCTTCGACGGAGTCGACGCAGTCCTGAGCCACCACCCCAGCGCCATGAACGTCGGCGGACTCAGCAGCAGCAACGCCAACAACGCAGTAAAGTTCCACTACTACGGAAAGACCGCCCACGCGGCGGGCAGCCCCGAGATGGGTCGCAGCGCCCTGGATGCGGTTGAGTTGATGAACATCGGCGTCAACTTCCTCAGGGAGCACGTTATACAGGACGCCCGAATCCACTATGTTATCGAGGAGGGAGGCGGCCAGCCCAACGTGGTCCCGGACTACGCGCGCAGCTGGTACCTCATCAGGGCGCCCCAGCGTGACCAGCTTAACCCCATCTACGACAGGATTCTGAAGATAGCGGAGGGCGCAGCGTTGATGACCGAGACCGAGCTCAAGGTCGAGTTCATCAAGGGCATCTACAACAAGATACCCAGCAAGACCCTCAGCGACGCCGTCGCCGGGAACATGAGGACCATCGGGCCCCCCGAGTACACGGACGAGGAGATGAGGTTCGCAGCGGAGATCAGTAAATCCATCAGCGAGGATAACAAGCGGACGACGCTGTGGAAGAGCAAGCGCCCGGGCTGGGAGGAGCTCATGGACGTCCTCATTGACCGCACCGTCCCCGACGCGTGGAACGACGGAGAGGTGAGCCACGGCTCGACGGACGTCAGCGACGTTAGCTGGCAGACCCCCACCATGGAGTTCGGGACATCAACCTACGTGCTGGGGACGCCGGGGCACAGCTGGCAGAACGTCGCCATGAGCGGCATGAGCATAGGCCACAAGAGCCTCTTCTACGCATCCAAGGTGATAGCGGCCACGGGAGTAGACCTGCTGACGAAGCCTGAGCTGAGGAAGGCGGCGTGGGACGAGCTTAAGAAACGGAAGGGCAGCAGCGTCTACAAGTCGCCGATACCCGACGACCTGCCTCCGCCTCTCGACCAGTGGAAGAAGTAACCCCTCTTTCTTCAATCCTTTCTACATGTATCGACCCTTGGTTTGAGCCTCGTCTGAAAGAAGGCTGTAAACGCTGCTCCTTGGAATCACACTTTTATCCTTAACGGCTGTGAGGTAGAGGTGAACTACGTTGGACGAGTATTCGGTCATCATAAACAACGCTAGGATCGTTGACGGAACCGGCAAAAAGGCGTACAAAGGCTCACTGGGGATAAAGGGCGAGAAGGTCGCCGCCATCGGCGAGGTGAAGGGCGACGCGGCGAGGGTCATCGACGCCGGCGGCGCTTACGCGCTGCCCGGGTTCATCGACTCGCATAGCCACGGCGACTTCGGCATCCAGTACTTCCCGAAGAGCGAGAGCTACCTGTTCCAGGGGGTCACCACCATGGTCGCGGGGCAGTGCGGGCTGTCCCTCGCACCCATAGGGGACCTGATCCCGCTGCCTGGCATCGCCAGCGAGTACAGCGTCGAGATCGAGCCCTACAAGTATTATCCTAAGCGCACCGTGTTCACCCGTGAGGAGGTGAACGCGTTGATGAAGGAGAAGTTCGGTTGGACAGTCAACTGGCACACAATGGCTGAGTGGTACAGGGCGGTGGAGAAGTGCAACATCTCCATGAACATCGCTACCCTCGTGGGGCACTGCACGCTGCGGAGGACCGTGATGGGCGACGACGGTGAACGAGCAGCCACGAACGAGGAGGTTGCGGAGATGGGTGCCCTCATCAAGGAGTCCATGGACGCTGGTTGCTTCGGCATGTCGGTCGGCCTCGACTACGAGACCGACGTCTTCGCGGAGAAGTACGAGCTTGTGGAGCACTGCAAGATCGTGGCGGAGTACGGCGGCGTGTTCTCCCCCCACTCACGTAGGACTGGGCGGAGGAGAGGCGTAGGCGCGGGGCACAAGCCCCAGTCTAAGATAGACGCGATCCTTGAGGTAATCGAGCTCGCACGGAAATCGGGTGTGAAGCTGAACATCGCACACCTCTTCACGGGGTGGAGCGTGTCACCTCAGGGGTACCCTGAGATACTTGAGGAGGCTAACAGGCGGGCGACTCTTCAGGTTCTCGACGACGCCATCGCCGAGGGCATAGATGTGAACTTCGACCTTATGCCCGCAGGGCTGTACAGCAAGTTCCATGGTCCACAGTACCTGTGCGGCAGCTTCGAGCCGTGGGTGAGGGAGAAGGGCAGCCGCGCGGAGTTCGCCAAGTGGCTGAGGCTCACAGAGTACAGGGAGGAGATATTGGACGCGATAAAGCAGGGGAAGTGGTTCATGCGGATGGCGCAGAACCCGAACACCAACCCCAGCTGGGCGGAGAACCTGACCATACTCGTCCACAGGAACCCGGACACCGTCAACAAGACTCTATACCAGATCATAGAGGAGCGGGGCAAGGACGCCTTCGACGTGTGGTTCGACTTGTTGGTGGAGGACCCGGACGCCATGGTGGGGTACACCTTCACGTACCCGGGAGGCCCCTTCAGGCCTGAGGCGCCTTTAAACAGGATTCTGTGGGCGCACCCCAAGGCTGCGCTGGGCATAGACACGGGTGTGACCGACTACCACCACCTGCCCAAGTACCCGCCGTGGTGGCAGCCCATGATACTCTCCTTCTCGGCCTTCCCGATACTATACCAGAGGTTCGTGAAGGAGGACAAGGCTTTCACCATCGAGGAGGCGGTCCACAAGACCTCGACGCGTGCCGCTGACTGCTTCGGGCTGGAGGGACGGGGTAAGCTGACTCCCGGAAGCTACGCCGACGTCGTCCTGATGGACCTCGACAAGCTGAAGGTGATGTCGACGGACACCGATCCCCGCAGGAAGCCCAGGGGCATCGAGTACGTGCTCGTGAACGGCGTCGTAGCCATAGAGAAGGGTGAGCACACCGGGGCGACCTCGGGCAAGGTCCTCAGGAAGAAGTGGGGCAGGTAAGCCCCTCTCCCCCTCATTTTTATGGTAGTTAGGCATAGTGAAACGGTAGCTGGAGAAAGGGACAGGCATGAAGATAGGCTTCAGTAATATAGTCGATCGTCGACGCTTTTCAAGGCGAGTTTCTACGAACTTTATTACGGTGTAGCTGGATGCAGGTAGAGAGGAAGATCATCAACTCGGTGGGCATCGACATAGGGACTACCACGACCCACCTCATATTCTCGAGGCTGGTGCTAGAGACAGACCCGTTCAGCCCCAGCAACAAGCTGGAGCTCGCAGACAGAGAGGTGACGTACCGCAGCGCAGTCCACTTCACCCCGCTTGTGAACGAGAACAGGGAGATAGACACAGAGGGCGTCATCAGTATAATCGAGGAGGAGTACGCCAAGGCGGGTGTGAACGCCTCCACCGTAGACACGGGCGCAGTCATAATAACTGGCGAGTCCAGCAGGAAGACAAACGCCTCGCTCATCGTCGAGAGGATAGCCGCGGACGCCGGGGGCTTCGTCGGCGCCTCCGCTGGACCCAACTTCGAGTCCATAATGTCGGCGCACGGCTCTGGGGCAGTCAAGTACTCGGAGGAGAACGGCGTCAACTTGGTCCACTGCGACATAGGTGGAGGAACAACCAAGCTCTCCTACATCGAGTGCGGCGAGATCAAGGCGACGGCGTCCCTCGACATCGGCGGACGCCTCGTAGCCTACGACGACGGTTACAGGGTGTTCAGGCTGGAGAAGTCGGGGAAGAGGCTGCTCAGGGAGCTGGGGGAGGACATGGCTGTGGGGGACGTCATCGAGGAGTCCACGCTGCAGGGCTTGGCTGACCTAATGTCTTCGGTGCTGGTAGAGGTGCTGAGGCAGGGTGAGTCGTCCAAGCTGGTGCAGGAGCTCATGATTACACCGCCTCTCCCGAGGGGCATAACGCCCACCCAGTACAGCTTCTCGGGAGGCGTCGCAGAGTACATATACGGGTTGACGTCGGAGCCCCACGGAGACGTCGGGCACCTGCTCGGCTGGATGGTGCGTGAGAAGGCGGAGGCTGCGGGGCTGACCCTGGCTGAGCCCCCTGAGAAGATCAGGGCGACCGTCATCGGTGCCAGCGGCTTCACGCTAAAGGTGAGCGGCTACACGACATACACCTCTGAGACGTTCAGGCTCCCCATAAGGAACGTACCCATAGCGACGCCCCACATCGACAAGAGGGGCTCCACGGAGGAACACATCGTGAAACAGATCACGGACTCGCTGAGGCGGCTGGACCTCCTAGACGACGCCCAGCCCCTAGCCCTCGCGTTCCACGACCCCGTGGGACCTAGCTACGAGAGGCTCAGGTCCTTCTCCAAGGCTGTGGAGAAGGCGTTGACCGTGACTTTCCACAGGCAGGCGCCCGTGGTTCTGGTGTTCGACACCGACATAGGTAACTCGGTGGGCAACGTCCTCAGGAAGGAGACCGGCATCGAGAACATACTGTCCATCGACGAGATATCGCTTAGCGAGGGCGAGTTCATCGACGTGGGTGCGCCGCTACCAGGCGGCGACATCTACCCAGTCATAATAAAGTCCCTGGTCTTTAACTAGAAAAAGGGGTCAGAGGCTGAAAAGCCTCTTAGCGTTCTCGCCGAAGATCAGCTTCCTCTGGAAGTCGGTGAGCTCCTCTGCGTACTCCAGCTTCTCGATCTCCCTCCGCAGCATCCCGTAAGGCGTGTTCGCGCCCATCATGATCCTGTGGGTGCCGACTGGTTGCGTCACGGAGGCGGTCATGCTGCCTGACATGTACGTGGAGGTGTCAAGGAGCACGTTTCCGTGCCTCGCGGCGATGCCCGTGGAGTCGTAGTACATGCTGCTCAGTATGAACTTTACAGCCGGGTACTTTCTCAGCATCGCCTCCAGCGGCTGGATGTAGACCCTCATGGTGTCCTTGTCGTCGCTGTGAAGCCAGACGGGGAGGTCCAGCACAAGCGCGCACTCCACCAGCTCGTGGAACCGCTTGGCGGCGTGGTCGACTCCGAACCTCGGGTCTGTGACCACACCTCTGAAGCCTTTCTCCTTGTACTCGTACATGAGGTCAGTCATCGCCTCGTTCCTCGGGTTCATGGTGAAGAAGCCGATTAGCCTCTCAGGCTCCTTGGTGAACGCCTCCTGCACCAGCTTGTTCTGCTCCTCTATGTCTGGGTGTGAGGTGAACGGGAACACGACGCACCTGTCTGTGCCCGACGCGTCCATCTCCTTCAGGAGCTCCTTGTAGGTTCTCTTGATCTCGTAAGCGGGATCGTATCCGATGTGGTTATGCACGTCTACCTTCATAGATCCACCCCCACGGAGCGCACCAGCTTCAAAGTGTTCTCCCCGAGAATCTTACGCCTCCTCTTCTCAGGCAGGTCAAGGCAGAGCACCCTATTCAGGGCGTCCTGCATCTGCAGCCCACCCCTGATGCTCAGCGTGTCGGAGGCGTACAGTATCCTGTCCTCGCCTATCTCGTCCATGAACGTCACCACGTTCTTTGGGTGGACGAGGGCGCTGGTGTCAACGTATATGTTGTCATGCTGCGCGCAGACGCTGAGGGCGTCCACGCTCAGGTACTCGCCGAAGTGCTGGATGACCATCTTGAGGTCCGGGAACCTGCCCGCGAGGTCGCCCAGAATCAGCGGGTTGCTGTAGTGTGTCCAGTCGCTGTGGCACACCGGTAGTGCTCCCAGCTTCTCTATCTCGGCGAAAACCCTCTGCCCAGCCTTGCAGTTGGCGTGGTAGTGCATCGAGCTGAACCTTATCTTAACCACGTTGAGCCCGGCGTCGTGGAAGCGGTGCAGCTCCTCGATGGCCTTGTCCCCCCAGCTGGGGTCCACCACCCCTGCGCCGATGAACCGGGTAGGGTGCTTCTCCAGAGTCTCAATGACGTAGTCGTTCTCGTCTCTCAGCGTCTTCATGCTGTCGCTGGCGAGGGAGAAGAGGCCGAACACTATGGCTCTGTCGATCTTGGGCTTGCTGCCGTCCATCTTCTCGATGGCCTGCTCTGCGTTGATGCCGAAAGGCTGCTGGCCTGGCCACATGGTCCAGACCCAATCCTTGTCAGGCTTGGACCTGCCTATGTGGACGTGGGCGTCGATTATCATGTCCTTATCAGTCACCACTTTTTCCTGAGCACCTTGCCGGGTGTCGCCCCCGTGTGCTTACCCTTCTCGACGACTGGGACGCCGTTCACAAGCACGTAGTCGATGCCCTTTGATAGGCTTCTCGGCTTTAGAGGCGTCGCCGTCACCTTCAGCTTAGCCATGTCCAGCAGGACGACGTCTGCGTATGCCCCCTCCTTGAGCATGCCTCGGCCCTCGATGCCGTGCCTCGTGGCCGCCTGAGTCGACGTTTTGTAGACCGCCTCCTCGATTGTGAACGTCTTATCCTTCTTCACGAACTTCTCGAAGAACGACGGGAACGCCGAGAACGTGTTGCTGAAAGGCTTGCTCCACGGCGGCGTGGGCTGCTCGTACTCGAGGTCCTCGACGCTCGTGTCGATGCCGAGCGCCGCCGTCGGGTGCTCCCAGAATATCTTGTGGTAGCCCGCGTCGAGGTCGGGTGTGCCGCTGGGGTAAACGGAGAGCAGGCCGCACATCGAGTCCGGGTCTTCGACTATTAGGTCGAACCAGACGTTGAACGCGTCTTTGGCTCTCTCCGCGGCGATCTGCTGCAGCGTCTTGTCGACCACATCCTTCTTCTTGTGTTTGAGGATCGTGTAGTTCTCGGCCCACTGCGGATTCGTGTTAGGGTTGTAGGCGACTCGGATGAACCATTTTCCCTGCTTTATCGCGTCCTTGATCTCCTGCCGGTAGTCGTCGAGCTTCAGCCACTTGGCGAACTCCGCGCGGCTGCCCTTCTCCCTCAGCCAGGGAGCGAACTGTCCGCAGAGGTACTGGGCACTGCCCATCGTTGACGTGAGGCCTGAGGGGATGATGTCGAAGCTGATGTCCAGCCCCTCCGCTAAGGCGTCGTCTATGACGGCAAGCGTAGCCCACCTGTTAGCCTCCTCAAGTATGCTGGGGTAGTTCTGCGGGCTCACGTACCAGCCCGTGAACAGGTGGGCGATGTTCATCTTGACGCCGCTCTTTCTGCAGATGTCGATGACCTCAAGGATGCCGTCGATCTTCTCGTGCTGCTTGTGGCCAGCCGCGATGTTCCGTCTCCTACCCGTCCTCCGTGAGTGGGGCGAGAAGACGCCGCCGTACTCGGCTATGACCTTGCAGTGCTCCACCAGCTCCTCCGTGGTCGCGAAGGTGTCGGGGTCGTAGTCGAGGCCGATGGACATCCCGAAGCACCCTGCGTCCATGGACTCCCTTATGAGCCCGCTCATCTCGTCCACCTCTGCCTTGGTGGACGGCCTCTCGAAGTCGTCGCCAAGCACCGTGTTCCGGACCGTGTTGTGGCCGATGAGGTTGGCGAGGTTCATCGATATATCCATCTTGTCGACAACCTTCATCCACTCCGCCATGGTGTGCCAGTTGACTGTCCACCCGAACTTCTCCTTCATCAACGCGTTCACCTCCTCACGGGTGAACATGGTGCGCTTAGGATAATACTTGTGGGGCTCGACCTCCAGCAGGTAGTCGGATGCGATACCGGGCAGCGGTATCTTGTCGCCTATAGGAGCCTGCGACATGCCGCACTGGCCGGTCACCATTGTGGTCACGCCTTGCAGCACGTAGCTCTCAGCCTTGGGGAAGTACTGGATGCCGAAGTCGCCGTGGCTATGCGAGTCGATGAACCCTGGCACCGCGGTCAAGCCCTTGCCGTCGATCTCCTTGGCCGCGTCCCCCTTTACGGCTCCCAGCGCCGCGATCTTGTCCTTCGAGACGCCTATCGACCCCTGGTAGGCCTGCTTGCCTGTTCCCTCAACGATCTTAACGTTCTTAATCAGAACCGAATACTCTTCCACGAGTTACACCATAATAGGATAATTTAATTAGTTATAAAAGACTCTCTAACGACAATATTTAGGTAAATTTACTACTCAACGGTAAACCCGGGCTCACCGATGAACGTAGTGGAAAGAAGCCCCGAACTCTCCCTCGGATACGCCTCCAGAACCGTGTTCCTCAGCGACAGGTCCCTACTGGTGAACGCGGCGGCCTCCCTCTGGAACAGCACCGCCTTGAACTGGTACAGGAACGCCGAGAGGCTGTCGGACTCGACCTTTATTCCATCCCTCTCGTGCCTGTACAGCGATAAGTCCCTGTCGCTGAAGGGCATCGGCCTATCCGTCACGCGATACTCCTCTTCCAGCTCCCTTTTGACCTCCCTCAAGT
>JAFGTA010000050.1 GCA_016934355.1 Candidatus Bathyarchaeota archaeon | reverse complement strand
GCCCGTCGCATGATGAAGCAGATGGGCATGAAGATGGACGAGCTTGGCGACATAAAGAGGATCATACTACAGGGCAAGGACAGGGAGATAGTCATCGACGGGGCGGCGGTGACCAGCATCAACGTCCAGGGCCAGAAGATGTACCAGATAACCGGCGGCAAAGAGACCCAGCGGAAGCCCCAGGCGGAGGCGGCGCCAGCCGAAGAGCAGCCACCGGAGATACCGGAGGAGGACATCCTGCTCGTGGCTCAGCAGGCCAACGTCGCCATGGATAAGGCGCGGGCGGCGCTGGAACAGAGCGGCGGAGACCTCGCCCAGGCCATACTGATGCTCCAGACACGGTGATCAACGGATATAAATAACGCCGCATGGTTTATTCGGACAATTCGATTATACTGTAATAATCGTCTCCGGTGGCCCAGCTTGGAGTTAAAGGTAAGACAACGCGGCGGAATACTAGTCGAGTACGACGACCAAGGCGTAATGCTGGACCCCACCCGCAACAGCCACAGCTACCCAACATTCGTAAGCCACGCCCACGCAGACCACGCAGCCGCCTTCAAACACCCCGAACGCGAAAAATACGCCACCACCGAAACCTACCAGCTACTCAAAGCCATGGGCTGGGCACGACTCGACAACCTGAACCCCGTCAAGTTCGGCGACAAGGTCAACCTGGGCGACATCGAGGTCCAGGTGCATAACAGCGGCCACGTCCTAGGCAGCGCCCAGTTCGAGGTAAACACCCCAGAGGGCACCGTCCTCTACACCGGAGACATGTGCACAGAGGACACGTTCACCATGGACCCCGCCGAGGTCGTGGGCTGCGACCTCATGGTAATAGAGACCACATTCGGTTCACCCATGTTCCAGTTCCCCAAACGCGAGGACATAGCCGTCGAGGTCTACAACTGGGCTGTCAACACCGTGCTAGGCGGCAAGATACCAGTCTTCAAGACCGATAGCATCGGCAACGCCCAGGAGATCATAAGCATCCTCAACCAGTACACCAACCTCCCCGTCGTCACAGCCAAGAGCGCGACCCGCGTCACAGACGTCTACAGGGAACAGGGCTACTCGCTGGACAGCGTGGACTCCAAGAGCGAGGAAGGCCAGGACCTCATAGACTCCGGCAAATGCGCCATCGTCACCCCCAAAGGCAGCAAGATGACCGCCGACAACCTGGATGTCGCCCTTGCCTCGGGGTGGGCCGTCCTCTTCATGAGGAAACGCATCGCCTTCCCCCTCAGCGACCACGCAGACTACAAGGGGCTCCTCGGATTCATCAGACGCTGCAAACCCAAACGCGTACTAACGTTCCACGGCGGCAACATGACCAAAGACTTCCACAACCACGTCAAGAGAACCTTGGGCATACCCGCGGCGCCGCTGACCAGCCGCCAAGAGACCATAAACGGACCTCTCATGAAGAACGAGAACAGGATACAGGCGTGCAGCCGCCAGATCGTCAGGACAGTCCGAATCCCGGGCTTCGTCTACCAGCCGGGGTGGCTCATCAAGGAGATGGGGCGCCAGGGCTTCTCCCCCAACGAGACCGAGAACAGCATCGAGTTCCTCATAGAGAGAGGGATTCTGAGGGGCGCCGCAGACGGCGTCCACCTCGCGTGACCTTCACATAAGCACATGCTTCGTATTACGTAGTTGAGCGCCGCCACCACCACCTGGCCCTGAGCCCGCCTTCCACCAACCATATAGGGATGAAAGAAACGACGCAGTAGACCGCCACAGCCACAGGGATCACCAAGACCATGAAAGGGTACGTGTACAGCAGGCTGTCGTTCGAACAAACGACCCCGACGACCACCCCCCCGGATCATCGCGGCTAAGACGGCTCTATCACTGAGCCCCTCACGTAGATAAGATACGCAGAAAAGGAGGAACGTGCTAGGCGGTGCCCTCGTCCCAGCTGCTCATGTACTTTCTCTGCCGCTCCGTAAGCTCATCTATCCCCACGCCCATGGTCTCCAGCTTCAGCTTCGCCACCTTTCTGTCGATCTCCCCGGGCACGTCGTGCACCCGCACCTCCAGCCGGGGGCTCTTCCACACCCATTCAGCCGTCAGCGCCTGGTCCGCGAAGCTCAGGTCCATCACCTCGCTGGGGTGACCCTCGGCCGCAGCCAAGTTCACCAGCCTGCCCTCGCCCAGCAGATACAGCTTCCGCCCGTCCTTGAGCGTGTACTCGTCCAGGTCTGGGCGCATACGCCTCTTGCCGCTGGACAGCCCCTCCAGCGCCGGTATGTTCACCTCGACGTTGAAGTGCCCCGCGTTCGCCATCATCGCCCCGCTCTGCATCATCATGATGTGAGGCAGGTCGATGACGTTGATGTTCCCCGTGCTCGTCACGAAGATGTCGCCGTACGGCGCAGCCTCGATTAGAGGCATAACCCTGTAACCGTCCATCACGGCCTCAAGCGCCCGCAGCGGGTCAACCTCGGTGACTATCACGTTGGCGCCCATGCCCTGCGCCCTCATTGCGATGCCCCGGGCGCACCACCCATAGCCGCAGACCACGAAGGTCTTCCCCGCGATCATCACGCTGCTTGCGCGTAGGATGCCGTCGATGGTGCTCTGCCCCGTGCCGTACCTGTTGTCGAACATCATCTTGGTGGAGGTGTCGTTCACAGCCACCATAGGGTACTTGAGTGCGCCGTCCTTCTCCATCGCCCTCAGCCTGTGGACCCCCGTGGTCGTCTGCTCGCTGCCCCCCTTGATACCCTTGATCAGCTCGGGGCGCTTCCTGTGGACGCTGCTCACAAGGTCGCAGCCGTCGTCCATGGTGAGCTGAGGCCCCTGATCCATGACCCGGTCGATACACCAGTTATACTCCTCGCTCGTCTGATCCCTCCAAGCGTACACCTTGGTCCCGGTGGACGCCAGCGCAGCCACAACCGCGTCCTGCGTAGACAGCGGGTTAGACCCCGCCAACGCTACCTCGGCTCCACCCGCCTCCATGGCCCTGACGAGGACAGCCGTCTCCTTTGTGCAGTGAAGCACGCCGCCCATGGTCAAGCCCTCGAACGGCATCTCTTTCTCGAACCGTGTCCTAATGAGCGCGAGAACCGGCATGTGATCGGTGGCCCAGTCGATGAGCAGCTCACCCTGCTCGGCGAGCCCGATGTCCTTGACCTTATAACTCAAAACAGTTCACCGTGAGATTTACCACCCACGGCTAAAAGAAACTATTCCTAAAGCTTCACGATCTGGGCGTGGGGTACGTCCCCGAAGTAGATCACGGCGCGTTCATGCACCATGTTACACTCGATGGCTGCGTCCACGATCCTCTTCCCAACGAGGTTGCATATAGTGGCCCGCCGCATGGCGTCCAGCGCCTCCTCGACGTCCCCGAGCACCCCCTTGTAGAAGCCCTCGTTGACAGTGAACGGCACCCGTTCACCCTCGAAGGTCTGGCCCAGAATCTCCTCGTCGCAGACGGCTACCACGGTGTCCCTGCCCCGGCGGGTGGACTTGACGTACACCCTCCCCATGGCTAGTTCTT
>JAFGTA010000004.1 GCA_016934355.1 Candidatus Bathyarchaeota archaeon | reverse complement strand
GCCGTCTTCCTCGTGATGCTGGAGAGGGCGTAGAGGCTCGCCGACGTCAGCGGGATGACCATGTCGCCTCTCTTCACGCCGTTCTCGCCGCCCCAGCCGCTGATCAACGCGATACCTGCTACGACGAGCACGGTGCCCGCGACGGTGCTGGTGTCCACCGTCTCGCCTATGAGGATGGCTGCGAAGATGATGGTGAACAGCGGGTTGGTGCCGCTCAGCGACGTGCTGATGGGCACCCCCAGCCTGTCGATGCTCATGTAGTTGAGGGTCCTGCCCATGGTAGCTGCAAGCAGCCCCGCGACCACGAAGTAGCCCACCGCGACCCAGCCGAAGCTCGGCGGCGAAAAGACGAGCAAGAGGCTCAGCACGAGAACCTGGACGGCGCTGATGACGAGAGTAGCCGTGACAGCGGTGGACTCCCTCAGCCCTTTGCGGACGAGCACCGCCGTGAGCCCGAAGCTGAACGCCGTGACGAGGGCGTATGCCTCCACCTGCAAACCTGATCCATCAAGGGAACATCAGGCTCGATATAAACGTCGGGTTAAGCTGGTTACTTCTCGATGAACTGGGTCAGCGACTTGACCTTGGAGTCATCGTCGTCTGTCTCCACCCTCAGCTCCTTCAGGAGAGCCGATACCTGTCTCCAAATGACCTTCTCGATCTCGTCCGCTGTGAGAGAACCGTTGACCCTGTACACCCTGGCTTCTCCGGTTTGGCTGACGACGACCTTCTTAGAGTCTAGGGGAGATTTCCTGAGGTTGAGCACATCTAGGTAGACCTCTCTGACCCGCTCCTGCTGGCTGAGGGTCTCAAAGTACGTGTGGTCCTTGATGCGCACCTGGCCGT
Source organism: Candidatus Bathyarchaeota archaeon (assembly GCA_016934355.1). Next base: position 2,930 of record JAFGTA010000004.1, on the reverse strand, counting down.
TACTTAGTCGAGTCTGCCCAACCTCCGGCGATATGTCGAGGAATATGACGGCGTCCGGCTCCAATGCATACCTGTTTATCATCCTGACCCAGCCCAGGTCAAGCTCCTTGCCCATCCCCCGCGTCTGGTATGCCAGCGAACTGTACACGTACCTGTCCGACACCACCACGGCGCCCTCCTCAAGGGCAGGCTTGATCTTCCTCTCGGTGTGGTCGGCCCGGTCAGCCGCGAAGAGCAGCGCGAGAGCCTCCTCGGACACCTGCTCCTCCTTCCGGAGCACCCTCTCGATGAGCCTGCCTACGGGGTACACCTTCGTCGGCTCTCTGGCGGTCACCAGCTTGTAGCCTCTCTTCTTAAGCCTCTTAGCGAGCCTCTGAAGCTGCTCCGACTTGCCTGAACCGTCTATCCCCTCTATGACTATGAAGCAGCCTCTACTCATCGTGGACTCACGGTCCCCAAGTAACGCAGTCTCCCGATATAAGTGGTAAGGTGGAGATATTAGAGGTTAGAGTTTGAAGCGTTCGCGGTCGTAGGTGCTCAGGAACTCGGCGCCGCCGTTGACTATTAACACCATATCCTCGACGCGCAGGTAGTACTCCCCACTATGCCAGAGCTTGGGCTCGACGCAGAAAACCATGCCGTCCACAAGCTCCTGGCTGTTCCCCGGCTTCAGCCACGGGTCCTCATGCACCTCCACGCCTATCTGGTGCCCCACCATACCATCGGGCAGCCTCGCGCGGAGGTAGTCGCCGTAGCCCTCCCTGTCGAGAACCTTCTCGATGCTGGGAAACACCTCGTTGACCTTGTGCACCTCCTCGCCTATGGAGTCCACCGTCTCGACCACCGCTGCCTGCAGAGCCCCGTAAGCCTCCTCGGTGGACTGCTCCGGCTCGCCGAAGTAGAAGCTGCGGCCCCAGTCACTGCAGTAGCCGTCCAGCACGAAGCCTACGTCGAACGCTATGCTGGACCCCTGCTCCAGCCCCTGCTCCGGCTCGTAGTTGAACACCTTGTCGGTGGGCTCGCTCCCGGACTTGCAGAACCCGGCCGTGGAGGGGAAGCTTACGTCGCTCGCGCCTATCATCCTGCCCATGGTCTCTATCTTGAGGCCCATGCCCCTCATGGTGTCGCCCTCCTTCACCTGGTCTATGATGCGGCCCATAATGGTCTCCGTGAGCTTCGCCGCCTTGCGGAGCCTGTCGATCTCCCCTGGTTCCTTCACCATGCGCAGCTCGTCGAGGAGCCCCTCGGCGCTCTTGAAGGTGGCCCTGCCGCAGTTCGACGCTACAGCAAGGACCATGCTGCCCCACGTGTACTCGCCGATCCCGACCTTCTTGGGTTTGTCGACGAGCTCTCCGATGATCTCCTTGACCATCGGGGCGGGGTTCTCGAACATGCCAACGGTCCTCACGTCCTCGACCCAGCCGTACTCGGCCTTGGCCTTCGAGCCCATGCCGGCGAGGACGATTGGGTTTCCTTCCTTCGGCACGAAGACGGCGTCCGCCGGGTAAGTGAGGTCCCTGCCTCGCCTCCACTCGACGGGTGCCCCTGTCAGGTACTGAAAGTCGGGGCTGGCTCCCATGACGACTAGGTTCAGCTCGTTCTCCTCCATCTTCGCTTGGAGTCCACTAAGTCTACGTGCGTAATCGCCCATACAAGTACAGAGTTGGGGTGTTCATAAAGCGTTTATGACATGCGGCTCTGTACCCTGTGATCATGAACCTGATGGGGTAAGGAAAACCATACCCCTGCTATGGATCACAGCTAAGGATCGGCTAGAACTCCTTGAGGAACCCCTTCATGGCCTCCTCGTACCTGCCCCTGAGGCGGTCCACCACGGGCTCCGCCTTCCTGAACCACTCGGTCTTCTCGATCTCAGTCTCTGAGTAGCCGTGGCCGTCCTCCAGCTCAGTATAGTTCTTCATATGGACCTTGATCAGGGTCTTGGCTTTCCTGCCGGCCTTGGCTATCTCTTCCTCGTACTTGTAGTCTGGTTTCCCGATGACTGTGACCATGTCGGCGACGCTGATGCCTCTCTTCTTGAACTCCTCCGTTACCCTGCGGAGGCTCCCTCCGGTACTCGAAATGGGCTCAACGAGAAGCACGTTGCTGCCCTCAGGTATGTCGTTGGCGTATAGGTGAGTCTTGCTGTAGCCTGTGGTCTTCACTATCTCGATCTGGCCCGGCGGCGTGTATCCCGAGACGTCATCCACGTACTTCCGCTTCCCTATCACTGCCATGGGCTTCCGGGTCTTTATGCAGAGGCTCGTGCAGATAGGTATCGCCATGGCCTCCAGCGCGCCGATCACATCTACTCTGCCCATGTCTGTGACCGCCATTGCTGCGAGGGCGCACTCGTCCAGCGTGCGGGCGTGGTGAAGGAAGAGGCGCTCGCTCACCTCGTCGACTATGTAGTAGTAGTGAGGGACGCCGTCCACGACGTGGTACGGCATGCCGTCTATAAGGTTGAAACCGTCGAGGTCGGGGAACGTCTGGTCCTTGAACTCTATCGCCTTCTTCCGGTAGACCTCGACGCGCTCTAGTTCGCGCTGAAGCTTCTCAAGCAAAGCTATGCACCACGGAGAAAAGGACACTGGGCTGTTATGTGGTTAACGGTGCCCTAGAGGGTCTCGACTACTCCTTCGTCGGCCTTGACCCGTACCATCATCCCCGTCTGTATCTCACTCAGCGGGTCGTCGTCGAGCTTGTCGACCAGTGGTATGTCGCTGATGACGCAGCCAGTGGCGATGATTGCCTCGGTCTCCACGTTGACTATGGCGGCGGGAGCGGTGCCCAGCTTCTTCATCCTGTAGATGACGTAGCTGCCCACGGTGCTGCCCTTCCCAGTCGGGAACACGAAGACCCTGCCGCTGATGTTCTCTCCGCAGCAGCAGTGCCCGGGCTCGGTGACGCACCCCGTCTCCGGGTCCACG
>JAFGTA010000049.1 GCA_016934355.1 Candidatus Bathyarchaeota archaeon | reverse complement strand
GGGAACCCGAAGGTCATCACCTTGTAGCCTGTGCCAAGCATCATGGCGGCCGCCACGATGAGCGCGGCGGTCACGGGGTCCACTAGCACCCCCAGCGTGTATATCAGCACTGGGGACAGGTCGTACTCGGCCAGAGGCTGAGGCATGGGCACCATGATCAGGTTGGCTACGGTTGTTAACGCGGTCATCACCGCGAAGAACGCTATCCTTCCACTCGTCGTCTTGAGTCTTGATTCCATCTCTTACCTTTCCTAGGGTAAGGCTAATCGATGGCTGAGAACTCTTCTTTCTCCCTACGCCAGTATTACCTGGTTCAGGTTCGAAGGGTCGACTTTCGTCCTCTCAGCCGGGCATAGCCCAGCTCCCCATTGGATAGGGCTCGGATTATAGTATTTAAGCGTGTGCTTGAGTCTACACTGAAGATTGTTAACCGTTCTTTGAGCCGCGTCTCTAACTAGAAATAAACGATCTTCTTCTTATCGGGTGGATTATGCTGTTTAGAATGGATTGTCCCATCAAGGTTAGCGCTTAAATACTCAGGGATTCTAGGTAGAAGTGTATGGCTCTGGAACTGTCCACGGACCTTCTACTCGCAATCGGGGCTCTAGCCGTCGCCGCAGTCGCCATCTTCATGTTCGTCAGAGCGACCGGCGGAAGCGGCGGGGAGAAACCCAGCGAGCCAAGACCCTTGGCGGAGCCATTGAAGGTCAGCTTCGACCCGTCGAGCAGGGTGAAGATACCCGAGTTGCAGAGCATAGCCAAACGCGACCAGGTGTCGGAAGCCCGCAGCAGGATACGTACCCTCACCCTCCAGCAGGAAATCCTCACCATGGTGATGAAGCGGCTGTTCGAGGCTGAGGACAACAACGAGATCAGCAGGGACGAACGTGAGCGCCTCGGCAAGGACTACGAGTCCGAGATGAACCAGGTCACTGAGGCGCTGAACAAGGCGGAGCTCATCGTCAGCCTCAACGAGCTTGAGGAGATAAGGACAGACATCATCAAGCAGTTCCAGGAGACCCTCGCCAACACCCAGCAGAAGATAGACCTCATCATAGGCGAGCTCAACATAGAGCCGCCGAAGCCGCCTGAGCCTGAGCCGGATGCTAAGCCGGCGCCGAGGCCGAGGCGGAGGCCGACGAGGAGGCGCCCGCAGCCTCAGGGCGAGGAGGCCGAGGAAGAAGAAGAGGAGGAGGATGGCGATGAGGAGCCTAGCCGTGGACGGGACACGGTGGAGGACAGGCTCAACAAGCTTAAGGAGGACGTCCTCAAGGAGCTCGACGAGCTTGACCGCCTGGAGCTTGAGGCTTGATGAGCTGGAAGGCGGACGCTAAGAGGAGGGCGGCTCTGAAGGCGGTGTCCCACGTGAGGAGCGGAATGGTGCTTGGGCTGGGCAGCGGCTCCACAGCCGCTGAGGCCATCAGGGCGCTGGGAGATAAGCTACGTAGCGGCGAGCTCAACGACATCAGGGGCGTACCCACGAGCTATCAGGCGATTCAGGAGGCGGTGAAGGCCCGCATCCCGTTGACGACTCTTGACGAGTACCCTGATCTTGACCTCGGTATCGACGGCGCCGACCAGATCGACGGGAGTCTCAACGCCATCAAGGGCGGCGGAGGCGCGTTGCTCAGGGAGAAGATCGTGGCGAGCTGCTGCAGGGAGTGGGTTCTCATAGCGGACGAGTCGAAGGTTACTGATAGGCTCGGGGAGGGGCAGCCGGTGATCCTTGAGGTGCACCCGATTGCTGTGACGCCTGTGCTGCGGAAGCTTAAGGCGATGGGGGCGGAGGCGGTGGTGAGGCAGTCGTCTGGGAAGCTGGGGCCCGTGGTGACGGATAACGGTAACAACCTTGTGGACGCGTTGTTCGGTTATATCGAGGACCCGAGGGCGCTTAACCAGAGGCTGCACAGCGTTCAGGGTCTGCTTGAGACCGGGCTGTTCATCGGTTACGCTGATATGGCGTACATCGGCACCGAGGACTCTGTCTACAAGATGGAGAAGTAGGTTCTAGGCGTTATATACGCGAAGAGTTCAGTATACCCATGTCGTACGCCGATCTCGTGATCCAGAACGGCCCGGTCCTGACCATGGACGAGAGGAAGAGGATCGTGGACGCCGTCGCCGTAAAAGACGGAAAGATCTTTACGGTGGGCTCCAAGCCCGAGGTTACCCGTCTCATAGGGCCCATGACCGAGGTGATCGACCTCGAAGGCAGGGCGTTGACCCCGGGCCTCGTGGACACACACGACCACTTCCTAGAGCACGGGATAGCGTCGGCGTTCATCGTCGACGTCAGGTACCCGAAAGCCAGGAGCATCGAGGAGATCGTTTCCATTGTGGCGGAGAGGGTGTCAGAGGTGGAGCCGGGGATATGGGTCTTCGCCAACGTCTGGGATGAGGCGCTCCTAGAGGAGCACAGGTACCCCACTAGGTGGGACCTGGACCCGGTGTCGCCTGAGAACCCTGTCTGGCTCAAGAGGGTTTTCCAGATGGGCGTGGCTAACAGCTTAGCCCTTGACCTCGCGGGGATAACCAGGGACACCCCTGATCCGCCTCACGGCAGGATCGACAAGGATGAGAAGGGTGAGCCGACGGGCCTCGTGAGGGGCTCAGCCCGGGAGCTGATTGATCAGGCTATCCCTGAGTGGAGCCTCGAAGACCGTGAGAAGGCCATAAGATACGCGTGCAGGGACTTTCACGCCCAGGGGTTCACGGCTGTCATCGAGCCCGGTCTGATGTCCGACCAGATCGAGGCTTTCAGGAGCATGCACCGGAAAGGTGAGCTGACGATCCGGACTTTCATCGACGTGGGGGTGCTGTACACGTGCGAGCAGGTGCGGTGGGCCGTCGACAACTACAGCGTTGGAGGCGACGATATGCTACGGATCATGGGGCTCAAGTTTTTGGTGGACGGCGGTATCGGGCCCCGGACCGCTCTGCTGTATGAGCCGTACGAGGATGTGCCTGGCCACACGGGTGCGCAGGTCATACCCACCGGGGAGCTTAGGGAGATGACTTTGATGGCTCACGAGGCGGGGTTCCAGGTGGCTGTTCACGCCATCGGCGGCAAGGCCATCGACTTGGTGATGGACGCCTTCGAGTACGCTCAGACTAGCTTTATGAGGCCTGATCCTCGTCACCAGGTGATTCACTGTTATTTTCCGTCGGAGGCTGCCGTCGATAAGATGCTGACGCTGGGGGTGACGCTGAACACGCAGACGCCTTTCCTGTACTTCCTCGGTGACAGCTTCCTTGAGGCGCTCGGCGAGGAGCGGTGCAGCCGGTGCATGCCCATTAGGACGCTTCTGGACAGGGGTGTGCCTGTCGCGACGAGCCACGACGCCACTGTGACTCCTCCCCTGTCCAGCGTGGGCCTGTACTCCGCTGTGGCGAGGAGGACGATCAAGGGGAGGGTGTTGGGCACCGATGAGGCTGTGTCGCCGTATGAGGCGTTGAGCCTCTACGCGACGCAGGCTGCGAGGCATTGTTTCATGGAGGATAAGTTGGGGAGCATCGAGGTGGGTAAGTACGCTGACTTGGCGGTGTGGAACTTTAACCCGTTGGATGTGGAGCCTGAGCGGCTGCTTGGGTGGGAGTGCCTGATGACTTTCGTCGGCGGTAGGCGGGTGTTCACCCGAGAATAACGTTTAAAACGGTCTCGGGGTGCTATGTGTTTGGTTGCCGGGTTCTCCTAGCCTGGTAGGGAGCTGGCCTGCTAAGTCAGTGCGCGTAACGCGCACGAGGGTTCGAATCCCTCACCCGGCGCCACCTGTCTTCTTTGTTTCGGGCTTTTTTAGGGATGTTATGGGTCGTTTGTCGACGACTTTGGTTTTCCCTTATAGTGTGCTACTTACTATAAGCGTTTTTTCTGGTGATTCCGAGGTGCCCTGTTTATCTTATTTTT
>JAFGTA010000048.1 GCA_016934355.1 Candidatus Bathyarchaeota archaeon | reverse complement strand
GGCGATGCGTGGCTCCATGTGGGGCGACTTGGTCCACGTGGATGATCTGGACAGGCTTGGGGAGTTCTACGCCAAGTCGCTGAAGGGCGAGAAGGGCAGCATCAACGAGTACAGGGTGGTCTCGGGCTCCGGGGAGGAGAGGTGGGTGAGCCACTCGTGGAGCCCCATAACGAAGGGCGGCGAGGTGCGGCTCGTCGTGAGCGCGGTAAACGACATCACGTGGCGGAAAAAGACCGAGACCAAGCTGCACGAGAGCCTCGAGGAGCTCGAGCAGACCAACAGGGACCTCAACGACTTCACCCACGTGGTGAGCCACGACCTCAAGGCGCCGCTGATGACGATAGAGAGCTTCAGCAGCTTCCTGCTGGAGGACTACGGGGACCAGCTTGACGACGCGGGGCAGGACTACCTGAGCAGGGTCCTCAACGCCTCGAACAGGATGGTGAGCCTAATAGACGGGCTGCTGACGCTGAGCCGGGTGGGTAGGAAGAACACGGGGTACGAGGAGCTTGACATGAATGGCTTGATGGAGGAGGTGCTCGCGGATCTCCGGGGGCAGATCGACGCTTGCCGCGCCGTGGTCACGGTGGATGAATTGCCCGTGGTGACGGCTCAGGCGGTGTGGGTGAAGCAACTGCTAAGCAACCTTGTCGGCAACGCGGTGAAGTTCAACGAGTCGAAGCCCCCCAGGGTGGAGGTACGGTACAGGGACCTGGGTGAGCAGCACTTCTTCTCGGTGACGGATAACGGTATAGGTATCCCCGAGGACCAGAGGCACCTGCTGTTCAGGGTGTTCAGCCGGGTGCCCACGGAGAAGCATTACCCGGGAACGGGCGCGGGGCTCAGCATCTGTAAGAAGGTAGTGGAGTGCATGGGCGGCGAGCTCGGGGTGGAGAGCAAGGAGGGGTTCGGCTCGACGTTCTACTTCACGTTGCCCAAGAACAGCCTGGTGGAGAGGTTCGCCGCGAGGGGCGCAGATGACTTCAATGTTAAGGCGCTCAGCGAGTCCCTGTGATCTAGAAGGCTGTTGAGTATCCGTGTTACTGAACGCAGGCGAATAATGCTTTTAGTCGATTACGCCGTCTGGAGACGCGTCTATGAGCCGAGAGGAGGTGCTTCCCAGTGAGTAGCAGAGTGTACCGTGTACTCATGGTTGAGGACAACGCAAACCACTACAAGATATTGCAGAGGTTCATTGACAAGTCGGGTCTGCCGATACAGCTGGACCACGTCCAGACGGCTCAGGAGTGCTTCAACATCTTCCTGAAGAAGAACTATGATCTCCTGATGCTGGACTATAACCTTGAGGAGATGTCCGGGCTCAGCATCCTGGAGAAGCTCAAGGAGCTTGAGGTGCTAGTGCCCATCATAATGGTGACGCAGCAGAAGGACCCGAAGGTAGCGATAGACGCCATGAAGATGGGCGCCGTAGACTTCATAATAAAGTCGAAGGAGAACTTCAAGACCCTCCCAGAGAGGATAATCCAGTACGTGGACGACTACGACGAGAAGCTGGCGAGCGACCAGGTCTACAAGGTGAAGCGCAGGAACATACTGCGAATACCCGAGGTCCGGGAGCTGCTGAAGCTGCTCATAGGCTCCGAGGACTTGTCGCTACGGCCGTCGTCTTCGACGTATCACGGCTACGAGCCTGACCACAGGGGGCTCCTGGACATGACGCAGGAGAACCTTGACAAGATCATGCAGCTGCTTACGTTCAACAAGATTCTCATCAAGAGACCGGTGGGCGTCAAGGTGTCGTGCCCCCGCTGTGAGTCGGATAACGTGACCACGGTGCCGGTGTGCCCCAGGTGCGGGGGTAAGGTGTTCGTACGGAACGTGGGGGCTGGTGCCGACCCGTCGAGGCCTTTCAAGTGCCTGGACGGCTGTAACGAGGCGTTCGAGGAGGTCATGATCACATACAGGTGTAACCATTGTACCAGGGTGTTCGCGCTGAAGGAGTCCCGGTACAAGCACAACTTCGAGTTCACCGTGAACCCCAGCATCGTGGAGGAGCTTCAGAAGCACGTGGACAACGCAGACGAGCTGAAGCAGTGGGAGGAGAAGAACCAGGAGATGGAGGAGCAGCTGGTGAACACGCGGCAGATGCAGGAGGAGATAAGGGACCAGTTAAGGACCCTTATCACGAGTCAGCTGAAGAAGAACTAGGCTTGGGCCTCGTACAGCTCTGTGGCGTTGACGGCGTCGACTAGCTTCTGCTTGTCTACTTTGGCGCCGGGTTTGAGTGTGATCCACGCCTTACCGGCTTTGTGGTCCGCCTTGGCGCTCGCGACGCCTTCGACCTTCTCTAGGGCCTTCTTTACCCTCATCTCGCAGTGGCTGCAGGTCATTCCCTTGACTTTTAGCTCTACCTGAGTCATTTCGTGTTCTCGTGTGGCGCGGCGGTAATTAAACCATGGCTGGTTCTCTGTGTTTTTAAAGCGCCGTGTTTCTGCTTTGATTGTGACAGGTCAACCTGAAGATAAGCCCGAGTCCACCGGTGACGGCAAAACCCGGTCCTTGGTGATCCCTGTGAAGGGGATGCACTGCGCTACGTGCGCCCTCAGCATCTCGAAGACGTTGTACAAGAGGGAGGGCGTCAGGAAGGCGGATGTGAGCTACGGAACCGAGAAGGCTGTGGTGGAGTACGACCCCGATAAGATCAGCCTGGAGGAGATAGGGGATGTCATCCGGGAGCTGGAGTACGAGCCGGTGCTGCCGTCCGAGGCTGAATCCAGCCGCGAGGTCACGCTTAAGATTGTGGGTATGACTTGTGCCGCGTGTGTTGCTGCCGTTGAGAGGGCGTTGAAGCGGGTGGACGGTGTCGAGGACGCGGTTGTGAACCTCGCCACGGAGAAGGCGCATGTCAGGTATGACCCGGGGAAGGTGAGTATTCTGGACCTCAGGGGGGCTGTCCGGGACGCGGGGTACGACGTCTCCGAGGAGGAGGCTGTGGACATCTACCAGGAGAACCTGGACGTGGTGCGGCGGCGGATGCTGCTGAGCTGGGTGTTCACGGGGCCGATCATACTGTGGATGATTCCACACATGGTTTTCGGCATAGCGTGGCCGAGCCACTTCATATTCAACCTTGGGGTGACCATCATCAGCGCCCCCGCCGTCTTCTGGGTAGGGTGGCCCACCATCAGGAGCGCGTATGCCTCTGTGACTCACGGCTCGGCTAACATGGATGTGCTTATCGCAATGGGAACCATCATCGCGTGGCTGACTGGGCCGGCGAGCTTCGTGTCGCCGCTGTTCAACTACGCGGGGAGCAGCACCATGATACTGAGCTTCCACCTGACGGGCAGGTTCTACGAGGCGCTGGCTAAGGGGCAGAGCAGCCAGGCTATAAGGAGCCTGCTGAAGCTTGAGGCGAAGTCGGCGAAGGTGCTTGTAGGCGGCGAGGAGACTGAGGTGCCTGTGGAGCAGCTGAGCGTGGGCGACGTGATGATCGTGAGGCCGGGGGAGAAGGTGCCCACAGACGGCGTCGTGGTGTTTGGTGAGAGCAGCGTGGACGAGTCGATGGCGACGGGTGAGTCGATGCCTGTGTCTAAGAGGGTGGGCGACGAGGTCATCGGGGCGACCGTGAACCAGGAGGGGCTGCTACACGTCGAGGCGAGCCGCATAGGGAAGGACACGTTCCTGGCTCAGATCGTCAAGATGGTTGAGGAGGCTCAGGGCACCAAGGTGCCGATACAGAAGTTCGCGGACGACGTTATCGCGGTGTTCGTGCCGGTTGTCATCGTTGTCGCGGCGTTGACGCTTGTGGCTTGGATGGCGGTGCCGGGGCCGTTCAACGCGGTGCTGGCGTGGGGCGACGGCTTCATCCCGTGGGTGGACACGGGGCTGCCTCAGGTGATGCTGGCGATCTCTGCCATGATCTCGGTGCTTGTGATCGCGTGCCCGTGCAGCCTTGGGCTGGCTACGCCTACGGCGTTGATGGTGGGCACCGGGATGGGTGCGAGCAACGGCATACTGATCAGGCGGGGCGAGGCCATCCAGACGATGAAGGAGGTCAAGGCTGTGGTGCTCGACAAGACGGGGACAATCACCAAGGGGCAGCCCGAGGTGACCGATGTCGTGGTGGCGGACCCCGCCTACACGGAGACGAGGCTGCTGTTCCTCGCCGGTAGCCTAGAACAGGGCTCAGAGCACCCGCTGGCCCGGGCGGTGGTGAAGAAGGCGGTCGAGAGCCGCGTCGAGTTATCCCAGCCCGAGGGCTTCCAGGCGTTGAAGGGGCAAGGCGTCACCGGGACGGTGGACGGCAGACTGGTCTCGGTGGGTAAGCCGAGCCTAGTAGCAGCCGGGATGACCGTTGAGCAGGACGCTGAGTTCGAGAGGCTTCAGGCGGAGGCTAAGACCGTGGTGGCTGTGGGAGTGGACGGCGCGCTGGCTGGTTTGCTTGCTGTGGCTGACACGTTGAAGGATGACTCGGTGGACGCTGTGCGTGAGCTGGGTTCGATGGGGCTGGCGACCATCATGTTGACTGGGGATAACAGGGCTACGGCTGACGCGATCGCGGCTAGGGTTGGGATCGGTGAGGTGTACGCCGAGGTGATGCCAGACGAGAAGGTGCGGGTGGTTATGGAGGCTCAGGAGAAGTACGGGATGGTGGCGATGGTGGGGGACGGCATCAACGACGCGCCTGCGCTGGCTCAGGCGAACGTGGGCGTGGCCATCGGCACGGGCACGGATATTGCTATCGAGTCTGGTGACATCATACTGGTGAGGGGCGACTTGACTGGGCTTGTGACGGCTATCAACCTGAGCCACGCGACCTTCGACAAGATCAGGATGGGCTTGTTCTGGGCGTTCTTCTACAACGTTGTGGCGATACCGCTGGCGGTGCTAGGGTTCCTGCACCCCGTGATAGCGGAGACCGCCATGGCGATGAGCAGCATAACAGTTGTGACAAACGCAAACTTGCTACGAAGAGTTAAGATAAAACCTAGCTACAAGAGTTAAGCCTAGGGTTTTTTAGGTAAGCATTAGCGATCAAGATAATGACATCTTTCATAATATTGATGACTTTCCTTAAGATGTCTAAAAAATTTATACACTTCTAATTGAACACTTACAATTAGTATTAGTATCTTGAGAAGAATTTTAAATTGATGAGTAAGCTGAGGTTTGGTATTCTAATACTTCTGTTTCTGACATTCACCCAATACTTGTTCAAAGAATCCTATCCCATGATTAGAGTTGAATACGAGATAGTCTCCCAGCCCACGCATATCAGAGATGGAGACACCTTCGAGATACCAGACAACCCAGCCATAAGGCTCGCTGATGTCTCATGCTCCGAGACATACGAGTACGGGGGTCCTGAGGCAACCAGCGCCCTTACTCAACTCATATGGGGCAAGACCGTGTACATCGACGTAGACGACGTGTATGTCACGGGACCCTACGGCAAGTACATCTACCTAGTCTACGTGGACTACAACAGCACCCACCTCCTAAACGTCAACACCGCCATGGTGCTCCTAGGACACGCAACCATCACAGACTACGACAACCAGTGGAACCCCTACACCTGGACACTCCTCGTTCCCAAACCAACCACAAAGGACATAACCAACCTCATCGCAGCCTCAGCCATCATAAGCCTAGTCACAGTCGCAACCCTAAACTGGGCAGCCAACAGAGCGTGGAGAGAACTTAACCAGTATTTAACTAGAAAAAGACAGCAAATCTAGCATTAATCGATCAGCTTGATGTTAGTAAACTCAATCTTTCACCAGAAATCCTGAGTGGATATGTAATTATAACTGACTCCACCCTAACCCCAGATACAGCACAGCAAACCCCAAAAACAACACCACGGAAAATGCGTGTGCGCATCAGATATAACACGGAGAGAGTATGTACACCCCATGCCGTCCAGCGCCAACGCCCACCAGAAGATACCCGACCAACTCTACACGGCCATCCTCACCAAAACCAGGACAAGCCTCACCGTACAACACACCGACTACTACGCCAACAAGCTGAACGGGAAGAACTACCTCATCCTCGAAAACGCCGAGAATCCCGAGAAACCCAGCCTCAGATGCAAGATAAAATCCGTAACCCGGATCGAAACAGGCACCGCCCAAGAAGACATCTACGGGCAGACCATACGAGGCCCCCACCTCAAAATAGAGTTAACCCTCAGACAGAAAACAGGGTGAAGCCCCCTAAGACACCACTTTAAATGCGCCCACCCCATAGTGGTATGCGTAGGATTCTTCGCCGAGCCGCGCCCAAGGCGTGGAGGCAAGCCCCCGCAGTGAAACTAAAATGACAATTACACAAGGAGAACTTGAGGTTCGCCGCCAGGCCATACTCGACGGAATAAGCCAGAACCTCAACTACAAAGAGATAGCCGCCCAGCTTGGAGTCAGACGAGGCGACCTACTCAGAGACATCAAAGCCATGCACCGAAGCAGAGACCCCGAGCTACTCGACGCCCGTCGCACCGGCAAAGCCAGGGTAGACGACGCGAAGGAGTCTGTCTCGAAGAGGCGCGAGGAACGGTTCAGCAGCATGACCGGTATGACTCTTCACGAGAAGTCGTTCCAGAACATGGTCTACTTCTACAAGCCCGAGCTCATGGCCATACTGAAGAGCGGAGACCGTGAGGCCGCCATAAGGAACCTGCCTAAAAGCATCCGTCGAACCATGATGCATAACGACATACTCACCAAGAGAAACAAGCCCGAGATCACCAAACGGGCCCGAGATCAGCTTCTGTAGCAGACTTCCCACGCATATATATTCCGCGGCCCAGACCTCTACGTGGCCTTGGTCAGCTTCATGTTCGCCCCCATGGAGGGCTACAGCGACGGCGTCCTCCGATCCCTCTGCCACGCCCACGGAGCCGACCTCACCTTCACCGAGATGGCTCACGTCGAGAGCTTCCTGAGACGCAGCAAGCCGGCGCTCGCCAAGATAGAGGTACTCGACTCGACGCCCGTACAGATACAGCTCCTCACCGGGAGAGATGACCGGCTCGAACGGTTCGTCGGAGACTTCAAGCCCTTCCCCGGCTTCAAGGGGTTCAACCTCAACCTGAGCTGCCCCAGCCGGGACGTCATCAGGCACGGCAAAGGCGCAGCCATGATCAAGCGAGCCGCCAAGACCCAGAGACTCGTCTCCATCATCCAGGGCCACGGGTACGCTGCGTCCGTGAAGCTGCGGCTCGGCACCAACGACCACGAGAAGAGGAACAGGGTCTACCTGAACAGCCTGGGCGGCGTCGAGGCTGACCTCTTCATAGTACACGCGAAGACGGCTGCCCAGGAGTCTGGTGAACTCGAGGACTACTCGGTGTTCCCAGAGTGCGTCGATGCCGCCGGCGGCGTGCCGGTCATCGCCAACGGTGGTGTGGACTCCGCCGAGAAGGTGAGAACTCTCATGGGGGCGGGTGTAACTGGCGTCATGATAGGGAGGGCTGCCCTCTGTAACCCCGCGGTGTTCGACTCCTTGAAGAACGAGCTGGGGCTCAACGAGCCGAGGAGGAGTGTGCCTGGCATAGGTGAGCTGGTTGGTGAGTATGATGCGCTGTACCTGCGTCTCGGGGGCAGCGAACGTTACAGGGATGGTTTCCTCAGGGTCGCCGGGAGAAGGGTCGAGAGTGTGACGTATTAGCCGCATGCGGTTTAGCTAAGTTGGGTAAAACGTGTCTCTGTGGGATAGATTTATTTTATTGGGTTTATTCTATGTTTGTGGGTAAGATGGCTGTTGTACAGGTTGATGACCGGGGCAGGCTGACCATTCCAAAAGAATTAGGCATCAGAGGCACCAGGGCTATCATCATACCCGCGGGGTCATTCTTCGTCGCCATACCTCTCCCGGAAGCCCCCCTGGAGGCTGCCGAAGGGTGGCTGGACACCGATGAGACGAGGGAGCAGCTCAAGGCGTCAGCCGAGAAACACGCGGCAGAGGACGCCGTAGGCCGAGCAAAGCGGAGAGAACAGGCTTGATGATCGAGACCGACATTCTCTACGCGTACGTCAAGAAGGAGGATTGGCTGAAGCCTGTGGCGGCGGAGGTCATCAGGGCTATAGCTGAAGGCAGGCACGGCATGGTGCACGCTTCCAGGGAGACGCTTCACGAACTCTACTATGTATCGATGAACGAGGGGGTTTCACTTGACGAGTACATCATGAGGGCGGCGTCGATCACCGCGGTCGATAACCTCTCGTTTCATACAACCACTTACGAGGTCGATCTGCTGGCGCTTGTGCTGATGAAACAGTACCAAATCGCCTCCATCTTCGACGCGTATCACGCCGCCACTGCCCTCAACATGGAGAAAGACCACACGATAGTGTCCACCGACACAGTTTTCGATAAGGTACCCGGGTTGAAGTGGGTAGACCCCCGGAGCCTGGTATGATGCCCCCGGATGCTGGGTATTGAATTTCTCCGTTATTACTGCTCTCGGCTGATTTCATAGCCGCTAGGAAAGGGGGAAAGGGGATACCCCCGATAAGCGAGGAAACAGGCCACAGCGGGAAAATAAGCCTGAAAAACAGATATTTCCGATCCTGATCTACGCAGAAACGCACATAATAGCCGGCGAATCCCGACAAAAATGCGCCTATACCCGCCAACGGAAACACATGGTGGAGGGGTGGGACTCTAATCTCATAAGTAATCGATAACAAGTTACACTCTCCGACTATTCCTCGTTTCGCCCTGATTCATACCGTGATCGAGTTATCTGAACGAAAACTGGGTTCGTTACCCCATATCTTTAACTGCTCGACTCTGAACCACTTTACTGTGCATGTTTATGGTTAAAACAAAGGGTAAAACAGCGAAGAAAGAAGCAATGAAGAAGCATCAGGCACAGGAAAAAGCCAAGAAAAGAGCAATAAAAGACCGGAAAAGGGTAGAACTCCCAGAAGAATATAGAAGAAAAAAGTAGCAAACCCAGATACTGGAGATACACATGCGTAGCAGCGCGAGCCACGTACCAAGCCAACGACGCACCCATAACCTCACGGTCTCATAATCAAGATAAAGTCTATAACCCGGATCGACTCAGGCACAACAACGGAAGACATCTACGAGCAAACCATCAGAGGAACCCGCCTCATAATCCAGCTTGCCCTCAGACCGAAAACCCGGTAAATTAAACCCTATAACATTTCTTCCCAGAAAGGGTCGCACCCAAGAAAGTTACATACCCTCTGATGATATGGTGGGCTCGAACGACGAAGTTCTCTGCTCCATGAGGTACATCAATAGGAACAGCAGGCCAGCGGCGAACCCCGTGACGGCGATCATGTAGTACTGGTTGACGAACAGGGCGCCCAGCGTCAGACCCCCCACCTGCAGCCAGCCCGTCGAGACCAAGGGCGCGATAGCCCTCGCCAGGGAGTTCACCGTCGTCGAGTAGCCGCTCACGAGACCCTGCTTGTCCTCGTCAACCGCCCTCGTAAGGTTCGCGCTCAGTATGGGTCTCCCGAAGTTGCTCCCCGCGCTGAACACCGCTATGAACAGGTAAAAGCTCGTGAACGTTGGTAGCACAGGCATTATGGTGAACGCGGCAAGGCTCAGGCAGATGGCGACCAGCAGCAGCCTCTGCTCACCCACCCTCTCCTTAACCCTCCGGAGCAGCAGCCCACCGTATATGAACGTGAAGACCCCCATCACCGTGGAAACGCTTCCCACCTCCGTGACGTCAGCCCCGTACCTCTTATTCAGGATCAGGCTCATGCTGCTGAACACCATGCCGAACATGAAGGTCATGGCGAACACCTGAGCCAGGCGCAGAAGCACCGTCCTCGTCAGCACCATCCTCTTCGCGTCGCCGACCCTCTCGCTCCTCCTCTTCTGGAGGTCAAGCCTCCGCTCAAGGGGCATGGTCTCCTTGAAGATGATGAGAGATGCTATTATGGCGATGCCGGACATGGCGCAGGCGGCGTACGCGGGGTACGCGAGGTCTATGCCGCCGAGGTAGCCCCCGATCATTGGGCCCACGATGCTCCCCACGGTCATGCTTATCGCCATGACCGCCATCTTCTCTGCCCTGGTCTGGGGGGCAGTCACGTCGGTTAT
>JAFGTA010000003.1 GCA_016934355.1 Candidatus Bathyarchaeota archaeon | reverse complement strand
GAGCACGGGCTGAGTCTCGCTGAACTTGAGCGGGAAGTTGATGAGCTTCACCTTCCCGGCGATGGGGTGCTCCAGCTCCACGAACATGTTCCGGGCGTTCACGTGGGGGTCCGCCACGGTCTCGTCTACGTGGTAGATGGGGGCGCATGGGAGGCCGATGCCCGTGAACAGCTCCACGGCCTCGTCCCGCGTCATGGCGGCGACCTTCTCCTTCATCATGTCCTGGCTGATGTCGTCAAGCTCGACGCCCATGTGCTGCACGATCCTGTCCATGGCTCTGGGCCCGAACGCTGCGAGCCTGATCCAGCCGCCGTCCTTGGTCTGGTAGATGCCGCCGGCGCCTCTGCCCCGCGGGTACTTCTCTCTGAGCTCCAGCGGCTTCAAGCCGGAGAGCAGGTAGCCGGTTATCGCCGTGTTGTAGGCCACCATGCAGTCTATCTGGGCGACGTCGATCATCTGGCCCTTCCCCGTCTTGTCCCTGAACCTGAGGGCTGCGAGGATGGCCATGCACGCCATGGTGCCTGGGCCGAGGTCGCCGTAGGCCTGAGCCATCTCGATGGGCGGCCCCTCGGGGTCGGCGTTCTCGCCTGTGAGCCGGGTGTGGCCGCTCATGGCCTCCGCGATCATGGCGTAGCTTCTCCAACTGGTGTAGGGGCCGTACTGGCCGAAGCCGCTTAGGGCGGCGTAGATTATTCCAGGGTTAAGCTCCTTTAGCACCTCGTAGCCGAGGCCCATCCGCTCCATGGTGCCCGGGCTGAAGTTCTGGATGACGACGTCGCTTTTCTTCACCAGCTCCTTGAAAATCTCCAGCCCCTCCTCCTCCTTGAGGTTTAGGGTCAGGTCCTTCTTGTTGATGTTCAGGTGGTGGAACGTGTAGCTGGCGCCTCCGAAGAGGGCGCCCTCGGCGAGCCTGTCGATGGCGCCCCACGGCGGCTCGATCCTTATGACCTCGGCGCCCATGTCGGCCATCATCATGGCGCACCAGGGGCCGAACCAGACGTGGGACAGGTCAAGAACTCTAATGTCTTCAAGAGGCATCTGCATGACTTTTCGACTCCAATTACACCATACACCCTACGCGCCCATATTTGATGTTTACCAGTGGGGTCAAGCTTAAACAGTGAGCGGGCGAAACCATTCTGATCAGACTTGGCCAGGGTCTCGGACATCGGGGAGAGAAAGCTTGTCGAACGGGTGATGAGCCACCTGACCCGGATGCCCGGGATGCCCATACCGTTCTGGGACGACGCAAGCGCGGTGAGCCTCGGAGACGGCAGAGCCCTCGTGGCCAACATAGACATGCTGGTATGGGAGACGGATATTCCCCGGGGGATGGCGCCGTACCAGGCGGCGCGTAAAGCGGTGGTCATGGCCGTCAGCGACCTTGGCGCCAAGGGGGTTCAGCCCATGGCGTTCATGCCCAGCATCGGTGTCCCCAGCGACTACCCGGTCGAAGACGTCGAGGAGATGGCGAGGGGCTTCGAGGCCGGGGCGAGGGAATACGGCTGCTACGTCGTGGGAGGCGACACAAACGAGGCGTGCGACGTAGTGATCTCGGGGGTCGCCCTCGGAGTCACCGACGAGCACATGATAATGAGGAGGGCGAACGGGATGAAGCCGGGCGACCTGCTCGCCTCGACCGGGCTGTTCGGCTTAACCTCGGCGGGGTTCAAGCACCTACTCGAAGGATATGAATTATCGGGGGACGCCGAGAAGCCGGTCTTAGACTCAATCTACATGCCGAGGGCGAGGGTCGTGGAGGGAGTGGCCCTCGCGGCAACAGGAGCGGTGACGGGGTGCATGGACTCAAGCGACGGGTTGGCTGTGAGCCTCCACGACATAGCGAGAAGCACGGGGCTGGGGTTCAGGGTCACAGAGCTGCCCGTTCATCCTGCGGCTGAGGCGTTCGCCGCGTACAGCGGCCTCGAAGCAGCCGATCTTGTGCTCTACGGCGGCGAGGAGTATGAGCTGGTGTTCACGTTCAGCCCCGGGAGCCTAGAGAAGGTCAGGGAAGCGTTGGCGGGGACGGGGTGCAGCCTCCATCTGATAGGCGAGGCTACGGAGGAGAAGGAGATTCTCCTCGTCTCGGAAGGGTCCGCTAAACCCATTGGTAAGGGTGGCTGGGACCACTTCGCGGGGTAGCGGTCAAAGGTTTATCTAACCTCCCCGTATCAATAATCTCATGCAGGCGAAAAGCCCGGTGTCGAAGCCCCTGCTGCTGGTTCTCATAGGCGTAATAGTGGGGGCGTCCCTCGGGCTGGGCTCGGGGTACGCCGTTTTCTACCCCGAGATGGTGAACCAGAGGAGCGCCACCATCGAGGAACGCGTCACAGGGCTGGAGTACGACATCGAGGAGATTAACTCTGTGATGACGGCGATGAACGCGAGCCTGGGCTCGGTGAAGAAGAGCCTACGCACCCTCACCACCCTCAACGAGGCCATAAACAGCCTCAGCACCCGGATCGGGGGGACAGAGATCGACGTGCAGCTAATCGAGGACGAGGTGGACTCAGTCAGGGGCGACGTCGCCGAGATAGAGCGGCTGTACGGCGATCTTCTCGACGAGTGGGAGGAGACCGCCCAAGGCTACGAGGATCTCCTGACCAGCTTCGGCTCCGTCACGGGGCAGGTGCAGGGCATCGAGCTGAGGCTGGAGATGGGTGACGCCGTGGACATGCTCAGGACCAGGCTGGCGGACCCGGGCGACACCGTCATCGCAAACATGGCGAACAAGATATTCGACACCCTCAAGGGCGACACCGACTTCGATACATGGGTCAACAACTTCGGGGAAGTGCCTGCGAAGAACCTGTTGAGGCAGGAGATAACGAAGATCAAGGGCGGCCTTGTGTGGAACGAGGTGTCGACTCAGGCCCTCGGCTCAGATTCATACCTTGTGAAGGTGGAGTCCTACTTCAGGTTCGAGTTCAGCGCTGCGTCTGTCTCGGTGTCCCAGATGAGGATGCAGGTGAGGGGCACCGTGGACGTGGTCTCAGGCGAGATAACGCAGGTGAAGGTGGACTCTGCGGAGAAAATGTAGTGTGGCGCCGCCATTCGGATTCGAACCGAAGACCAACTGCTTAACAGGCAGACGCTCTGACCGAGCTGAGCTATGGCGGCACGCGCTGCAAAATATACAAGGTCCCAATATTAATCTTTGCCGTCTATAGGTTCATTGCGTAATCACGGTGCCAGATGAGGCTGCGAGGTTTTTTATCGCGTCCAGCACCAATTCACGTTCATGAGCCAGGGCTACAGTAAGGAGTCAGGTAAGCAGTTCGGCAACATAGCTAAGGAGTACGACAGGGGGCGGAGCAGCGAGAACGTGGAGCTCTGGGCCTCAGAGACTCGAAGGCTCGCGGCCCTAGGCGAGGATTCCTACGTGCTCGACCTTGGCTGCGGCACCGGGCTCTACACCGTGGGGCTGCTGGAGGAGACGGGGGCAACTACATGCGGGTTCGACCCTGTGCCGGGTATGGTTGGTCAGGCTCGGGAGAAGTCGGGGGATGTGTACTGGTTCAACGCCATCGGCGAGTGGATGCCCCTGCGGCCCGG
>JAFGTA010000047.1 GCA_016934355.1 Candidatus Bathyarchaeota archaeon | reverse complement strand
GTACGCCGTCAGGGGCTGAACCCCGAAGGGCCTGGCCGCGGTCTCCCTGTAGTTGGTGATCTTGTCGAGGGCGATCCTCTGCTCGGGCGTCGCCTCGTCGATGAGGCTCAGCATCTCCACGGCGTTCTTCACGGCGTTGGCCCTGAAGTGGTTGTTGAAGTAGCCGTAGGTGCGCCGGGCCTTGCCCTTGACCTCGTGGACCTTGGGCACCCACTCCTCCAGCTGGTCGCCGCTGTACTCGTAGTCGTACCAGAGCCGTGCCCCGTGGCCGTGCCACCTGATGTAAGCGAAGTCAGCCGTCACCTCGGCGTCCGGCGGCAGCAGCGGCTCGTCCACGATGGTGTAAGCAGCGTTGTGGCGGCGGAGGATGTCGTAGGTCTCGTCCCTGAGCCACGACTCGTTGCGGAACTCGACGGCCCACTCGTAGTTGCCCGGGATCAAGTCAAGATAGTCCTCCAGCGCCCCGGCGTGCTCCTCGTAGTTGAACTTGGGGCGCAGCTGGATGAGGATGGGGCCCAGCCTCTCGGCGAGGGGCCTCATGAGCTCCAGGAACCTCCACGTGTCGTCCTCGACCCCCTCTCCCCGCCGTAGCCACTTGTCGTGGGTGATGAGCTTGGGCAGCTTGGCGGCGAAGAGGAAGCCGGGCGGTGCGTTGCGGCGTAGCCCCTGGATCATTCCCTCAGACGGGTACCTGTAGAAGGTGCTGTTGATCTCGCTTGTCTTGAAGACCTTGGCGTAGTGGCTGAACATGCCTGTCTTCTTCTCGTAGAAGGGGCCCACCCACTCCTTGTAGCTCCACCCGCTGGTGCCTATTATGAGGCTCATCGCTGTGATCTCTCGGCGTTACCTGAATATAAGAGAACGATAAAAATAGCTAAAAACCGCTGTGATCACCCGGATGGATTATTGTTTTTACCCCGGATTGTCCGTTTTTTTAAGGACAATTTACTAACACTTATATAGAGTATATATCATAAATACGATGAGCTACCATGAAGTGCCCAAGATGTGGCAAGGAAGCCAAGGCAACCGGCAAGACCTGGAAGTTCGGCCTCTTCAACGGTGAAGGATACAGCTGCGCATCATGCAAGAAGCCATTCAGCGCCTTCTACCGAGACGGAAAGCTGAGCCACACAGTACCGAAGGCTAAGTAACAGCCTTTTTTTCTTATCCCAAACCATAAAAACGCCTGTCAGCCAGATCAGCCGATTAACATGAGCCTAAAGGTGCGGCGGCTAAACCAAGAGCAGGGGGGACCCATGCCCGGAGAAGGGCACAGGGAGGTAAACACAGTGATGGCGGTCGACAAGACCAGGCTGGCCGCCTACTCGTGCAGGGTACTACGGATAGGCTCAGGCGGCTCCACCGCTATGCACGACCACGGCAGAACCCACGTCGTCATGGCGCTCTCCGGGAAGGCGAGAGTCGAGACCGGCGAAGAGGTGACCGAGATCACGCCAGGGATGGTAGTCACCATACCCGCGGGAGTGCCCCACAGGTTCGTCAACATGACAAACAAGAAGACGGCGCTGCTAGTCCAGAACCTCTACACCGAAGACGAGTAAAGCTCAGAATATCCAAGCATCATGTAACAGGAATCCCATTGAAAAAATGGGTTAGTTGACCCGCTTAAGGAAGCTTCTAACCAGTCTCTCGAATTCTTCGGGCTTGTCCTGGGGTATCATGTGGCCGGTGCCCCCTACGACGACCGTCTCAAGCCCCGGCACGGTGCTCTCCATACGTCTCCTTGTCTTGGGGGTGACCAAGGTGCTCTCCTTCCCCGCCAATAGCAGGGTGGGGGTCTTGATGCGCTTCACATAGGGCCAGAGGTCCGTAGCGAGGCCGCCTCTTATCCTGTCGCCTCTGGGCTTGAGCCTCAGTGTGGAGCCCTCACGCTTGAAGGCGTGTTTAATGCGGTTGTCGTAGTAGTACTCGGTGAACCCGGGGTACCTCTCCTTGAGCCACGCCCTAGCCTGCTTCTCGTCTTTGAAGCTCTCTGGGGGCTGCGGGTGGGGGCTTCTCCCCGTTGACTCGAATGGGGCGATGTCGACGAGTACTAGGCCGAGGAACTCGTCTGGGTGATCGGCAGTCAGAATCATTCCCATCATGCCTCCGATGCTGTGCCCTATGAGGACGCTGGGCTTGAACCCGAGCTGATTGTAGCAGCCCCTCATCACCTCGGCGTGCTCAGGCAGGGAGATGTCGCCGCGGGGTGGATCGCTGTCCCCGTGGTCGAGGATTGTGAGGCTGAGGACCCGGTACTCGTCCTTCAGGCTCTCGGCGAGGGCGTCCATACTGTGACCGTCCATGCCCATGCTGTGGATGAGCAGCACCCTAGGGCCATCCTCACCCCACGTCACGTGGTGGACCTTGTAGCCGCCGCTCTCGATGAAACCTTCCATCAATACCATCAACGATCCCTTGGTAGTCTCTTCTTAAAACTGAGTCGCTCAGAATCCAGCCTCGGTAAAAAAATGAATAAGAAAAGAGGGTACGCTAGTCGTAGTAGGGCATGCAGTGAGCCTTGGAAATCTTCATCGGCGCTATCGCCCCGTAGGGCATGTGCCAGTGGCTCAGCGGCACGGGTTCACCGACCATATCGATGTTACGCGCTAGGTCGAGGATGTTGTCGACTAGCCTGAACTTCTGCACGGCGCCCACCACCTCTCCGCCCTTCACGAGCATGGTGCCCATCCTCATTATGGCGTTGTAGTCGCCCCTCGTCGGCAGCATGATCCTGCTGTACCAGACGACGCCTACGACGATCCCCTTCTCCGTGGACTCGATCATCTCGTCAACGGTGTCGCCTCCGGGGCTCATCTCCAGGCAAGCCGCGCTCGGCGAAGGCTCCACGTGGTACATCTTCCCGTGGTACACTGTGCCCCCTGTGAGCATGGACATGCTCCTGAAGCCGTGGCCCGTCCCCTCGACGCCGTGCCTCTGTGCGTACCACGAGTCGTACGGCGAAGCCTTGTAGACGCCGCGGTCGAAGAGCTTCAGCTCCTTGGCGGGGACTCCCTCGTCGTCGTATGCGCCGACCATCGAGAAACCCGTGCGCCTCGGGTTGACGCTCAGGGTGAGGCGTTCGGAGGCGATCTGCTCCCCGAGCCTGTCCCTGAGCAGCGGTATGCTGCTCTCCTGTGTGGGCGGGTTGGTGCAGCCCGCCAGCTCGGTGACTATGCACTGGGCGGCGCTGGGCAGCAGGATGAGCTCGTAGTCTCCTTCCTGTATCTTCTTCCCGCCCAGGCTCTTCACCGCCATCTCGGCGGACTCCCCGCCCATGCTTTCGGGGTCGAAGTCCGCTATCCTGACCGTGGAGCCCGTCACCATGCCCTCGCGCTGCTCGCCGGCTCCCTCAGCCGTCGTCGCCAGGAACGCGGACCAGCCTGTTCCTTCCTCGTGCACGTCCACTCCGTTGCTGTTCATCACGGTCTTGCCGAACCTGAGGACGTTCAAGATCCCCGAGTTCTCCGCCACCTTGGGCCCGGCCTCGACGCTGGCGTCCATCAAGCGGTGGGCGTACTCGGTCACAGTATCCAAGTCGTGGAGGAGCCCAGCCGTCTCACCGTCGTATATCTTGGCGGGGCTCGCCTTCTCAGGGTACGGTAGATCGTAGCTGAAACCGGTCTTCCTGTGTCTGGCCATCGTGGCGGCGTCGCTGACTGCCTTCTGGAGACCGCTGTCTGTGAGGTCAGTGGTCGAGCTGAACCCCACCCCGCCGCCGGATAATATCCTTATGCCGACGCCTTTGTCGTCGATGGCCTTGGACTCGATGACCCTGGTGTTGGCCATCCTTATGCTCAGCAGCTCGTTGGACGCCATGTAGACCTCGGCCTTTCCGTGTGCCTCGGCCAGCGCCAGCGCCTTCTCGGCCCGTTCCGCGATGTTAATCTTCAACGCTTTAGCCTCCCACGATGGTGGCCACGCCACGCATGTGTGGCCCCCCGTTGCCCACGGCCGCCAACTGCAAGGGGTCCCCCTTGCCGCAGTTGGCCGTGCCCATCCGAGTGTCGTCGGCCAGCGCGTCGATGGACTTGAAGAAGACGGGGGACGTGGCTGTCACGAGGCAGTTCTTTACACGCCGCTCCAGCTCCCCGTTCTTAACGAGCCAGCCTGCCTGGCTCGATATGGCCCACTGGTACCTCGCGTCGTCTATGCTGGGCGACCTTGAGCCGACTAGCAGTATGCCCTCCCGGGTGTCCTCTATGATCTCCTCGGGCTTCCAGTCGCCTGTGCCCCACACGCTGTTGCTCATCCTTATGATGGGGTAGTACTCGTAGGTGTTGGCCCTCATGCCCGAGTTGGGCTCCACACAGAACATGGCCGCCGTCTCCCTTGAGTGCATCCTCTCCTTGATGACGCCCTTCTCCACGAGCACCTTCCGTCTGGCGGGGGTGCCCTCGTCGTCGTACAGGTAGTACCCGTAGGTTCCTTCCATGGTTGGGTCGTCGTAGGCCGTGAAGTACTCGCTGCCCACCTCCAGGCCCTCCATGCCCTTCCACCACGCGGTGCCTGCCCAAGCCGCCTCCCTCCCGGCGACCCTGTCACCCTCGCTGGGGTGCCCCACTATCTCGTGTGTCAGCAGCGACATGAACCCGGGGTCGAAGATCACGTGCGTGTCCCTCACGGCGGGAGCCGGCTCTGCGTCGGCCAACGCCACAGCCTCCTCTCCCACCTTCCGGCAGGCCTGCGTGGGGTCTCCGCCCGCGAACAGCTCGTGGCCTCCTGTTCCACCGAACTCCTCGGTGTAGGTCTGTACGCCGCCGCTGCCTTTCCCGAAGGCCGTCACCCCGAGGAAGGGCACCGGTTTGATGAAGTGTATCCTGGCTCCCTCCGAGCTGGCGAAGTACTTGTCGCCGTCTATTGTGCCGTACCTCGTGATGGCCCGGGCGACGCCGTCAGCCTTGGTGGCGGTGTTCCACCCGAGGTTCATGTCAATTATCTCCTCGAGACCCATCTCCCTGAAGTCGATCCTCACCCGTGGGTCTACCGTGTCTGTGCACACCTTGACGGGGGCTAGCTCCACGGGTTTTTCGAGGAGTCTCGCCTCGGCTCGCGCCATGGAGAGAGCCTTCTCCGTCGCCTCCGAGAGCCCCTCCCGGGTCAGGTCGGTCGTGCTCTGGAATCCCCAGGCTCCGCCGTGTGTGAGGCGTATCGCTGCGCCTTTCTTATGGTAGGTCAGGCAGCTCTGGATCTGGCCGTCTATGATGGTTAGGGCCGTGTTGTCGTATCTCTCGATGCGTACATCCATGTAGTCAGTTTCTCTGGCGTGTTCCAGAGCGTAATCGCAAAGATCAAACATCTTGTACATATCGCCTGCCTTGTATTTAGAAATAGTGAGAATCAGTTAATTACTGTAAGTATGACGAGGACGCATCGGAAGATACGCCTCTTGAATTAAACGAAAAAAGGGTGAGGAGAGGCTACCTCCTATGTTGCAGGAAAATCCGGACCTTCCTTAACGCGTCGTCGAAGAAGGTTCGGTTCCTGTACCTAGTGTACAGAGCCGCGGAAGCCGACACTATGACGACCGCTACCACGACAGCCGTGAGGTTCGACTGCCCCCGGGTCGTCGCCTCCATCTGCGCCGAGTCTGAGTGCAGCTCCGCCTGGTCGTACACCCTAAGGGTCACATAATAGGTGGACCTAGGCTCTAAGCCGGTCACCGTGTAACTGGTTTCCCCTTGGTCGGTGACGGCTGCGAGACGATCCCCTAGCTGCCCCGGGGACTCTGAGATGTACAGCGTATAGTTCTTGAAGTCTGTCTCCTGCGTCTGAGCCCATGTGACAGCGAATTGGCTGGTCTTCACCTCGTCGACTGTCATTGATAGGGGGGCTGGCTTCAAGTCCACGTCAACCGTATGGTATGTTTCCGGTGCCCCCGGCGGGTGACTGACAGTTGTTTCCGCGTCACTCGCGGTGATGTAGTAGTCCAGTCTTGGCGAGTCCAACTCTTCGCCTGGTATCATGGCCTCGTAGGTGTCGATACAACTGCCACATTTTTCGAGTGGCACTTCCATGAACGGGTCTGCCCCGACTCTGTAGTGAAGCGAGGCGTCAACTAGGTCGTCGTCTCTGATCACCGCGGCTATCTCGATTGGGTGCCCCTCCAGAGTGGAGTCAACCGGGAAGTGGATTATCTCAGGCGGCGTGTTCACGGGAAGGTCGACGGTTAGCGTGAAACGCGTGTACTCTGCGTGGCCCTCGGCGTCGAGCGTCATGAGGGTTATAACGTGTGTGCCTTCGCCTAGCCCGGTCAGGGTGGCGTTGCCCTCGATCTCGATGAACTCGCCGTCGCCGACTCTGTACCCTGCCCACACGGTTGAGCCATGTGGCATCCACACGAGGTTGTACTCGTCCTCGTTGATGGTGGTGTTCACCTGTGACAGTATCCTCGGCTTCGTCGCGCGTTCCCCGGTCGTGGCATCAACCTGCCCCGAGTCCTTGTGGTCGTCGCCGTAGACGGCTCTCACCGTTATGTAGTAGTCTTTCTCGGGGTCGAGCCCCGTCACGGTGTACTGGTTTCCTTCCGTGACGTAGGCGACCTTCTCCCCGAGGAGACCCGGCACGGTGGATACGTATACCTCGTACCCGTCGGGGCTCATACCCTCTGGCCCCGTCCATGTGACGGTGAAAGACGTGTCAGTCACCTGCGAGGGCTCCTCCACCACGGGTGGTAGAAGAGTGGTCGCCGGAGGGGCTCCGCCGAACGACGGCGGCGGGCCTGCGGGGGTCACGTCCACGCTGAACTGCACGGACTTGCTGCCCTGGTTGCCGGTGGTGTCGCTTGCGTATATCGTGACCGTGTGCTGGCCGTCCGGTAGGCTGCTGAGCATGAACGCGCCGTCCACCGTCGTTTGTGGTCCGCCGTCGACACTGCGTTTCACCCACTGGGTGTCCTCGTTGACCGTGTAGTTCACTAGGACGCTGTCCACCCCGTATGTGCTCTGATCGGGCGACAGTATGGTGATGACGGGCGGCACGGGGTCTGCCGTCACGTCGAACATGTGCGACCCAGCCACCAGCAGCACGAGGGAGTGGTTGGGTATGTCGACGTATATCCGCGGGTTCACCGCGTAGACGCCGAGGCCGCCCACGGCTATCTCGTGGTCGACGCCGAGGACGTTGACTCCCTGCGTGAGGGTGACGTCAACGGTGAACGACTCGACGGGGTTGAAGTACTGGTCGTATAGGGTGACAAGCATCACGGCGTCGACGTCGTGGCTCGCCCAGAGCTCGACGTCCATGTGCAGCGTGTCACCCACGGTGTACACCTCCCGGTCTAGCGTTATGTCGGTTATTCGCGCGGTGTAGCCGTCGATGTCGAACGGGTACCTGCCAGCGTAGTCGCCGTACTCGTACCTGACGTACTTTGTGCCGGAGATGTACTCCTGCACCTCGAACGTGTACTCCGCCACGCCGTCTATGGTCTCCTCGATCTCCCATTCCCGGGTCCACGCCTTCACGACGCCGGGCTGCGCCGTCTCGATGCGGACGGTCACGGTGC
>JAFGTA010000046.1 GCA_016934355.1 Candidatus Bathyarchaeota archaeon | reverse complement strand
TGGCTTGAACCTGAGGTACTGGTTGTCGCCCATCATCCCGACCTCGGTGGGGATGTCGCTCATGTCGAAGAAGGCGGCTCCCAGAGGGAGAATGATGACCGTCTCCACCGGGGAGGCGATGCCGACGCTCCACATCGACCCGTCACTTGTGGTGAGATTGCCTGAAAGGTAGGTGAAGTAGAGCTCTGAGGCCCCGATGCTGTCAACCGTGACATCAGCGTTAAGCGTAGAGGACGAGAGCGGGTTCCCCTCCTCGTCACGGATCACCAGGTTGGTGAAAGACGGACCGAAGAGCGGGACCTCGACACGGACCAGGTCGGGCTCGGCTGCCACGTGGTACTCTACCTTCGTGGTTCCCTCGGCGTAGATGGTCAGGGTGAGGGACTGGGGGCTATAATCGGGTTGGGCGTAGGCAAAGGTCAGAGCTGAGAGGGTGAGTATTAACGCGGTGAGGGCTGACCTTCTGTGCATCTAGCCTCATCTGTGGAGCTTAGGATGTCGATAAAAACTTTGTATATCACCGTTCAATGTTCTCATACAGAGTCATTTGGCCGCCATAAAATGATTGTAACAAAGCATCATCACATCATATTGTTATGATTCAATAGGTTAAACGTAGTATTATAGGTGGTTGAACGTTCCAGATCGTTCCATCCCGTTCTTATTATAGAAGCAGTAAACAGGGTACAGTACAATGCCGGAGCATCAACAAGACTCTAACGTCACACATTTATTCGAGGCTTGTTCTGATGACCAATTTGAAATCAGCTTAGACAAGATACTGATGGTGGACGACGACCAAGACATCCTGGACGGCTTCAAGGCGATACTGGAGTATGAGGGGTTCAGCATAGAGAGCGCGCCGAGCCCAGGAGAGGCGTTGAAGAAGGTCAAGGAGCGGAGGTTCAGGCTGGCTATACTGGATTACATGTTACCGAATATGAAGGGCGACGAGCTGGCTAAAGAGCTGCAGGAGATCGATAGCTCAATCATGCTCATAGTGATGAGCGGGTACAAGGACGCACTCGACTCGCTGAACAGTAGAGGTGTGCGCATCGAGAAGTTCTTCCTGAAGCCCATCGACCCTGAGTCGCTTATCAACGCGGTAAGGACCGCAATCGCAAAGAACTCCACGCACCACGAAGTAATGGACACGCAAGACGTATTCACCATGCAGCAGGTAGTTTAATCCAAACGATCAATATCATTCACTGAAAAAACTGCATTTTTTTACCATCCACGAATAGTATATAGAAAGTTAAATTCATATGAATGACAGTTTTTCCATATTCATTTTATAGTGAAAGAAATAGGAAAACCAGATTCACGTGAAGGAAGTCACTATACTGCTAGTGGATGACGACGACAACATCCTCTACTTTACCAGGCTCATCTTGGAGGAGGGCGGCTACAGGGTCGAGACCGCGGCGACCGGCAGAGAGGCCATAGAGAAGGCGGAGCAGAACGATATCGACCTCGCGCTCCTAGACTACAGGCTGCCTGACATCACCGGCGAGGAGCTCGTGTATAAGCTGAAGAGCCTGCACGAGAACTTGGAAGTGATCTTCCTCACAGGCTACCGTTCATTGGATGAGGACGTCCCGTTGCCGGAGTCGAAGATGGTGTTGACGAAGCCCATCACGGATGAGGCTCTTCTCGACGCCATCAAGAACGTTCTGCCCGAGGTCTCCGAGACATTCGACCACCATGTGGAGGGCTGAGCGTGAGGCTGAGGAGGAAACTGGTTCTAATCTTCAGCACCAGCTACTTCCTAGTCTTCATGGGTTTCTTCGTGGCCATCAACGCTTTCCTGATGCAGGGCTTCCTAGATATCGAGGACACCGAGGTAAGGCAGCAGACGGAGCTGGGCCTACACGCGCTTGACCTAAGGATCGGTGAGCTCGATAGGACCGCCCACAGCTTCGCTGCTCGCGACGACACCTACTACTATATGCAGAGCAGGCTGAGGCACTTCATCAACGAGCTGCTGCTGAGCTCGACGTTCACCAACTCGGAGATCAGCTTCATGGCGTTCCTAGATGAAGAAGGCGAGATCGTCTGCAGCAAAGCCTTCGACCTCATGGAGATGAGGAACACCCAGTTCCCAGACCAAGTAGCCGAACTCATCAGGCAAAACCCTGTTCTACGGAAGCATCTAAGCGCGGACAGCGGCGTCTCTGGACTCGTGGCGACTGTCGAAGGGCCTCTCATGCTTTCGTCGCGGCCTATTCTGACCAGCGACGAGAAAGGCCCAGTGATGGGAACATTTGTCTGCGGTAGGTACCTTGACGCCATCGAGATAGAGAAGCTCAAGGAGTCCACCTACCTCACCCTAGAGATTCGGGGCGTAGAGGACTTGAGGGGCGTAGACATAGCCGACATTCTATCTAAGACGTCGGCGGAGGACAAGGTCGCAATCGATAGGTCCAGCGGTGAACGGATCTCTGGGTACTCTGTTCTGGAGGACGTGTTCGGGGAGCCCATCCTCGTGATGAAGGTGGACTCACCGAGGAACGTGTACCAGCAGGGCCTCCTGATGGTCTCGTACTTCCTCGGCTCAAGCATCTTCACCGGTCTGGTGATAGCAATGGTCTCAATCATCGTGATGAACAGGTTCATCCTGTCGCGGATCATGAAGCTGAGCGAGGAGGTCAGCGAGATCGACCCCCACTCGATAGGGGAGAGCGAGGTGAGGATTCCGGGGGACGACGAGATCTCTACACTCTCGGCGAACATCGACGAGATGCTGCAGGCGCTGAAAGAGTACCAGGTCCGCCTGCAGGAGAGAGAGCGCATGGCCGTCATCGGGGAGACTTCTGCGATGGTGGGCCACGACCTGCGTAACCCGCTTCAGGTCATCTTCCTGTTGAGCTCCAGGCTGAGGAAACGGATCGGGGTACTGAGGGACAGGGGCGAGAAGGGCGCGGACATCGAGGAGCTGGAGTACATCGGGGAGAAGCTCAAGGAGCAGACGATATACATGGACAAGATAGTGTCGGACCTGCAGGACTTCTCAAAGAAGATCAGGCTAAACCCCAGCGACACGGACCTCGTTAAGGTGGTGGACTCGGTCGTCGAAGCCGTGAAGATACCCGACGACGTAGAGACGGTCATAGACTTCGATGACAGGCTCAGAAGCGTCCAGGCAGACGAGAACCTGCTGAGACGCGTGTTCACGAACCTAGTCTCAAACGCAGTGCAGGCGATGCCAACGGGAGGCATTTTGACGGTAAGAGGCAGCGTGCAGGAAGAGGAGGCAACGTTTACGGTGTCGGACACAGGTGTCGGGATCGACGAGGAGAACCTCGGTAAGATGTTCCAGCCACTGTTCACGACGAAAGCGAAGGGAACAGGGCTCGGGCTTGCTGTCTGCAAGAGGATCATAGAGGCCCACGGCGGTGAGATAAAGGCAGAGTCCACCGTGGGTGAAGGCACCTCCTTCTCGTTCAGGCTGCCCTTTATACTGGAATCGGAGCAGGGCATTCAAAAAACCGCCGTAGCCGAACTCGACGGAACTTCACAGCCTGTGCCGCCTACGTCACCGACTGAGTCGCTCTGATGGTGACGACGTATATGGACATCGATAGCGTTGATGGCGGTACCATGTTCGGCTGTTCCTTATCCACTCCTACGATGTATAAGGTGTTAGGCTTATAGATCCTCATGTAAATAGCACCACGTTTTCACGTGGGCTAGTTTTGTGGTTACTCTCTAGGTAGAAATACTGTGAAAGTAGAGCCTTTCCCGTATTCGCTGGATACGGTGATCTCTCCGCCGTGCATATCAACCAGAGACCGGGTTATCCAGAGGCCGAGCCCGACGCCGGTGATCTGCTGAGCCTCGGAGTCACGGGACCTAAAGAACTTGGTGAAGAGTTTCTGCAGGTCATAGGGGGTTAACCCGATTCCGGTATCCTGGACATCAGCCCGTATCCGGTGTCCCTCGACGCTGAGCTTCACAGTGATGCGCCCTTCGCTCGGGGTATATTTCTGCGCGTTGGAGAGCAGGTTTGTGAATACTTGCCCCAGCCGTTCAGCGTCGCCATTGACGCCGGTATCCTCTTCAAGTGTCTCGAGTGTGATTCGTTGATTCTTAATGTTAAATTGCGGACGAAGGTTGTCCACAGTGTCACGTACTATGTCAGCGAGTTGAAGCGGCTTCCTGTTAAGCTCGATGGCACCTGCCTCGATTCTTGAAACCGTCAGGAGGTCGGCGACGAGCTTTGTTAGTTTGTCTGAGTTCCTCTTCGCTACCTTTAGATAGTCCCTCTGCTCGTCGTTGATCTCACCTGCGTCGCCGTCAAGAATCATGTCCATGTACCCGGATAGGCTGCTCAACGGCGTCCTGAGTTCGTGAGAGACGAGGGAGATGAACTCGGATTTGAGACGCTCTACCTCACGCTCCTTCGTCACGTCTCTGAACACGAATAATGTGCCGATCATCAAGCCGGCGGCATCCAGAACCTGTGAAGAGTATATCTCAAGGTCCCGTTTGAGGGGCCAGTTCTGGGAGACAAACTCTGAGTAACTGTAGTTGCCGTCGCTGAAGGCTTGGTTGAAACGGTCTATGATGCCCTGAGGATCGTTGAATACCTTCTTGAAGTGTTCAAGTAGCTCCGCGAACGTGTGGCCAAGCGCTTCTTCTTCTCTGAGAATAAAGAACTCCTCAAACCTTTGGTTCACCCACCTGAAACGGTTGTCGAGGGACAGCAGAAGCATCGCCTCGGTAGTGGCGTCAAGGATCGCGGCGGTCTCGCTTCGCGCACGTTCGGCTTCCGTGTACTGATTTTCGAGGTTCTGTAACGCGATTTTGAGGTTCTCCTCGATACTTTTTCTCGCGCTGACGTCTCTCTTGATGATGATATAGTAGGTTACTTTCCCGCCCTCGTTGATGGGGTTGATGGTTAGTTCCTCGTAGTAGGATTCACCGCTCTTCCGCTGTATGACGTATTCACCGGTCCACGGCGTTCCTTTCTTGGCTTTCAGCCATACCTCATTGAACTGAGTTTTCATATCGCCGGGTTCAAGAACCTCAAACCTTGAACCCACCAACTCGGAAGCGTTGTACCCGGTAATCCTGTTCACGGCGCGGTTTACCCAGAGTATCTTTCCCTCGGCGTCGGCGATTATCACCCCATTTCTGAGTGCTTGAAGCGCCAACGTGTGAAGCTTTGAGAGCTCTCCCTTAACAGACAAGACTAGACGGCTCCTGTTTCAGATGTCTTAGAGTCGGCGAAATCTGTGACAACTGCTCTGATCCAGCCTTTCACTATGACGGGGTCACGGTTGGTCATTCTCTCGTTGAGTAGCCCTATGAGGCTTGATGGACTGTTTTCTCGCGGGTCCTGCGCGTACAGCAGAGGGGCATGCACTTCGCCTGAGCTGTATACGCCCGTGAATGGATTCACCGAGTACTCGTGCATGTGTTTCAAAGCTATGCTCTCGGTGCGTATCCACGTCCTCGTCGCCCTGTTATATGTGACCTGTTTGGTGCTTCCGTAGGCTTTCACCAGCTCAAAGATATGGGTAACCTTGTTCCGGTAGAGCATCAGGTCGACCGCGAGGTTTTCTCTTTCATCCTGCGTGAAGTCGCTGAGCCGCCCCTCGTTGATCTTGTCCACCTGCACGGGGTCTACGCCTTCGCTTCGTCCGTTATGGTACGAGTCCCGCAGAAGCTGTCGTTCAGGCTCGAGGAGGATTTCCACGTACTGGACGTCGTTAACGTCCTGGGCGTCAGCCAGAACGTCGGCCGGAAGATCATAGGCGCTTCCCCTGATGCCTTTGATCTGTGTTCCCAGCAGCAGGGTGATGAGCTCGTAGGCTCTCTTATCCCATGTTCGCCGCGCCCTCATGGCTCTGCCTCGTAGCTGCTGCCAGGCAGTCACGTCTCTCGTCGCTGTGGCGTCTATGAGTATGTTTGGCTTTATGACGTTCCAGCCTGTCCTCGCCCACGACGAGACTATTATCACGTTCACGGGTAGGCTGGGTGCGTCGAAAACCTTTGACATCAGGTTATACATGAGGAGTTTTTTCTCTCCGCCCGGCATCTTTACGACGTAGAACTGCCGGACTCTACCACTGGCTTGCCTGAGCTTCGCCTCGTGGGCTTCATCGAAGTACCGGGATATTATCGCGTAGTCATAGAAGTTGTCCACCCATCGTCGGAGCACGTTGTTATGGAGGCTCAGCCGCGCCTTCAGTAGCTGACCCGATCTGCCTAGATTTAGCTTGCTGACTCTGGTTTCAAACTTCGCTAACACACGTTTAGTGAACTCGCCGGGTCTCTTGGAGCCAACGCCGTGAAGACGTGTAACATACTCAGAGAGGGTATCGTTGAAGAAGCTCCTCAAATCGTTCAACTGCTCAGGGGGAATAGCTATTCGGCTTGTTACGAGACCGAAGAACGAGTCCCCCAGCTCCTTTACCATGATCTCCTCTTTGATGAACCCTGATATCTGGGCTGGAAGCGGGTTCTCGTCGCTCCAAGGCATGTAGACCTCGCTGGATAACGCGGCCAACGGGGTGAGCGTCGGGTCGCCCAGCATCTGGGAGAAGACGCCTGCCACCCCTGTGTAGCCGGGGGCGGCCACGGCTTCTTCCCATTTGATTCGTTTGGCGTTATCGAAGACGATGACACCTGAGACGGGGCGTGTCCTGTACTCCGCCTCTATGATCGAGTTGATGGTGTCCAGCCTGCCCTCGCCGATGCGGAAATAGAAGTTACGCAGGCTATTATAGAGACCCAAGATGGTCGATGCTAACGCGTCTTTGAGGTTTTGTTTAGCTTTCCGGGTGACAGGCTGCCTTAGCTCTACTGGCTGGAACGTGTACCCATAGCCGTCGGAGTCCAGTCTAAGTGAGAGGTCCTGGAAGTAAACCAGATCTTTCAGTTCGTCTCGAACTGTGTTCAAGCTACTTACGATATCCTTGAACATGTCTCGGGCTTCGCTGTCTCGTACAGCGTCTTCAACGAGCTCCGCGTCTGACATCTTTTTCAGTGTCTGCGTTATGACCACCAGGTTCAGCTCGTTTAGGGAGATCTCTTTCAACTGCTCCCAGTCTCTGAACCTTTTCCTTAGGGCGCCTTCCTGGTCTCGCTGAGCTTCATACATGTCGAGGTGTTTCCCGAGGAGCACCCGCTGATCCATTGGGAGGGATTTGAACGAGTCTATGAGGTACTGGACCCCGATTAGGTTAATGAACGCCCTGATCTGCTCCTTGTACAGGTCCAGGAGGTCAAGCACTCGTTTCTCCCGGTCCGAGTAGGAGAAGGGAACACCCAGCTCGGCGAATGGAGCCACGAAGCCATACGCTATCAGGTCAGCCGGGGGCATGACGTATACGAGTTGAAGCCCCAGAAGCGGGAACCTGTCGCGGTACGTCTCGGCGGTGCCCGAGAACCCGATTAACCCACGCAGACTACCGTCGTGAAGCCACTCAGTTAATAGACGGGCGACGTCAGCGGACACGCTTTTCATGTTGTCCGCGACCTTGTGCACCTCATCAAGTATCACGTACTGGACGTTGCTTGCCTGAAGGAACTTCTCTACAGAGACTTTGTCGAACCCTCCCTTCCCGGTGGGCGACCCCAGCTGAGCCAGAGAGGTATAGGTCATAATGAGTATCGGCGGCGCAGCCCCGGATCGGCGGCGCTCGGCCTCATATGTGCTTGGGGTGCCGGTGAATAGTTCATCTATCGGCATCTTCAAGCCGATATCCTTGTAGCAGGTTTCCGCCACCCACTGCTGAACATAGTTGGAGGTCGGCACCAGTATGAGGATGGACTCACCTCTGGAAAGAGTTCTAAGCCAGTCCTGAATACACATCAACCCCATGAGGGTCTTACCGCTGCCTGTGGGAGCCTCGATCAACGCGCCTTGATACCCATACCCTTTGAATATCGCGTAAGCATCCCGCTGATACGGTCGCGGGTGCGGGCTGCCTATGATGTCGGCGTACTGCCACAACTGACTTCTACCGAGCTGAATTGGTCGGGTGATCTCTGTCGCAGCGGCTATGAATAGGTCTGCCATGTCGGGGCTGCAGCCCGAGAACCGCTGGAAGAAGGTCCTGAACGCGTTTTTCCGGTTCACGATGTCGGAGAGACCGAGGAACCCATTTTCCTCGAACTCTCTGTATATTCTCGTGCCGAGTAAAGCTTCAAGGTTAGCGTGATCCATGTTCAGGTAGTTGTAGGGTATGCTCTCGATCCTGTATCTTTCACCGGTTTGCCGGACGTGTCCCCTGGAGACCAGGTTTTCAATATGCGTGAGAACGATCTGCTTCTCCATCCGATGAATCAGATGCATCTCTTGAGCGTGCTCGATTAGCGCCTCTAAGGTAATCGAGGAATCCGCGTCGCTCAGCGCCTCCATCAGGATGTCACGGAAGAAATGCTCGGATGTATTCTTGTTCAGCGTCAGAACCAAGGGAATATCGGTTGGGGCAACATCTCTCATCAAGTAAAGCGGCTGGTGAAGAATCACGAGGTTCCTCAGCGTGGCGTTGACCAGCTCCTCGTTTCCCCTGCGGAGGGCGTCCCTGAGAATCCCCAGGGTGCGTCCATAGTACCGTGCTAGAAGGTAGAAGCACTGGACCATTCCCTTCTGGTTCGCGTCTTCCCTGTGACGGATGAAGTCGTTGTGGAGCCTCGAAGCGAAGTTATATGCCACCCAGTAGTTCCGAGGCGGCGCCCCCGCCGCGGGGATCACACAGGACAGAGCCGATAGAGGCTCCATCCGCGGAGAGTTCACTATAGTTGAGACCTCTTCCTCAACGTCGAAAGGCTCTTCATCCAACAGGATTCAACTCCTCTACTTCTTGAAGCTGGGAGCGTCTTTTCCACGTTTCAGCAGAGCGACGTTGATCCTCTCTATGAGCTCCCGTGGGCTGAACGGCTTGGTGATGTAATCATCAGCGCCGGCATCAAGCCCCTTGACGATGTCCTTGGTCTCGGCTTTCGCCGTTAACATGATGGCGACTGGTGTTTTCTTGCCCATCTTCTCCCTTACCTCGGTCAGCACCTGGTACCCGTCTTTCTTCGGCATCATTATGTCGATGATCATAACGTCGGGTTTCTCCCTGAGAACCGTGGACACACCCTCCTCGCCGTCAACAGCGGTAAACACCTCGAAGCCTTCCTTCGTCAGCTTGATCCTCACAAGTCTCAAAAGATCTGCATCGTCATCGATAGCGACTACCTTGTACGCCATATTAATCAGTATAATAATATATACAAAATATTAAACTCCTTTTAAAAACGATTAACAAGGCTCATAGAAACTGTGACTTCTCAGTCTACTAATTAGAACACCTCGTATTCACATCACAATAATCTTCCAGAGACACTCAGCACTACCACGCCAAGAACTAGAAACGAAGATAAACCACGAAAAAAGTAGAGCTGACCAGCAAAAACATACCTGTACCCGGCACCCGCGAAAAATTCTCGGTCACAGTGAAAACACCTCAACGAGTAGCTAGATAAAACCATCTTATACCACCCTAAAAATACAGGGATCAAAACATAAAACAGCTTAACAGGCAAACAAAATAAAAAAAACGATTATACCAACAGCGGCGAAAACCATCGCCCGACGACATAAATTCTCTCCAGAAAACGCTTATACCCAGTTATTTGAGTACAGGCCAATTAGAGAAACGCCGAAAATCGGGCACAGCTCACGACGGTAAAACGTTTTTATACCCCCTTCCAGTCATAGTGCTAGAACAAGAGGAAAACCACGTTGGCATGGCACGATAACCTCACAAAGAAGAAGAAGACAGGCGGCAGAAAAAGAGCCTACCGAACCAAACGCGTGCACGAGCAGGGCAGGCATACCGTCGAGACCATCTTCGGCGACACCCAGCGCAAGAAGGTAAGCGGCAGGGCACGCATTGAGAAGGTCAAGCTGGTCAAAGCCAGCGCAGTAAACGTATCGTACCCCAACGGCCAGACCGAGCGCCTCGACATAGTGGACGTGATAAGGAACCCAGCCAACGCAGACTACAACCGCAGAGGCGTCATCACCAAGGGCACCATCATCCGAACCGAGAAAGGGCTGGCCAGGATCGTCTCCAGGCCGGGCCAAGACGGCGCCCTCAACGCGGTAGCCGTCGAAGAGTAACACCTTTAGCCGGGGAGCCGGCACCAGATTCTAGTGAACCACAATGAGGGGAAGGGGAAAACTCCGCATCTACCCAGCATACTTCGACGTAAGGTACAGCCGCGGAGGTGGAAGAAGAGTACCCAGAAGCAAGGCCATCCGGGACCCCACAGCAGATGAGATCGAGAGGGCCGCCGCCAAACTTGGGCTCAACCCCCTACTGCAGCCTGGCGCCTACAGCAAGCACCCGTGGAAGCCCACAGGCGTCGTTCTCGTCGACAAGAAGGGCTCCAAGACCCGTGTCATTGAACAGATTTTAGGGGAGCTGAAGAGGCAATGAAGCTCAGAGGCAAACTCGGCGACGTGATGCACAGGTCACCCAGCACAGGTAACCTCATCGTAAAGCTCGAAGCCGAGACACGCATCGGCGAGCCGGTGTTCGACGCCAAAGGCAAGAGGGTGGGAACAGTATTCGACATCTTCGGGCCGGTCGAAGCCCCTTTCGCCTCAGTTAGGACACGGGATGAC
>JAFGTA010000045.1 GCA_016934355.1 Candidatus Bathyarchaeota archaeon | reverse complement strand
GTGCCGCCTGCGCTCACTATCTCGACGCCTATGCCGGCGTCCTCCAGCGCGTCCTTGGAGCCGACGAGCTTGTCCATGGCCTCCGTGACCTTCCGTTTCTTTTCGTCCATGTCGGCGATGAACTGGCAGAACCCCTCGTACCCCATTATTCCCCTGAGGTTTAAGCTGGGGTACCCCTGCACCTCTCTGGCCAGTGCGACGGCCGGTTTCCCGGGCAAGACGCCGCAGCGGTTGTTCCCGACGTCGACCTCGACGAGTACGTTGAGCCTGACGCCCTTCTCCCGAGCCCTGTCGGCTAGATGCTTGACGTTTCTGGTGTCGTCGACGGCCACGATCACGTCGGTGTGCTTGGCGAGGCTCATCAGGCGTGTTACCTTGGGCTCGCCGACCACTTGGTTCGCTATGAGAATGTCCCGTATGCCTGCCTCGGCCATGACCTCGGCTTCGCCGAGTTTGGCGCAGGTGACGCCTATGGCGCCTGCTTTCATCTGCTTGTGGGTGATTATCGGCGTCTTGTGGGTCTTGGCGTGGGGTCGTAGCTCCGCGGGCATTCCGCGGAACCGTTCCGCCATCTTCCTTATGTTTTCCTCCATGATGTCGAGGTCAACGAGGAGGGAGGATGTGTCTAATTCTTCGACTGGGCAGCCTATCTTAGCCATGGTACATCTGTTGTTCACATGGATATAGGATTAATCCAAGGGGGCGTTGAAACGTATGATACGTCTGTCAAATGTTTGATAGAAAAATATAACGCTTAAATAGCTGGTGACGGAAATGAAGGGTGGATTCTCGGAGAATCACAGCATGAAAGCACTGGTATTGTATCACTCACAACAGTACGGCAACACCGGGAAGATGGCGGAGGCCGTCGCCGAGGGGCTTAAAGAGGCGGGGTGCAAGGTCGTCATGTTCAACACGGACGAGGACAGGTTCGACGTAACCACGTTCCCGCACTTCGACTGCTCGGCCTTCGGCACGCCCGACTACTTCAGCTACGTGGCCGGCGGAGTCAAGACCTTCATGGACGACTGGTACATCCACAGGCACGACGAGGGGATGACCGGTAAACCCATGGCTCTCTTCTACAGCCACGGAGGCGGAGGAAGGGTAAGGGAGCCGTTCGTGAAGCTTCTTGAACGGGTGGGTAACCTCGTTGGGGAGCCCGTCTCGTCAAGCGGCGCGCCGAGTGAAGCCGTATTCAAGAAGTGCAGGGAGCTCGGTAAGAGGCTCGCCGAGGCAGCGAAGTAACCCCTCAATACCTTCCTTTTTTTTCACGGCCTTAAACAACGTATTTATCGTGTCCACCCAGATGCATTGTATCTGAGGACGAGCCATGCCGGGACGCGAGATCAGGTTATACTATCCTATGCCGAGGTTCCCAAGCGTATCCGTTACAGGCGGACACTGCGACCTCATGTGCAGCCACTGCAGGGCGCACTACCTGGGGCACATGCCGGACGTCAGCAGCCCCGATAGGCTTAGGCGGTTCTGCGTCGACCATGAGGCGACGGGCGGCGTCGGCCTGCTGGTGAGCGGCGGCTCCACGCGGGAGGGCAGGGTCCCATTGAAACGGTTCCTTTCGACGCTTAGGTGGGTGAAGGAGAACAC
This sequence comes from Candidatus Bathyarchaeota archaeon, assembly GCA_016934355.1. The sequence continues at coordinate 22,916 of JAFGTA010000045.1, read as the reverse complement.
GGGGCTCATCGTCAACCTGCACACGGGGATGCTGGACGCGGCGGAGGCGGAGGAGGTGGCTTCCACGGGCGTTGACATCGTCTCGGTGGACATGGTGGGCAGCGACGAGACGCTTAGGAAGGTCTACGGACTCAGGGCGAGCGTCGACGAGTACGGCGAGACGCTGACCACCCTCAGGGAAGCCGGCGCGCCTTCGATAGCACCCCACATCTGCGTTGGCCTTCACTACGGCGAGCTGAGAGGCGAGCGCAGGGCCCTCCAACAGGCGCTGGCCATCGAGCCAGAGGTCGTTGTCTTCCTCGGGCTGATACCGACCAAGGAAACCCCGATGGAGGACGTGTCGCCGCCCCCAGTCGACGCCATAGTCGGTTTGATGCGTGAGTCTAAGAGGCTTAGCCCCGGCACCGAGGTGTCCCTAGGCTGCATGAGGAGCAGAGGCTACAAGACGGAGCTTGAGTGGGGGGCAATCGAGGCCGGCGCGGACAGGGTGGCGTTGGCGTCTAGGTCCACCGAGGCGAGAGCCGTTGAGGCGGGGTACGAAGTGGTCCGGCTTAATGGCTGCTGCGCTACGCCGCGGAGCCTAGAAGAGAAGATGGTTTAGGAGCCGAGGGCCAGCCTCACTACCTTGGCGAAGTCCGCTGCCTCTACTCCGACGAGGGCCACCTTGTTCTCGTTGAAGAACCTGTCGACGGTGTGCTCCAGCTCGTCCACGGGTGTGCCGCTGAGGGCGTTCTCAAGGTCTATTATTGAGGTCTCGGGGTGCATGAAGAAGTCGCCCGTGATCTTCACCTTCAGCATCCTGCCTTCCTTTACCTCCAGCTCTGCCGTCAACAGCTTTCCCTTGGGTATCTTGTACTCGGCCTTCACCTCTGGTACACCCACTCCACGCTGCTGTACTTCTCGCGAAGCTGCTTAACCAGAGCCTCCTCCGCCTCCGTCAACTCGCCTGGCACCAGCTTCATGTCGAGCTTGTCCTCGAAGCCTTTCACGAGGGCGTCGCGCGCTTCGTCGAACCCCACTTTCCTCCCGAGGTAGCGTCTGAGGTTGGTGACCCGCTCCTCCACGGCTTCGATCATCTTGTCGCTGATCTTTGCCTCCGAGACTCGGAGCACCTCGAACATGCGGCGGATGTCGCTGTCCACGAGGACGGTGCCGTGCTGGAGGACGACGCCGTGTCTCCTCGTCTGGGCGTTGCCCGATATCTTTTTTCCGCCTGCTTCGAGGTCGTTCACGGGCTTGAAGTTTGACTCGACGCCGAGCTCTTTGAGCCCCTCGACGATGGCGCCGCAGATGAGCGCATAGGATTCTAGGATGTCGCCGGGTATCTTTGGGTCGGTCTCCGGCGCTACGAGGCTGTAGGTCATCTCTCCGTCGTAGTCGTGGTAGACGGCTCCTCCTCCAGTGATGCGTCTGATCACGTCGACGCCGTACTTGCGGCAGTTGGGTAGGTTCACCTCTTTCTCGATGCTCTGGAAGTAGCCGATGCTGACGGCACTGGGGTTCCACCTGTAGAGTCTTATTGTGTTGGGGGTTCCCTCCTTTAGCCGCGCCACGGCGATGGCTTCGTCGATGGCCATCTGGGTGGGGGCGTCCTCGACGCGCATGTCTATGAGTCTCCAGGTGTCTTTCAATGTGGTCGCCTTGGTACACAGGTGTTCGGGGTGGTTATTTCGTTTTCCACCTGTGACGGGTTCAGGGACGTGTTTCGTTGCTCTGTTTCCTTTGTTCCCGGTTACAGGGAATCTTGCGAAAAAATTTCTGGGAGTGTTCGCTGCAGCCCTGCCCCGGCCTGGAGATAAAGTGTTCTAAAAATTAGTATTATATCCAGTAAAACACTGTTAATTTTATATGCTCACATATTTACAAAAAATAGTCATTCTAGGATTCCTTTTCATTAGTCTCTCAATCCCGATTGCTCGTTGCGCCATGGTTCGCCTAGACATAGAGACGATGTGGAACGAATGTGATCTAGCGGTTCTTGGAAAAGTGAATAGTATTAACAGCTCAGAGGAAGGCGGCTATTACCGGATAGTCGAGATAGAAGTCGAGACATGTTATCTCAGACAATTAGACGAATCAACGGTGAGGGTGCGCATAGAAGGCGATGACTCGCATGTCTGGGTCGAAGACCAGCCGGAGTTCACGGTAGGTGAGCACGTGTTTGTGTTTCTCAGCGCCCCCGAGGAGATTACTGGGGACTATGAGTACGAGGTTTATGGTATGTATCAGGGTAAATGGAGTGTTGATGGTTCAACTGCTGTACGTGGTTCGCAGTCTTTTGAGCTTCCTTCTGACGAGGATTTAGAGAAGATAGCGGCTGAGAGGGCTGATAGTTTGATTGATGATAACACTGGAATTCTAGGGTTACCGTCTATTGTAGCGGTTGGTTTGGTAGCTGTGAGTCTGTTAACGATATACAGACTGGTAAAACGATAACCCTATACTTTGTTTCATATCAAAGGATTTTCAATTAATGATTTTTCTTATGAAATTGTCAACCAGTAACAGTTAACCTTTTTACGCCATACAAATTAGAACGACTATGGGTCTAACGGGGGAGTGGTTCTTCGAATTAGCTTCCCGTTATGGTTTTAAATCCATGACTCAAAATGCACTCCTCATAGCATTCGTTGCGTTATCAGTTGGGGCATTCATAGGATACATATTTTCAAGGCTGAAAACACGTTGAGAAGCCTCTCATGTAACCTGTACATTGGTTTTGTCGCAGTATAATAAACGTGATAGTTGAATTTTTTATTGGATTCGAAGCGTGTATTCTGCATTGTGAGCACGCTTTCATTTACTATTGTTTTTAGCATGTTGTTTTATTATTTCACGAAGGCGCTGTAACTGCCAACTATACTCTTGAATCAATCCATCATTCACATTACCAGAATACGCCGCCACGGCTCTTATACTGTAAACTGAAGCACCTAAAGCATGTGTTGGCCCATGCGCGGTTCCCAGAGCTTGACCCGCTGCGTGTGCAACATATTTGTTATAATCTTCTTCTACGTCCTTAGCCGCGGCGTGCGCATCAAGAGCAGCTTTGCGTATAACAGGCATCTGAAACACGCCGGTTTCGATCCAGTTTTCGAGTGTTTCAAGGGCTTTTTTAGGTCGATTATCACTGGAGTGTTTCTCCTCGAAATAGGGGATAACCCGCTTTGTGCAGTCTAACGCCCAGACGGCTAGTGTTTTTTGGTCTGGCTTGAATATCTGGTGGTCTATGCGTTCTGTAAAAGGCTTGTCGAGGATTTCTGAGACGGATTTACGTACATCGTGCATTAATGCGGCGGGTCTTATCTTTTTTTGGGGCGTGCGTACCACAACACTCAATGGCGGACATAGTGAATTAAAGCCTATACCAAGATGAGGCATATCCCTTTCAGACTTAGCCAAGTCTCATGAAACAGGATGCTGAATTTCCCGCATTATAACAAAGGGATTGAGATAAAAAAATACCATTGTATGTGATAACTAATTGATTATATAACGAGACAATCCATCCTTAACAGAGTATAATTGTCCAAAGATACTATATCGATAAGTAAATCGGGAATAAAAATCACTCAATGGATAATTCTTGGAATGCTACTGGTTCCTCTAGTAAGTTTCTTTGAAGGCGGAGAAGGTGGTGACTGGGACGGAGTTAATGCTGGTGGTACATTCAGTGTGATAGGTTATCCATATCGATGGAAACACACGATGTACTCTGGCTCACAGGTATATTATGTCAAGTACGATTACATTAACTTCATAAAAGATGGGCTAATTCTTTCTCTTATATCTCCACTCATACTGGAGTCTCTAAGATACGTTTCAACGCGAATTAATATCACCGAGAACGCACAAAAATACTATCAACAAAAGCATTACTAATTAAAGGAATACAATGCCCCCAGCCTCATGTAACAATGATACTGAATTTCCCATAGTATAATAAATGGTTCTTGATTTGTTAATGATTATGCGATTGGGTATATGCTACATGTGAATCTATGCTATTTTCACAGTAACAAGTTTGAACATTACTTATTATTACTAACTGCACAGTAATAAAAGATGAAATTCGATCATGCTACAAAAATTTGTTTCTTATCATTTTTAATAATATTCAGTGGACGGATAGACACAGCGACTGCGGCTTCATCGACCGCAGACAGGCAACTCGAAATCCTTTACGAACAAACTTTCGGAGGCATAGATGTCGATTACCCCTACTCGATGATCAAGGGTTCTGATGGCGGGTACGTCATGGCAGGGCATACCTCATCTTTTGGGGCAGGGTCAAGTGATGCGTGGGTAGTTAAAGTCGATACGGAGGGAAACCATCAATGGAATCGTACCATCGGGGGAACGGGTTCAGATGTAGTTATTTCCATAATATCAACCCCAGACGGCGGCTACGTGGTGACAGGCATAACAGAATCGTATGGATCGGGCGAGTGGGACGCATGGCTGATAAAAATCGACGATGCAGGGCATATTCAATGGAACCAAACTTATGGGGGGCCTGAAAGAGACTATGGGGGTTCCCTAGCATCTATCGATGGAGGTTACGTTATTCTTGGATACACTGAATCATTCGGTAAGGGGTTACGAGATTATTATTTAGTTAAGACGGATGATTCCGGAAACATGCTGTGGAATAAAACATACGGCGGGTATGCCTCTGAACGCGGGTGTTCCATCATACTCGCCTCAGACGGGGGATATCTATTAATTGGATTAACTGAGACTTCTTCGACTATTTCTCAGGATATGTGGATTGTCAAGACGGATTCAAATGGACATCATCTTTGGAACCGGACAATTGGAGGCCCAAAATCAGATTGGCCCTATGCCGGGGTTTCGTCTCTTGACGGCGGCTTCATTATTACAGGTAAAACGGAGTCATATGGAGCAGGAGGCTCAGACGCATGGTTAGTGAAGATCGATCAGGATGGGTTTCATGAATGAAATCGCACTTTTGGCGGACCAGCGCTTGATTATACGACTACGGTAATCCCTACAAATGATAATGGATACGTCTTGGCGGGGAGGACGGCGTCTTCCGGGGAGGGCGGGGAGGATATGTGGTTAATAAAGATTAATTCACTGGGTGAATTAGAGTTTGACCAGACGTTCGGAGGCTCTGATGCTGATGCTGCATACGGTGTAGTCGAGAACGGGGAAGCGGGGTTCAGTCTGGCGGGTAGAACTTCATCGTACGGTGCAGGAGAAGAGGACATCTGGTTCATAACCGCTGTTTTCGAAAGTAATGCGATAGACGGCTTCCCATATAGCAGCATGATAGCGGCGATAGCGGTTTTTGTTTTACTGCGAGCCAAATTTCATCGTTATTATTAGAAAGAAAACATTATCCTGCCTAGAGAAAAGAAAAACACGAATTTTTTCACAATCCAAGCCTTTGTTTCGGGCTTCTTCCTCTAGATTAAGAGAAACACGTCGCCCTGTTTAGACGGTTTATAAACCCGGGGTATTTACACTACTTGTGAGCAAGCCCCCAGCCACTACATCCAAGAAAGAGTTGTCGCGGGAACAACGCGGAGAACTACTCAGGGCGTTGAAAGCCCGTTTCGAGGAAAACATGGGCCGACATGAAGACATGGAGTGGACACAGGTGCAGGTAAGGCTGGAGGATAATCCCGAAAAACTGTGGTCGCTCAACGAGATGGAGGTAACCGGCGGCGAACCCGATGTCGTCGGTTATGATGAGAAGACGGGCGAATACGTCTTCGTTGACTGTTCACCTGAGAGCCCCAAGGGCCGCAGGAATACTTGTTACGACCGTGAGGCGCAGGACGAGAGGGAGAGGAAGGGAGTGTACCCTGAAGGCAACGTGATCGACATGGCGGCCTCGATGGGCGTCGAGGTCTTGACGGAGGAACAGTATCGAGGGCTGCAGAGGCTCGGGGAGTTCGACACCAAGACTTCGAGCTGGATAAAGACGCCGTCTGACATCAGGAGACTCGGGGGCGCCGTCTTCGCTGACCGCCGCTACGGCCACGTCTTCGTGTTTCATAACAGCGCGCCCAGTTTCTATAGCAGCAGAGGGTTCCGCGGCTCACTCAGGGTCTAAGGCTCGTTTCATGTGTCTGGCTTCGCTTTGACACGCGTTTTTGCGCTGTATGGATAGCACTTTTACTTAGATCAGGATCAGAAAGAGGCTGTTCTGTGGCTGCTTTCGGCGTACAAGGGCCGCTTTCCGGTTTCCGGGGGGTACCCCCTCTCCCCCTACCTACTACCTCGGTAAGAAGCGGCGTGTATCCCGTACTCTCGCGATGCCATACGTCACTCCCATGATAAACGATTTTATACTTTGAATCGATGTTAAACGTTGTTCACCGATGCTGGTTATAGAAGACCTATCCAAGAGGAACCTGGATGATGCCTTCGGCATATGTTCGAACGCGGTTAGGATCAACCCCGAAGACACAGTCGACAGCAAAATCTACAGGGAGGGCGTCGAGGCTAAGAGGCGATGGCTCCTCGGGTGGCTCGAGGAAGAGGGGTGTTGCGGGAAGATAGCTTATCTCGACGGCAGACCCGTGGCCCAAATACAGTTCTTCCCGGAGGAGCGGACACCCTACATCAGCGAACCCAGAAAGGGTGTGGTCGGCATCAGATGTGTATACAACGCCGTAGCCGAGGCGCGGAGAAGAGGCGTCGCCACAGCGCTGGTGAAAACCCTCACTGATGAATGCATGTCAGGGCTGGCCTGCCTCGGCGGGGGGCGGTGCAGCTTCGTAGCGACCTTGCCGTTCCCGGCCGAGGGCCGAGCTTCTATGCCGAAGCTATTTGAGAAATGCGGCTTCAGTCAGGGCAACAGGGAGATGTACCTAGAGGTCGGCGGAGAGTACGCGTCAAGGGAGGTACCTGAGTGCAGCCTCGTACCCGGAGACATGGACAGGACGATCATACTATACAACTCTGCCTGCGAGTGGGGGTATTTCCAAGCTATCAACGCGAGAGACATCGTCCAAGGGATGGCCCCCGATCACACCGTAGAGGTATACGACATCTGGCAGAGCCCCGAGGAGTACATGAAACGGTCTCTGCATAGAGTCGTCTCCGCGCGGGTGACAGTCAAAGGCGAGGCGATCAGAGGCGGCATCTTCTGGACTGATCGAGCAGCCTTCATTCGAGAAGTAGAAGAGGCTTTGTGTCTATAGACGGGCACAGGCTAGGATTTTATTCAGATGCTTCGCTGGTGCGTGTTACCCTGTTTTCCTCGCCCTCGTCGATGATGGTTTCACCGGCTCCCAGAGCCACCTCGTTGTTTTTCGATAGCCTACCCAGCCAGACGTGGGCTGTCGCTGATCCTCCGGGGGCCGAGGCGAACATCTTCCCGTCTGCGTGTCTTTCGCTGTAGTCGTCTGGCTCCCTTACACGTAGTTCACTCATGTCGTTACCCTCGACCCTGTTGTTCATCGACCTCAGGTCTAGTTCGCCCGACCCTCTGCGGCCAGACACCCTGATTCCGTAGTAGACGCTGCCCGCGATCTTGTTATCCGTGACATCGAAGTCGTCGCACTTCCTCACGTGGATGCCCTCGTAGCCGTCCTTCAGCCATATCAGGTTCTTCCTGATCACGCCGCCCCTCAGCTTGTCCACCCCTTCCCGGTCCATCGCCGGGCCTAGGATCTTTATGCCGCAGTAGTTCAGCTGTTCCAGCTTGCACGTGTTCTCCTCCACAACGAGTTCGAAGCCCGGTGACGGGAAACCCCAGGCGCTCTGAGCCAGTATGCCTGCCCCCGCCTCGACGCTGGAGAACGGGTAAGAGCCGTAAACATCCGACTCGACGATGTTCCGCTTTACATGGACTTCCGCCGATTGGAGGCAGCCAGTTACCGCGATGCCCCTCGCGTTGGCGTTTCTGACGATGTTGTTCTCTATGCTCACCGCTCCCGATGCCTGGTGCACGGCTACGCCGAAACCCATGTAGTACTCGTGGTTGAAGAGGTCGGGGCGGTACTCCGGGTCGTCCTCAAGCCCGCCCCGAGACAGGAAGCCTCCGAACGCGCCGCCGCGGGCGAAGTCAATGTAGTTACCCGCTATAGACGCAGTGCCCGTGAAGTTGCTCGGGTCGACGCCCTGAACCCATATCCCAATCACCGCGTCGCCAAACGCGCCGTACGTCATACCCCTGCCGTACCCCGTCATGAGGGTGATCCTGTTGTCTTTGATTCGCAGGCGGCGGCACCGGGCCCCCCATACGCACACGTGGTTGAAGTCGGTGAACCTTATGTTCTCTATCGAAACCTCGGCGCCCTCGCCGTCCACCATGAAGACGGAGTCGAACTCGGTGAACGGGAACCTCCACCCCTTCTTGTATATGGCGGTGGAAGGGACGTCGTTCTCACGCCCCTCCCCCCTGATGGCCACGCTCCGCGATATCTTGACCAGGGAAGACCCAAAGTTGAATGTGCCCCGGAGAACCACCTCGCCGAAGTTGTCGACGGCGTCCTGAACAGCCTGTGCATCTATCTCTCGTCTATCCAGCCCTACAACCGTTGTACTGTCTGATGGCTCCTCCTTCACAGAGGGACGTTCATACTCGACTTGGGGTAAGGAGGCGGCTGTCCTCTTCTGTGCTTCGTCCCAGTAGTGATGGAATAGGTCCCTGCACCAGCCGAGGGCCGAGTCATGGGTCGCGGTGAACCCCTTGAAGTCGTGTTGGCCCTCCTTAGTCGGGAACGCTAAAACGCAGCAACCTTCGGACAGGAAAAAGAATACGTTGACCTTCTCCAGCATCCGCTGCTCCACATACGGCGTCCTTCTCGTCTGGCTCAAGGCTTGGATTTCGTCGGATGTCATGGCGTCGAGGTCGGGGTTCAGCACCCGCTCCCTGGGCTCGATTATCCTGAACCTGACTCCGCGGTTAATGGTCTCGACTATGGTTGACAGGAAGTTCATGGGGAACTGGTCGACTAGAATCCAAACATGTTCCTTGGCTTCCTTGAAGAGGTTCTCCGTGTACCTGAAGAAATCCATGGCGTTCCGTAAAGGGGCGCTTCCGCCGAGTCCGCCGATCTGCTTCACGAACCGGGCCGGAACCTCGGCGAGGCTGTGAGTCTCGAAGTATCCGCTGTTCTCTGACAGGAACTCGAATTCCTTGAACAGCAGGATGGAGGTCTCGCCATACGGGGTTAGATGATACAGCCCCTCCACGTCTCTCTCGATGAGGCCGATGTCCCTGAGCCTTGTTAGGTGGCGCCTGATCTCGGGGTGGTTCAGGCCCTGCTCCTTCGCTATCTCCGTTATCCGCATGGGGTTTCTCTGAAGCAGCAGCAGAGTCCTGTGCCTGATCTCGTTGGATACCTCGAAGAGAAGGCTGTAGAAGTTTTCAGACGCCGCCATCCGTTTGATTCATCCTCCCCTCGATGTATCCACTAGTGTTCGCTATTGATCTCACGGAGTTGAAATAAAAAGACAGTCTTTCCTTGGTTTGAAGGTAAGACTTAGGTGATCCCTTTTAACCATCCATCCGGGCCCGGGGAAGATGCGAGGTACCAATACAAGGTTTCACATTTCTAGGCATGATGATTGATGATCAATCGATCCTTCCAAGGGTGTATTCGTTACTATTTATTGTACTGTTCCTTCGTCGTTTTGATAACCTTTGCATTTTTTTGTTAAGATGCCGCCCGACGCCCCGACAGTGGTGGGGAAAGACCAGATACGAGAATGTATGAAGCCACTGTTCGACCAGTTCAACTTGAAGATACAAATTAACATGGAGGAAGGTAGGGTGTTCGGCGACTACGGTTTAACCCATTGCTCATACTTGTTAGACTTGGTTCCTAAGGCTGGTGGCGAGACGATTCACGAGGTGCCGGACGGTAAGGCCCTGACCATCTATGAAAGACAGTCTGACGGCTCATGAAAGATTTGTACGACTGCTTCAACTCTAACAAACCTCCAGCGTAACCAGAATTGGGGGTGAATCAGAAAATAGTGTTCCCTCTTTTTCTTGAAGATGAAAGTCGACTCTAAAAGCGTACATATTAATAATTGTTAATTAAAGTTAAATTTATACGTGGGAGAGGTGGAAAAAATGAATAAAGATGAAGAGGAAATCAAGGGTAGGATATTTGACTATAAGAATAAAATAAGTTCTAATGATTTTGAGGGGTGGCTTTCTCTCTGGGCTGAAGACGGCATTCAACTGCCTCCTAATACGTCACCGAAAATTGGTATCGATCACATCAGGGGAGCGAATAAGGGTCTGTTTAATGATTTGACGATGAGTATGGAAGTTATTAGATTTCATGCGGTCGAGGTTTTCAATGATATTGGAATTTCTGTCTGTGAATATACTATCGAGGGTGAACCGAAGGCCGGTGGAGAAACGGCGAGCGTCATGGAGAACGGAAAAGCACTGACGATATTCAAAAAGCATAGCGATGGATCATGGAAAATCCAATTCGACTGCTTCAACTCAAACATTTGCGCGTTAATGCTTGATTGACTCATACTCCCTGCGTTGTATCAGATTATTCTTCATTGCAACGTTCATACGGAGTTGAAATATTGAATCAAGTCTTTCCCCGACTTGAAGGTAAGGCTCAGGCGATGTTGGTCACTGGAAACCTGGAGCACGCGTTCAGCGTCGAACTGAAAAACAAGCAGCATCTAAGGCGTATCTCCATATCAGACCAAGCCCATGAACGGGTCCTCCTAGAGGGCAACCTCGGGAAACTCGTGCAAATGACACTTGTCGAGGGCGACATCCTCGAGCTCATAGGAGCCAACGGCGTTCTGAGGATAAGCCTCACCAGGGAACACCTGGAGGATGCAATCAAAGCCGCGGAGTCAAGCCTCAGCGCCGAGGAGGGGCGCTCAAAAGATACCCAAGCCGCGGAAGCGGTGACGAGAGAGGAGGAAACAAGGTGAGAAAGAAGTCAGTGGTTCTGCTTCTATGCAGCGTCGTGCTTGCATCCATACTAGTGGCGCCAGCCATGATCTCTGCCGACCGTCATCACAACGGCTACCGCAAGAAGCCGTACGGTAACATACCGGCGTCGGGGACATGGGTGTTCTACCCCGAGCACAAGGACCTCAAGTTCGGTGAAGGCTACACGTTCGTTCTCGGGAACGAGACCGGGGAGTGGACCGGAACCTTCGAGGGAACCGACTACGCGATCTTCTTCGCGGAGAAGAACCCCGAGGGCACCGTCGTGTACCTGCCCTATGGCGTCATCTTCTTCGAAGGACAGGTGAACGGCAAATCAGGGACCCTCAGGATCAACTTCGGCCCCGCAGTCAAAACCGGGGACCCGATGCTGTGGTCAGGGTCGTGGGAGATAATGAGCGGCACAGGCGAGCTGGAGAACCTCTACGGGCAAGGGACATGGTATGAGACAGAGCCAACCCACATCGTGTACACTGGGTGGGTCCAGTTCGGGAAGGCTGGAAACCAAGGATACGAAGCCGACTAGCAGCGGGAACAGCTAAGGCAACGTATCTAACCATTTTTTAAACAATATCAGTTTAAGACTACTCCGCTGCCTTCCGAGCGGACCCGAGCCAAGAGATCACCTCGTCGTCGATGTCCTCGCAAGACCACAACTCCATGTGATGAGTGAAGCAGCCTGGACGCGGTTCAACGATCCGCTTCCAGCGAGGCGACTCGCTGCGGGCGCTGAACACCAGCGTCAGCACCAGCGGTGCGTGCCCGTCTCCCAGGTAACGGCCTAGAACCCACGCCCATGCGAAGGCGACTCTCCGGCGGAAAGAGACTTGACTCTTCGATACCCTGACCTCGACTGGGCCAAGCGACTCCACGGCTTCACGCAGCGCGTCGAATATGGTCCTCGACTCCACTCGCCCAGCGAAGTACTCGTCAAGCTCCAAGACACGATCCCTAAACGTGAAAGCTTATGATTTTATAATGGTTACCTCGGCTTCAACGTGCCACAGTTCTCTACCATGTCGCGCACCGTCTCGGTTAGCACCCATCTCGGCGTGTAGCCGAGCTCCGTCCGCGCACGGGAGTCGTCGATTACGTAGTCCCTGCCGTAAAGCCTCACCCTGAACGACGTCAACGGGGGGGCGCGTCTGCTCTCCAAGGCGCCGTAGCACGCCTCCATCAGCCACCCCAGAGCGTCGGCTACGGCGTACGGGATCTCGGACACCTTGCGGTTGACCCCCAGCTCAGCGCTTAACGCCTCCACGAGAGCACGGTACGTTGCCATGAACGACGTGACGTTGTAGGCCCTCCCCCGCGCCTCGCTGAACCTCTCCGCCGCCTTGATGAGGCAGGCTGCGACGTCCTCGGCGTGCACGTAGCTCTGGTTCACCCTGCCGTCGCCGAAGTACGTCATGCTCCCCCTCCGAATGTAGTCGATGAGCATGGGGCCGGTGTACATGTCGCCGCCCCCCAGCACCGTAGGCGGCCTCACCATAGCTGCCTCGACGCCGTACAGCTCCCCGTACTCCCTGACAAGGGCCTCGGCTAAGTACTTCGACTCTTGGTAGGGGTGACTCGGTTTGACTGTCATGTCCTCTGTGATTGGGTCGCCTGTATCCGGTAGGCCGTACACCGCCGTCGACGAGGTATGGATCAGCGCAGGCACATCCCTCTTTCTGACGGTCTCCAGCACGTTCCTCACGCCCTCCACGTTCACAGGGGCGAAGTGGCTCCGCGGCCCCCAGTCTGACATCACGGCGGCGTTGTGGAAGAACCATTCACAGTCCTCTGGAAGCGCCTCAAGGACGCTGCGCCCGTCAGAAACGTCCCCAACCTTAAACTCCGCCCCGAGCCCGTCTATGCTCGAGGTGTCCGAGGAGCCGCGGACGAGCATCGTGACTTCGTGGCCTCGCTCCCTGTGCAGGCGCACGATGTACCTGCCTATGAAGCCGGTGCCACCTGTGACAAAGCAAGAGACCATACAGTACCTTGTAGCCGTGAAATGTATGTGTCTTTCTAGGCTGGGGAGGCTAAGGCCCCGAGCTCCTCCCTGACCTCCTCAGGGGTCAACGGCCTCGGGTAGTTGTAGAACGGGCCGGAGGGCCGCTCGTTGTAGAACGGGCGGTTACAGCCCGGGCACCCTGTGGTCATGAAGGCTACGCCGTCCCGCAGCGCCTCGCCTAGGTCGACGCCGCCGAACCCCATTATCCTCCCCTCGCCGTTGAACGTCATATCGCCGATGGACGCGTAGCCGTTGACGATAAAGTGCCTCGCAGCCTGTATGCGCCTGTAGGAGCCGAGGGGCGGCTGCGGGAGCCCCTCCAGCATCGTGCCTTCCAGCGGGGTGAACGCGAATAGCACAGTCCTGACCTTCATGTCGTGGAGCATCTGGATAAGCTCGACGGCCTCCCTCTCGGTCTCACCGAGCCCAACGATGAGGTTGCTGCCCACGTTACCCTCTCCGAAAACCTCGACGGCGGCTCTCAGCGTCTCCAGGTGGCTCTCCCACCTGTAGGGGCCCTTCACCCCCCGGCCTTTTACACGGTCGAATATAGTGTGTGTGGCGCCGTCGAGGGGTATGCTTATCATCTCGGCGCCGACGTCCCTGAGCCTGCCCAGCCCTTCCCTGGTTATGGGGCAGATGTCCACGGAAACGGGGAGACCCGTCTCCGCCCTGAAGAGGCTGATGAGGTCGACGGTGTCATCGAGGAAGCCAGGGTAGTTGATCACCTGGACGCAGACGCGTTGGAGCACGTCGAGTGTGGGGCTTCTGAACCCTTCAAGCACCTTCTCCATCGGGTAGTCTGGCCACACGACCCTGGAAAGCTGGTCCCTGTTGCCCTGGTGGCCCCTCGCCTGGGCGCAGAAGCTGCAGTTGGCTAGGCAGCTTCCCTCAGTGTAGGTCATTATGTATGCGGTGGTGGGGGGCACTGCTAGCCTGTACCTTAGCAGCCCCAGGACGCTGGCCGTCCCGACGCTCACCCTCACCCTATCCGGAGCCAAATCAACGATCATCTGTGCGGGGCCGTTATAAAGCTCCTTACGCGACCCCGAGGACACCCAGCAGCTCGGATAGGCGTGATATGCGGTGCACCTCGCCGTCGAAGCCGCACGGCTTGTCGTAGCTGTAGGACGCCCAGTTCCTCTGGTCCCGCCGCTTTATGAGTACGGGGTGGACGCCGGCGTTCCGGGACCCCGCGACGTCCACGTCCATGTCGCCAACGTACACCGCGTCGCCGGGGCTGACCCCTGTCCTGCTGAGCGCCTCGCGGAATATCCCTGGGTCCGGCTTCGCTACGCCGACCTCGTCTGAGACCACCACCGTGTCGAACAGCGCGTCTATCCCCAGCTCGCCTAGGAGCTCGGTTATCCTCGGCGTGTGCTCCCAGTTGGTTATGAGCCCCACCTTGTAGCGGCCCCGCAGGGTCTCCAAGACACCCCTCGCCTCGGGGTCGAGGTACATGTCCCTGTGCCAGACCCTGATTATTTTATCCGCGATCAAGCGTACCTCTTCCCGAGGTATCTCTACGCCGAGGCTGTCTCCCAGCGTCTTGACCCGCCTCATGAACAGCGTCATACCGGGTTCACGGTACTCGGGCTCCGGGGCGTTGAAGAGCCTGTCGAGCTGCGCCTTGAACTCGCCGAGGGTGACGTCGGCTCCCCTATCATTCATCTCCGAGTGGAAGGCCATAGCCCAGCGCTCCCACGCGGCGTCGACGTCGTGTGAAAGAAGCAGCGTCCCGTGCAGGTCGAAGAATACGCCCCGGATACGGTTCATTTCCCTTAGCTGCGCGGTGAAAGATATAAAGTGTTAGGAGCCTACGCCGTCCAACAGGTCTGCTATCCTGAGTAATCGGGGGTGCGGGCGACGCCGTACCTTTGAGGCGGGTGAAAGTATCTCAACAGTCGCCCCATGCCCAGTCTTCAAGAATATACTTGGATAAATGTGCCGGGATACGTTCGATAAGAAATGAGCCTGTGACTGCACTGTGTTTTGAATTGTTTTAGTCCAGCACCAGCTGGTCGCCGTCTATCTTGAACTTGAGCTCGACGATGGGCTCCCCCACAGGCCAGGTGATGCTATGGGAGTCATCGTATATGCACTTCCAGTACGTGAAATACGTTCTAGCGAGGGTGTAGACGATGATCCTGTACTCCCCCGATGACTCCATGCTGAAAAACATCTCCGAGGCGCTGATGGCCCAGTAGATAGTCGTGTTCTCGTAGAGCACAGTCTCGCCGTCCATTATGGTGACTTTTAGCTCGTTCAGCCAGTCGTTCCCCCTGGCGTAGATGTTTGGCCTGGAAGGGAAGATCAGCCTGAACCCAAGGCTTTCGCTGTACCACATGCCGTCCATGTAGTAGAGTAGCCCGAGGCTCGAAGTGAAGACGTTGCCGCGGCTGGTCACCACCCGGATATCATACACGCCGCCGTTTTTCGGCACAAGGATGTAAGGACCCACCTCCGCGTTACCCATAGCCGGTATGTTGAAGTCGACGTCAATAGGGTTCGAGTTATTCACCCTGATCCTGTTAACGTTTATCGCTACCTCACAGTTATTGATCAGCGTAAGGTTGAACGTGTTCTCAGCCTCGTTAGGTAGCGGGTATATGCTGAGGCTTTCGGCTGTTCTCTCCTGATCAAGCTTCTGTACCTCATGCTTCGCCCTGTCCTTCATGCTATCTGCGTCGCGCATCACAATCTGCAGAGGTAGAATAGAGCTGAACAGTATCCCTATTAACATTAACACGCCTAATATCGTCGATACGCCTGCTCTTTTCTTGGGGTTAAATTTCTTCTTCAGCCTCACCATCACAACATCCCCCTTACCCTAGTACCAACATGTTTCCGTCTATGATGAACTCAAACTCCTGTATAGCAGGCCCAATAGGCCAGTTTATGGCATGTACTTCGTTAAAGATCGTTACTCCATATGACTTGATTATCAAATTATATGTCCCTGACTCACCCAGATCAAAGAAAACCTCCGACGCGCTGATGCACCAGTATACTTCCTCGTCTTCGTAGATGTAATCACCTGAT
Organism: Candidatus Bathyarchaeota archaeon; assembly: GCA_016934355.1. The sequence goes on along the minus strand of JAFGTA010000045.1, from coordinate 6,954 downwards.
TCTTTAATCGAAATACTCAGGGGATTCATTTTGTAGCATAGATTCTTAGAGGGAAAAATCAGCCTGAAGCCAACCAAACCGCTATACCATTCCCCCCCAGAAAATTTTATGACGCCCACATAGGAGTTGAACACGTTCCCACGGTGAGTGGTAACCCGAATATCGTAGGACCCCCCTTCCCTCGGCACCAGCTCATACGGGCCTATACTTACGCAGGACATGGAAGGTATGTTTTCGTTTACTTCCATGTACGTGGCGTTTATCCACACCCCGGTTATGGTGATCAGGAACTCGCATCTATTTATGACCGTTAAATTAATGGTGTTTGACTCGGAGCTCGGTAAAGGATATAGCTGTAGATTCTCTCTGTCTTTTTCGTCTGAGAGCTGTTTCTCTTCTACTATTATCTGCTCTAACCTGGTGTCGGCTTCCTGCTCCACCAACTTGAGTGGAATATAAGCGGTGAACATTATTCCTACTAGTACAAGGATGAAGAGTATTGACGCAACGCCCCGCCTTTTAGTTGATAACATACGTGTAGAAATCATTGTTCTGCCTCCTGCTATGGGCGTTGATTCCTACAGATTCCCCCTTCTCCCCTTCGATGGCGATAATCCGGTACGCCCTCTCACCTGTAGGAACAGTGAGAGGGTTTTCAAAATCGGAGTTATATTGAGCGCCATTAACGTATACGTATAAGTCTAGAGTGACGTTGACGTTCCCATAGTTGTATACAGTGATGTTCAGGCTTGAGCAGTCCGTGTTGTTGGTTACGTACTCGATGGTAAAACGTTCGGTTATCTCGTTGATCAAGTCAAGGGTATCGTTAACGTAGTCGGTAGCCATAACCTGGGAAGCCCCGTTAGCATATGACCATATTACACCGCCTATCACGAGTATGGTAGCCGATAGAATGATTGAGCTAATAACTGGAGCCAACCCTCTATTCTTATGACTAATATACACGTTGTCATCTCCGCTTATATATAAATAAAAAATTGTGGTCGTTGAATCAATATGTGAAAAATATATACACAGTTACTGATAAGCGCCCTATTCTTGATTATTTTAATATATTTTTGTAAAAGAGGGTTAATATGACTATAAAATTTGTAGTTAGTAACAATTTTTTCCTAATATTAAATAACACTATCTTTGTCTCTACCGGTTACCGAACAGAAGATAAAAACCTGAAAGAGAAATCTCTATTTTCCTCAGTCGTATAGGCCCCCACAACCCCATGTTTTAAGTGTATTTAACTAATAATAGGTGAGTCGCGTTGATGCGGAGAAGCGGTGGCTACGACTCGCCGAGGAGCCCCTTGGAGGCGGCGAGGCACCATTTCGAGTCCAGCCTCAGGAAGGCAGCCGCCAACATTTCGTTCCGAGTCTACGTCGGCGAGGAGCCGGACCTCGATGCCCTAGGCGAATCCACGCTTGAGTCCTTCACCCGTTTCCGCGACGCCGTGGGCGACGGAACAAGCATCGAGGAAGAAGACATCGCGGAGTACCTATCATACGTGGTTGAGACGAAGCGCCGGTTCCACGGGGCTCTCGCCGAGTTCTGCGAGGGTTTCGACTCTGAGCCGAAGCCCATGGAGCCCGCGATGCTGTACGCCTCGCCTTTCTGGGACACCGGGCTCGGGGTGGGCGTCAACCTGAGGGCTGGGGGTTGTCTGCTCTACGCCGCGCCGAGGGGGCCGACGGCTACATCACATTTCCACGACTCTGCAGGGCTGCCGTCCTCCGCCGACCTGCTATACGTGGGAAAGGATTTGATGCTGTTTCAGCCTGAGAGGCAGGTGCCCGACGCGGGGTTCACGTCGGAGTTCAGGGACCGCTATGGAGAGGTGGAGACTGGGTTCGACGAGGTGCTGGACGAGGAGGTTGAGGTAGGCCCGGGCTTCGTCGTGACGGAGACGAGGCGGATGCTGTCGGTTGACGCGCTCGGGGGCGTGCTGGAGGGGCACGGGGTTTACGCGGTGCTCTGGGGTAGACCGTGGTTGCACTCGGCTTTGATCTTGACTGGGCTGGAGGGCCGGCTGCCTAAGGTGGTGTCCGAGGTGTTCTTCAGGTGGCACGGCTACGCGGGGCTGTTCTAGGCTAGTCATGGCTGACTGGCCCAGGGTTACCGTCGCAGGCTACCTGTCATAAACGGTTTTTAGTTGCTACTCTTGGGGGTGCTGTTGCTTGTAGTTCGCGTACACGTCGATGAACGCTAGGCTGATGACTACTGTGAGCATAGCGTCTAACAGACCCGATATGAACGGGACGAAGGCGATGGCGACCGAGCCCACGATGGATACCAGCACTATGAGGATGACATCCCCCAGATCGGAGCCGAGGACGCTCAAGCTCTTTGAGATTGACGCGCCTATGCCTGCCTCATCCATGACCATTATGACGAACATGAGTACGACGACCGGGATGAGCACGATCGTTATGGCCATTAAGCCGCCGAGGATAGCGGCAAGTATGAACGGAAGTATCCTGCCCGTGACATAGCTGACGCTTCCGCCCAAGTCGAGGGGCGTCTTGGTGTAGGCGTCTCGACTCATGTCGATGGAGGCGAAGTTGAGTATGAATGAGAGGATGGCGGCTGCGAGCGCTATTAAGGTGGCTGTCGTCCCCATGCCTTCGTAGTTGTAGAGGCCGAGGCCTCCGCTTATGAGGCCTGAGAGGATTGCCGGCACGAACACCATGGGCTGGGAGGAGGCTACGTTGACCGCGACGCTCAGGTGCTCTGTGATGCCCCGCTTCACGGCTGGGGCAGGCGCAGGCACCGGGGTGGTCTCCGGCGCAGGGCCGGGTGTAGGCTGGGGCGGCGCATCTCCCTTCAGGTTGTAGCCGCAGTTTGTGCAGAATACTGCGTTTTCGGGTGCTTTCTCGCCGCACCGGGGGCACACTGTCTCAGGCATGACGGGTTCACAGTGAGTCTTGGTTTACTTGATATTAACATTTTTTACGTGGGCGCCCCGGGTGTGGGGTGCGTCGCTTCTTTTCCGCCGTGCAGCGGTCTGTGAAGTCTTATTAGGGGATTGGCTGTATTGTGTTTGATTTTTCTTGGCGGAGGAGAGGGGGCGGCTGTTCAGCTTCGCTTTGCTTGCGATGGTGGCGACTCACGCGTTGATCCACGCTGCCGGTAACATGAGGAGCACCATGATCGTGGAGCTCCGGAACGAGTTCGTGTTGAGTAACATGGAGATAGGGTTGATCAGCGCCATCCCCAGCCTCGCGTCTGTGCTGTTCACGCTGCCTGTGGGGTGGATGAGCGACAGGTACGGCGCGAGGAGGCTCGTGGCGCTAAGTATGGCCATGGCCGCCGCGGGGGCTCTGATAGCGGGGTTCACAGTGGACCCGCCCCTCACCACCACACCTATCATGAGAAGCCCGAGGAAACCCCGGAAAAGACGGAAACACCTAGAGAGCTCAGAATTTTTTCTGATCCGACCTGTAGCAGGTCATCCAAGGAGCCTGTCAACGGCGTACCGTCAACCTATTAACGACGCCATGAACGTCAATACATGGTCAAACGGGTCCTCATCATCCAGAACGACCCCCCCGAGACCCTCGGGCTCTACGAGAAGCTTCTACGCGAGAAAACAGAGCTCACACTCATACACGCATACAACATGAAACAAGGCGACAGGTTCCCCCCGACAACAGGGTTCGAAGCCTTCATCGTAGGCCCAACACCGATCCCCGCCAAAGACGCCCTCAGCCACCCGTTCCTCCGAAAGGAGTGGAGCTACCTACAAGACATCTTGGATTCGTCCAAGCCCTGCCTCGGAGTATGCTGCGGCGGCCAGATACTCGCCAGGCTCCTCGGCGGCGAAGTCAAGAAGAGCCCCCAAAGAGAGATAGGCGGCTATACTGCGACACTAACAGACCAGGGACTCTGGGACTCGCTGTTCAAGGGGTTCCCACCCGTCTTCCCGGTCTTCCACTGGCACACCGATATGTCCACCGTCCCCCCCGGCGGAGAGCTATTGGCAACAGGAGACCCCTGCCCCATCCAGGCGTACGCCAAAGATAACGTCCGGGGCGTCATCTTCCACCTGGAGATAACAGCCGAGGACGCTGAGAGGTGGGCACACGCCTACCCCGACGAGCCCGCACGCATAGGGAAAACCGCGGAGCAGGTGATACAGGAATGCAGGGAAACCGAGCGGCAGATGACGAGGCTGGCCGAGAGACTCATCGACAACTTCCTTGCGATGTGTTAACCGCCTAGAAACATGAGCCGCGGATGCTAGCCTAGGAGCCCTTTCATGTTCTCCCTGTACATTACGAAGGCGGCGCGTCCCGCGTCCGTCAGGCTGAGCCTCGTGTTCGGCTTCTTGCCGATGAATTCCTTCTCCACCTCGATGTAGCCAGCCTCCTCAAGCTTACTCATGTGGCTGCTCAGGTTGCCGAAGGTCAGCCCCGTTTGGTTCATGAGGAACAGAAAGTCGGCGCCCTCCACTACGTAGAGGTGAGCAACGATTAACAGCCTCGCAGGCTCATGGATCAGCCTATCGATGTCCCCGATCTCTGGTAATCCTAGGCTGTATTCGGACTCCGTCACGGCGATATGCCTCCTTCCGGTTTTCTACTGATGAACCCGTGGAGACGAACGGCGCTGAAACCGGTAACGACTCCACCCAGTAAGATACATGGGATGCCTATGTTCTCAGTCGACACGATAAACGGTGTACTCAGGTAGATATATCCGGCGGCGAACACGATTAACGTAATAACCGAATACGTGGACAGCCTCCTAATGTTCATTATCTTACTTAGGAACAGGAATATCGAGGCGATGACCCCGCCGTCGAACAACAGGTTATACCTATTCAGCAGCACGACCCATGGAGGCATAAGTTCCGGGATACCACCGTATGTGAACAGTCCCGTGAGCGTGACGATGCCAGCCGCCATAATGAAAAACATCGTAAGAAACGAAATGTCTCTAATCTTTTTCTTAGTGAACCTGACATATCCGAGTCTGGGATACGTTACCCTCTTCTTGGCTTCGTCGTAAAGCAGACGGCCTATCGGCTGAACGATGCACCAGAAAAGAAATAGGAACCGCGTCTCTATGAAAGAGGCGATGCCTGCACAGACTAGATAGCCGCCGATGAAAACGTCAAGCAAACCGTCGTCATGGTATGCGATGTAAGCCTTACGCTCTATCTCCTCAAGATCGAGGTTTTCACTCATCAGTTCCGCCCTCGATGATAGGGTACTCCCTTAGGAACAGGTAGAACCTCACTGACCCTGAGATAAAGACGACCAGCCCAATAAGGATCATCTGTAAGGAGATTGCGGTTCTCCATTCAAGGGCGTTCACCCACGAAAACGCGAGCCCAATGCAGACGGATACCGCGGCGTACACCCAGAACCGCCTGTCGCCGGTCTTGCCTTCCATGTAGACCATGGCGCCGAGGACCATGAGCCCCATGAACGTGGGCAGCCAGCGGTATATGAGCCCGGAGGTTATCTCACCGTAGACAAGGTAGACACCCACGCCCATAACGACGAACACCGCCACCATATACCCGAAGATGCCCTTACCGATGTCCTCCGACTCCTCGAACACCTTGACGTACCCCACCCGCGGGTAGGTGTATCTTTCCCTGAGCTTCTCGACGGTCTTGTTGAAGTAAGGCAGCCAGAGGACGTAGAAGACGATGAGGGGCGTGAACCACCAGACCAGCGAGATGATCAGGAAGCCGGCGCCCATCATCATCTCGGTGAGCCCGTCCTTCATGGACTCCCTGTAGGTCTTCCTCTCGATGTCCTTCAGGTCGATTGGGCTCATATCATCAACAGACACAATAACTTTGTAATATAAAAGTACTTTGCAGTACAAAGCATATTATGCGTGTACCAAACCTGAAAACGTTATTACCTCTCGAAACAACTGTTTCACCGATTTTATGGACATCATCGAATTAATCTCGGGGAACATCTGGGTGATATTCCTATTCTTCACCCTCATCTACCCGCGGCTACAGCAGAACCTCATCAAGAACACCCGGTCGGCAGCCCTCAGAAACATGGGCAAGAAGAGAGCGACAAACGTCATGACCCTCATCCACAGGCAGGAGACTCTGAGCCTCTTCGGGCTCCCCATAAGCAGGTACATCGACATAGACGACAGCGAGGACCTGCTCAGGGCGATACGGCTCACCCCGGACGACCAAGACATCGACCTCATCCTACACACCCCGGGAGGCATAGCCCTGGCCGCCACCCAGATAGCCTTCGCGCTGAAGGACCACAAGGGCAGGACCACCGTCATGGTGCCCCACTACGCCATGAGCGGCGGCTCCCTCATCGCCTTGGCCGCGGACGAGATACTCATGGACCAGCACGCCGTCCTCGGCCCCGTAGACCCACAGATCGGGACCCAGAGAGGAACCTTCGCGGCCACAAGCGTCCTGAAGGTAATGGAGAAGAAGAGCCCAGACGAGATCGACGACGAGACCTACTACCTAGCCGAGGAGGCGAGGAAGGCAGTGAACCAGATAGAGCAGACTGTACGTAAACTCATCGAGGACAAACACCCACCAGAGACGGTGAACAAGATCATCGAGAACCTAGTTAAGGGCAAGTACACCCACGACTACCCGATAACATCAGACACGGTGTGCGACCTCCTCGGGCAATGCGCCAAGAACGAGCTCCCGCAGGAAGTCTACACGTTGATGAGCCTCTACAAGATGGGGCAGGTGCAGAGGCGCCCCTCAGTCGAGTACGTCCCCATGAACCCACGCACAAAGCAGTGACCACAAAACTGTTTTCAACACCCTTACCCCCTATCTCTTCTCTAGAGCGCCATGCTTAACGACAAAGCCATCCGACGACTCATCGAGGAACACGGCCTGGTGACAGACTATGTGGACCTGGATACGCAGCTTCAGCCCAGCGGCTTCGACCTCACCCTCCTGTCGGTCGAGGCGTTCAAGGG
>JAFGTA010000044.1 GCA_016934355.1 Candidatus Bathyarchaeota archaeon | reverse complement strand
CGGCGGGAATCCATCCTAGACACCGGTGTCACCTAGACACAATACCCAATCACTGATTTTTAAACCCATGATATGGACAAACTATCAAGCTGATGAAATAGAATATGAAATAGGAAAGGTTAGATGGAGGCCGCCTTCACCGTGGCCTTCAGAAGCATCGCGATGAGCAAGGGACCCGTGCCCCCAGGCACAGGCGTGTAGGCGGATGCCTTCTCGTAGACCTCAGGGTCCACGTCGCCGAACACCTTCCTCCCCTCGTAGGTGTTGCCGTTGTCGATTATTATGACGCCGTCCTTCACCATGTCGGCCTTCACGAAGTGCTTCTTCTGAATCTCCGTGCTTATGACGTCCGCGTCCTTGATCCGCTTCGCTATGTGGGGGCATGTCTCGTCTACCTGCGTCACGTTGGACGACAGGTTCATCACGTAAGCCGCCAGCGGCTTACTTAGGAAGTTGCTGGAGCCCACTATCACCCAGTGCTTCTTGTTCGGGTCGATGCTGTACCGCCTGAACAGCTCAATGATGGCCTCGACGCCCGCAGGCGGGAAACACTCCTCACCCATCAGCACCTTACCGAGGGTGTTGGGGCTTTGGCAGTCCACGTCCTTCTCGGGCGCTATCGCGTCCACAGCCTTGAGCTCGCTGAGCCCCTCGGCGAGGGGAAGCTGCACCATTATGCCGTGGATCTTCGGGTCCTTGTTCAGCTTGTGGATGAGCGCCACGAGCTCCTCGTCCGTGGTCTTCTCCAGTTGGTGGAACTCGGCGTAGATGCCCACCTTCTCGGCGCGCTTCTTCTTGAGATTCACGTACCGGGCGCTGTTCTCGTCGCCCCCCGTTAGGACGAGGGCGAGGCCTGGGGTGACGCCCTTCTTCTTGAGGGCTTCGACCTGGGCCGCGACCTCTTCCATCACCTTGTTGGTGGTCTCTTTGCCGTCCAGTACGACAGCCATCTTAGCTCAGCCCCTTTATGACTCCGTCCTCGTCGATGTCCATGTCGTTCGCGGCGGGCTTGCTCGGGTGAGCTGGCATCGTGCTGATGTCGCCGCAGTACGCGATGATGAAGCCCACGCCGGTGCTGGGCTTGAGCTTCACGATGGGCAGCATGTAGCCTTCCGGAGGCATGCCCTGAACGCTCTCGTTGTCCGTGAGGCTCAGCGGCGTCTTCGCCATGCAGATGGGCATCTTGTCGAAGCCCAGCTTTTCTATCTTCCTCAGATCCTTCCTCGCCTCTGAGGACATCTCGATGTCCTTCACCTTGTACATCTGAGTGGCGATGGTCCGTATCTTCTCCTCGACGGGCATGTCCAGCGGGTACAGGTGGTGGAACTCGCTTCCCTTCTCCACCTCCCTGAGCACCATCTCGGCCAGCTCCTTGCCTCCCGGGCCTCCCTTCAGCACCGTGTCTGTGAACGCCGCGGGGACGCCCTCGCCCTTCGCCCAGTCCATGACAACCTTGATCTCCTCGTCCGCGTCGTTGTAGAAGTGGTTCATGCACACCACGACGCGCAGGCCGTGCTTCCGGGCGTTGTCCACCTCGTTGGCGAGGATGGGCAGACCAGCCTTCACAGCCTCGGCGTCGACGTCCTTCAGCTCACGGTACTTCTTGCCGCCGTGCCTCTTCAAAGCCTTAATCGTAGCCACGATGACCACCAGGTCAGGCTTCAGGCCGCCGGCGCGGGAAGCGATGTTGCAGAACTTCTCCATACCAAGGTCGGCTCCGAAGCCGGGCTCCACGACTACGTAGGGAGCCAGCTTGAGCGCCGTCTTGATGGCGGCTAGGCTCGGGCAGCCGTGGGCTATGTTGGCGAAGGGTCCGCCGTGGATGATGGCGGGCGTGTTCTCCAGTGTCTGAACCAGGTTGGGCTTCACCGCCTCCTTCATGAGGATCGCCAGTGCGCCGATGCCGCCTATCTCCTTGGCCTTCACGGCTTCGCCCTTCTCGTTGTAGGCGACGGTGATCTCGCCCATCCGCTGCTTGCAGTCCATGAGGTCGCTGCTTATGGCGTGGATGGCCGCTATCTCTGAGGCCGTTGTGATCTCGAAGCCAGTCTCGTATGGGACGCCGCCGTTCTTGTCGCCGAGGCCCACCACGATGCTCCTGAGGCACCTGCTCTCGATGTCCAGCACGCGTTTCCACATCACCGACTTTAGGTCGATCTTCAGGTCGTTGCCGCGGAACACGTGGTTCTCCATGAGGCTCGTCAACAGGTCGTGGGCGCAGGTAACCGCGTGAAGGTCACCCGTGAAGTGGATGTTGATGTCCTCCATGGGCAGCACCTGGGCGTAGCCGCCTCCCGCCGCCCCGCCCTTGATGCCGAACACAGGGCCAAGGCTCGGCTGCCTCAGCACAACGATGTTCTTCTTACCAATGTGGCCCAGCGCCTGTGCCAGCCCGACCGCCATGGTCGTCTTTCCCTCGCCGGTCTTAGTCGGCGTCACCGCCGTCACTATGATGAGCTTACCGTCTGTCCCGTCCTTCCTGCTCCTCAGCACCTGGGGCTTGATCTTCGCCTTGTACTTGCCGTAGAGCTCTATGTCGTCCTCCGACAGCCCGAGGCTGGCGGCGATCTCTATGATAGGTTTGAGCTTGGCGCTCTGAGCGATCTCGATGTCGGGTGGAATCGCCATTTTGAATCCTAGAATAGATGATGACGCCGTTTAATAAGTTACCGCGGACCCCAACAGCCCCTTAAAAAACTGGGGGGAGGGCTACACGCCCTCGTGAAGCACCTTGTACTCCTTATCGGGCCCCGGCTTCGTCAGCGACCACTCGAAGCCCCGCTGCGTCGTAACGTACTCAGGCCAAGGAAGATCAATCGGCGGGAAGAAGTCCCTCGGCAGCAGAGGCGCCACCCACTTGCTACCCCCGACGCCCCCGCCCGTCCTCTCGTTGAACTCCTCCCGAGCCTGCGCCAGCTCAGCGGGGTGCGTTAGCAGGTCAACGATTGTTGAGCCGATGGTCCTCGCCGCGGCCACTATCCCCGGGTCGATGCACGCCGAGTACCCGTTCATGGCGAGCCTGGTCCACGGGGGCAGAGGCTTCCCCGGGTCAGGGTTCCTGAGCACCGCGTTCGCCGTGTTCAGCCTCGTCGAAGGCGCCGTCCACTGGTAGTCAACGTAGTCGTCTGAGCCCTGGGTTGTCACCCACGCCGGGAACTTGTACCTGATGTCCCTGTCGATGTAGTCGATGGGCGCTATCGTCTGGCATGCCTCCGTCAGCGGGTCCTCCATGGGCTCGTACCCGAGGTTCTCCTGTATCTTCCGGGAGAACTCCCGCGCCTCCTCGCCGAACACGGGCGGTCCAGCGGTCTGCAGGTTCCTGTAGAGTATCTCGGAGAGCTTCTTGTTGCTGAGCCCCACCCTGGTCCGGGCTATAATGCGCTTGGTCACCCTGGTCCCCGTGATCTGGGCGACTCCCTTCGCCGTGTTGTCGAGGACGTTGGATATCTGCTCCTGCATCGCCAGCAGCGGAGCCCTGTGGGCGTACTGTATCTGCGCTATCTTGGGCGGCAGGTTGTCGCTCGTCGCCTGTCCCCCGACCATGATGAACTCGTTCAGCGTCCAGTAAGCCGTGTAGGGCAGCATCGCGTCCTCGACGTACTTGGTGGCTGTGTACATGAGGCAAACCGCGTCCAGCGCCGCCGGTATCCTGCCCCCCGCGTGCCCCATTATGTTGAATGGCACATCCTTTGGCATGAACCAGTTCTCGGGGTGCAGTGTCTCGAAGGTATAGAGAGTGTTCCAGTAGCTCGCCGCGTTGATCTCGTACCGAACCGTGTTATAGCCCGCGGGGTGGTACGGGATCGATGCGTCGAAGTCGTCGAAGTACCCCTTCGCCGCGTGCACCGGCTTGCTGCCGCACACCTTCTCCGCCGGCTCCCCGAACAGCTTCAACGTCCCCTTCAGCTTATGCTTCTCCATGGCATGCTTCGCCGCGAGGAAACCGAACAACGCCCCCGTGCCCAGCCCCGAGTGAGGGTCCGTGTGCCCCGCCGCGTAGGGATGCAGCTTCTCGTCCCGAGGCTTCTGGTACGGCACCGGCGCCTGACTCATCCCGGGGACGGCGTCGTACTCCGCGAAGCCGCCTATCACAGGCTTGCCCTTCCCATATACGGCGCAGAACGCGGTGGGCATCTCGCCGCTCCCCTCCTCAACAGTCCAGCCGTCGTCCCTCAGCAGCTTCACGTACGCCCCCGCCGACCTGTACTCCCTGAACGCGGGCTCCGCGTACCTCCATATCTCCATGTGGAAGTCGCTGAGCCACTGCCTGTTCTCGTCCACGAAGCCCAGCGCCGCCTGCTTCTCTCTCTGGATCTTGCTCAAAATTGACACCACTATGAACATACCCGACGGTATATAGAATCTTTACCGGGTGCGGGCGTGTTTCTCACCCAAAATTTATCTGACTATCAGCCAAAACATTACACAGTCAATAGGTGAATGAAATGGTTACAGTTACCTTCGTGAAGATAGGCTACATCGGCACAACAATCATCATCGAGGCCCTTCTGGACGAGAGAAGCGCCAGGAAGGACATCAAGATGAGGGTCGTCTCATGCGCCGTCAGCATGGACCAGGAGGACGCCGAGGACGTAGCCAAGATAGCGGCGGGCATAGACAGCGAACTCTACGTCGTCATCAGCCCCAACGCGGCCCTCCCCGGCCCAGCGGCGGCCAGGGACATACTGGCCGAGACCGGTAAACCCATCATCGTGGTCTCGGATGAGCCGAGCAGGAAGAAGCTGAAGGACCTCCCAGAGGGCATGGGCTACTTCGTGATCTACGGCGACCCCATGATCAGCGCCAAGAGCGTGTACCTCGACCCGGTGGAGATGGCGAGCTTCAACGGCGACGTCCTCAAGGTACTCGCCGTCACAGGCGCCTTCAGGCTCATCCAGTCCGAGCTTGACAGGGTCATCGACGAGATAAAGGAAGGCAAGAAACCCGAGCTCCCCCGCCTCGTCATAACCAAGTCCCGGGCGCTGGCTGCTAGCGAGATACAGAACCCCTACGCCCAGGGCAAGGCAATGGCTGCCTACGAGATGGCCCGGGGCGTGGCGAGCCTCTCCACAGAGGGCGTCTTCAAGCTCCAGGAGCGTGACGAGGTGATCCCCGTGCTCACGGCTGCACACGAGACGCTGCGGCAGGCCGCCAAGCTGGCCGACGAAGCCCGCGAGATGGAGAAGGCCAACGACACAGCTGTGCGCATCGCCCACTTCAGTAAGGGCAACCGCCGCAGGAAAGTCAAGCTCTACGACTCGTTCGAGAAGTAGCTACCTATCCTTTTTTCTACCTCTTCTAACCCGCACCGCTGCGCCGGTCTTGAATGAACGCATCTCCTCTGGGGTGAGCTTTGCCTTGCCCACAGCCAGCACCTCGCCGCCCTCGTTAAGTATAACGACCTCGTCCCCCGGCCTGATGGACTCCCCCGCCTCCTTCACGTGCTTCGCGAACACGTTCTTACCCTGCTCCACGAACTCCGTGACCTCGTCAAGCACCCGCACAGTGTACCTGAAGCCCTCAACGCCCTCCACCAGCCTCCCAGCCCCCGCCATAGTCAAGGTGAACAAGGCGTCGTTGGGCCTGTAGTTGGCCACAAGCTCGCCGCCGGACCAGATGTGCCTCGGCTTCCCTGTGTTCTTGGAGTACTCCACCCTCGTGTCGTCGGGGAACAACGCGGCGCCGGCGCCCCTGCCGAACTGGTAGTCGGCGACGGCTCTCAGGCGTTCGAGATCCTTGTTCATCGCTGGAATACATATGCTGAGTCTTTATAAGACGATTCACACAAGACTCTATGAGGTTTCGAATTGCGCTGCGAGGTATGTGGACAAGAGATTTTTGGGCAGCCCTATTACCGGGTCATCGAGGGAGGGAGGATGACGGTATGCGGTAAATGCGCCCAGTTCAGCAACAAGGAGTGGGACCCAAGCAAGCCCATGGCACAGCCGAGGCGCCGACGCACGGCAGGCGCCGCCGCACGGCCCAGACGCCGGACCGATATAGAGGTAGCAGAGTCCCTCGAGCTTGTCGAGGACTACGGCGAACTCATACGCAAGACCAGGCAGAGGAAGGGTCTGACCGTCGAAGACTTCGCTAAGAAGCTCAGCGAGAAGGAGTCCGTCATCAAGAAGCTTGAGACGGGGCAGATGAACCCGCCTATGGCCCTCATCAGGAAGGTGCAGAGGGAGCTGGGGATCACCCTGCTGGACGAGGCGCCGGTCGCCTCCGGGGCGGTGCTCACCCGGCCCATGGGGCCCAGGACCCTCGGCGACATGATAAAGATCAAGAAGCCCGACGAGGACGAAGAGGAAGAGTAGCCATACGCAGAGCCGTCGTGGTCACGGGCACCCCCGGGACCGGCAAGACCACGTTCTCCAGAGCCCTCTCGGAGAGGCTGCACGCGAGGCACATCGAGTTATCTGTCTACGCCAAGGAGAACGGGTTCATCCTCTACGAGGACTCGGAGAGGGACACAGCCGTCGTCGACATGGAAAGGCTGAGGACGGGGCTCCAGTCGGAGATGATGACCACACGTGAAACGGTCATCATCGACGGCCACTACTCCCACGACCTCGTCGACCCCGGCGAGGCTGAAGCAGTCTTCGTGCTCCGTAGGGCCCCGTGGGTCCTCGCCGAGGTCCTGAGGGGACGCGGCTATAGGGAGGAAAAGGTGCGTGAGAACGTGGAGGCCGAGATCATCGGGGTCTGCGCAGCCGAGGCCATGGAGACGTATCCTCCGGGGCAGGTGTGCGAGATAGACACGACGGACTCCACGCCAGATGAATCCGTGGATAAGGCAATGAGCCGTGTAAGCGGTGAGGCGGTGTGCGACGGCCCCGTCGACTGGGCCGGCCACCCCAAGACGTTGGAGATGCTGAAGGAAAATGTATCTGATCGCTAGGTGCCCCAGCTGCGGCAAGCATATGATGGCGAACTCGGCCAACCGGACTCGCACGTGTCCCCACTGCGGCTCAAAGTCCAGCCTTCAGGGCCTGAGGATCATCGCGAGGGCCGAGTCCAGTCAGGATGCGGTGAGGATCATCCAGCGCCTTAAGGAGGGTCAGTCCGAGGAGGGTTCTCGGCCCAGCTTCAAGCGTTTCAAGGTCTAGTCCTCCGCGTGTATGCCTGCGGCCTGTTTCGGCCTGTAAAAAGTTTCTGATTTTTATATAAGAGTGAGTAGTAGTGTAGGGTTAGAGGTAATCGATTTGGCGGCTATAACAGGTAGAAAGTTCTTCGAGGAGCTTGGGCAGCTCGTCGGCAAGCCCGTGGTCGTCGAGGACACAGCGGGCAAGAGCTACGAGGGCGTCCTGCTGGGCTTCGACAGCCAGAGCATGAGCGTCGCCCTAGG
>JAFGTA010000043.1 GCA_016934355.1 Candidatus Bathyarchaeota archaeon | reverse complement strand
CCAGCTGCGCTGGCGAGGGGGTGGTTGGTGACCACGACGCCCCTGCTTCCCACCGCCTCCCTCTTAATCGTTTTGAGGATTCTCTCGGGTACAGGCATGTTTAAGCACCTTAGAATGCCCGTACATCCGCGGCTGAGGCTTTAACAGTTGCCAGCCTTCGCCTTCGGCGGAGTGTTCAGAGTAAAATAACTTATTTTATGGTAATTTCCGTGGTTTAAGGAGTATTAAACCCTAACAACGTTTAAATTTGGTTAAATCGCTTTGTGGTTTATGCTGGACGAGAAGGATTTCGACCTCCACGAAGAGGAGTGTCCCTACCTGAGGCTCTCCAGCCAAGTCATGGGGAAGGAAATCTCTGAGGAAGACGCCGATCTGGTCAGGAAGCTTGTGCTCAGCCTGGAAGACCATGAGCGCAGCATCCGGAGACAAAGGCAAGGGCTGTCAAACAAGCTGAGGACCCTCCTCTACAGGAACCTCGAACCCTAGTCCCTCAGCGTCTAACCTGTTTTTAGGTGCTCAAACGCCGCCCTACGGGTCTCTTCGATGAACTCCTGCATGGACCCCTTGAAGTAATCCTGGTTGTGGGTCACCTCCAGGTTCAGGGGCTTCTCAGCGCCCCTCAGCATATCGTTCACGCGCCCCCAGTCAACCGTGCCCCAGCCGGGTGGCATGTGGCTGTCCTCGTCCCCCCGGTTGTCGTGGATGTGTGTGACCGTCAGCCTCCCCGTGAACGTCTCCAGCCGATCGAGGTTGCCGTGGATGTTGGCGTGCCCGGTGTCGAGGCAGAAGGTGAGGCACTCGGGGTGGCTGTCGAAGAGCCGCTTGATCACGTGGTGGTCGTCGGGGTAGCAGTTCTCAAGCGCCAGTGTCACCCCGAGGACACGGCACAGTGGCTTCAGCTCCTCCACGGCCTCGTCAGCCCTCTTCAGACGCCTTTCAAGGTCCGGCTCGTGGTACGTGGGTGGGTGCACCGCGACCGCGTCGCCGCCCACCCTGCCGCAGAACTCGACGCGGTTCTTGAGGAGCTTAACGTAGGCAGCGCGTCGCGTCGAGTCACTTGAGTCTATGCGGACGTCCGCGGTGGCGGCGCCGTGGACGTCGAGGCAGTTGACGCCCAGGTCGTCGAGTAGCCACTTGTAGAGGTTCATGTCCTCCCGGGTGTACAGCCTGTCGCTGTCCCAGTCGTCGCACCAGTGGACGTGGTCGAAGCCGCTGTCCTTGAAGAGGCGTAGCTTCTGCTCCATCCGCGGCTTGTACGTGTAGTCGAACATGTCGGTGGTGACGCTGAGCTCCATATACTGTCATTGGTCTGTAATCATTATAAACGATGGGGAAGCGGTGAAGCCATGAACAGGGTGCTAGCCATACTCTTTGGCGGGTATTCGTCGACGGCGAGCCCTACGAGGGCTGAGGCACAGGTTTACCGGCGCCGCAGCAGCTGCAGACAATGTAGCCGCGTTTCAGCTTGCCTTCGATGAAGGCCCTGCACTCCTCCTTGTCGAGGAACAGGGGCTGGCAGCACTCCTCGCAGACACTCTCGTCTAGCTTGGGCTCGTCCATGTCTCACAGTTGGGAGCCGCCGAATATATGCGTAGAGTCTTTTCCTTGACCCGTGTTTCATAATTATTATAATTTGACGGTACAGGTTCCACCAGCGATGATGGTCGAAGGCGTTTACAGGGCCGAGGTCCAGATCAGGAGGGCCGGCGAGACACGGTACGGGAAGGGCGAGATCGAGATCACATCCGACGTCGTCTACATGAGGTGGAAGAAGTTCCTCGGGAAGCAGGAGGAGGCGTACTTCGACCGCAGCAGGATCGAGTCCGTGAAGTATATGTCCCGAGGGCTGCCCATCGAGATGTACGGCCCGGGAATCCCGACCGACCAGAGCTGGCTGACGCTGGAAATCCAGCTCGACGGAGGCGAGGGATACACCATATACGTTGGCCAGCCCCAGAACGCCGCCCCCGAGGGCTACTTCGAGACTTTCGAGACGATCTACGGCATACTGAACGGGGACGAGGCTCCTGAGGCGGAGAGCCGCGTCGCGGTGAACGGCAGCATCGACCTGAGGTGCCCCAGATGCGGGGCAGTCGAGGAGCATACGTGGATATGCCCGAACTGTCAGGCGGATCAGCCCTACTACTCGGGTGGGGTGGCCGTGAACTTCTGCTATGAGTGCGGCTGGGACAGGAGGCAGCTGTTCCCTGACCCGGAGCTGATATGCATGGGCTGCGGCGAGTACAGCAGGGCTTCGCAGTTCACCCCCGTCTGAGTTTACTAGAGGAGATGCCTAAATATATCCTCTTGAAATAGCCCGTAATGGGTATTAAGTATCTATTTGCTTGATTAGAGAGTTAACGGACGGGGTTTGGGTAGTTCTTTAATATCACTGTTTAACTCCAATACTTGGTATATTGGATAACCATCTTCGTCCCTATAGTCTGTAGGTACAACAACTTTCTTATTTAACCATTTTTTGGGATTTGTCGTCAGTTCAACTATTGTGTCAATTTCTTCACGGCGAACTTCAAAACGACGCTCTCCTCTTTGAAAGATCTCAACAGAGATCTCTCTACCGTTGTGTTCTTGGGTAGTATTACCTATCCATTCGAACTTTTTCCCAGGTCTCAATTTGCTCATCTTTATCACTTTCATCTTTTAACTCTGTTGATTCTCAATTTCTGTATCCCATTCATCTCGCCAAGATTTACATAAATCATATAAATAACACCCAAGAGGGCTTGATGCGAACATCGGTGTTGGTCTATAGATATTATAAATGAATTTTTCATTGGGTACTAGAATGGATAAACGGTCATTCTCTAGTTTCCATGAAAAAGAAGTAGCTCCCTCATGGTGAGTGTAATTATTTAATTTGGGGGACACGTCTACAATTTTCATTCCATTACTAATTACAAAATTATGGACTTGGTGTTTTAACAATTTACTCCATCCAGTCCCAAAAGGGATGCATGTATACAATGGTGATCCGGTGGAGTTTAAATAAGCAATACGAGAAATGAAACAAAACATTCCAGCACAATTAAATGGAGGATCTGTTCTCCATAAATCAATATCTAGTTTAGATATGCAATCAAATAAAGTATCATTAATTGGCTCTCTCGCATCGTATTTTACAGGTATTACATCATATCCCAATGCACTACCAGTTTTTTCCCACCAATTTAATACGTCTTCATCATAATCAATTATTAGTACTCCTTTTTCACCAAAAAAAGGAGCCAATAATCCTGATCCATCGTAACCACCAAAAAAAGCAGCATATTTTCCTTGATATGACTCGGCGAGAAAGAGATTATGATTAATTAATGTGTCTATATTCATACCAAATTGATCAATGTCTCTTTTTTGGGCAGGTTGATTTGATAATATATCTTTAGCTACCTTGTCTATTTCATTATAACAGTCTGGACATAGTAAAGTTGAAAAATCATCCACATTATTCCCACATTTTCTACAGAGGAATGCCAAATTGCGGGCCACTTAACACAAATTTATAGTAAGTATAATATAACACTTTTCTATAGTTATTTTTATTTGGTGAAGTAGTTGACAACAGTCCCCAGATATATTATATTTCCTGTTTCCAGAGAAGAATTTTCATCAATTTTAGAATTCGAAGATTTTCTAAAAAATACAGTTACAAGCATAACCAGAAACGGTGTTTACCATATACGTACAAAATTAAAGTATAATCCTATAGGTAGAGTTCCTATCAATTCTATAGCAGTGTTCAGAATGTTTGGACAACATCTAGGACATGCAAGAGTAAGGTTAGGTATAAAAAATCAGTTTGAACCAGAAAGATACGATTTGTATCCATATTACATTACCTTTGATCCTGATACTGTTGAATTGTTCCCAAGAAGAGTGTCAATGAATGAATTCAGAAGCATATATCCTCATCAATTCTTCACTAGAGCATATTTAGATATGACAAGAGAGGAATATGATGCATTAATAAAAAAAGCAAGGACAATCCCCCTATAATTAACTAGTGATTTATTAATTCATACATATTTTCTTCTTAATACAATCCAATTCAATGTTTATATAATTTTGTTGATAACGAATTACTCTATTTAAATAATCCTGACCTTTATTATTATTTACAAAGATATAAAAAACAATAAGAAGAAATAGTAAAAAAAGAACCTCGTTTATTATTGTTAAATAAATATCATTAAATAAGTATAAATTAAAATAATACAATATCCAAGTAAATACTATTAATAATATTTGACAGGGTATTATTAAATTGGTAATACATATAATGTTAGTGAAAACCCTATAAATGGATCTAAAATATTGTATAACGTCTTGGGAACTTGAATCAAAAATATGGTATTGTATATAAAAATAAGTTGCTAGAGAATCTTCAGTAGTTTTTAACTCGTTTTGACATTTATTATCACAATTGCTACATAATCTATCTATCAAATATTTTGTACATTCTTCATATTCATCAGTTTTTTTCATTAAACTGTTCTTAGCAGGCCAATCATAGGCATAGAGTACCAACCCAAAAATGATTCCCCCTACGACGAATATTATTAAAAATATGTTAGATTCAATTTCGTTGAATATATAGTCATTTGTTACAGGAAATAAATATAATCCAATAATTAACAATGTAAGTGAATAGTATCCGGGAATTAATATTCTAAATATTTCATAACGATTAAAACGGATCGGTAAAGACATACAATATTATTTTCTAGTTATATATATAAATAATTAACAATTAAGTCCTGATAGTATTTACAGTTTTATGATCTAAAGATTTCCCTAAAAAAGAGAGAGATGAAAGGGGAAAGCGTGTGGAGTTTTTGTATTTTTCATTATAATTTCACATCAACGTTTCAGGGTGGGCTCGCGGGCAACAGGTAAAAACGGTATAATACTCGGTATTACATGCTCCCCGTAGCAAAACCGTTGAAAAAATAGTTGATTTTTCCTGTAAAGCTCTATATTACCAGCGCCCAAAGAAAATTCAGCGCACACCGAGGCGGATTAGATGGTGGAAGGTCTCCGAGAAGTAACGCTTGAGGTCACACGGGGCTGCCCGCTGAGGTGTATCTCCTGCCAGTCCAACGCGGGGCTACCACACAAGAACGAGCTGCCCTTCAGCGACTGGCTCAGGATAGTGGACGAGGCCGCGGAGATGAAGGCGACCTCCTTCGTTCTCTCAGGCGGCGAGCCCTTCACCAGCCCCTACTTCCATGAGCTCTGCAACTACATCTACGGGAAGGAGAGGAACCTGTCCATCCGCTCGTCGGGAAACGTCTACGACACCAACAGGATCACGCACATCGACGAGGAGACGCTTGGCTTCCTCTCCGAGATGGAGGGCGTCAGGCTAGTCTTCAACCTGGACGGTGCGACAGAGGAGACGCATGAGGAGACCACACTCATCAAGGACAGCTACGCCAACACTGTCAAATCCATCAAGAACGCGGTCAAGGCCGGGATATATACCGAGATAAGCTTCACGCCCACCAAGATCAACTACCACGAGCTGCCTGAGCTCATCCGGCTCGCCGAGAGGCTGTACGTGGACGCGGTGAACGTTTCGAGGTTCGTCGCACAGGGAAGAGGCAGGATAACCAAGCACATCCTGGAGCTCAGGGACAGCGACCTCGTGAAGCTGAACGACTCCCTTAGCGCCATCGTTGACAACGATCTGGTGAGGTTCGACCCCTCGTTCAACTCGTTCACGCTGTCGGGTAGGCACAGCTGCACAGCAGGCGTCGACAGGATGACTGTACGCTACGACGGCTACGCGGTGCCCTGCGAGGCGATGAAGTTCATGGCCGAGGAGCAGGAGGACATCGACGTCAGGGTACACACCCTCCGCGAGATATACACGGACTCCATACTGTTCAACTTGGCGAGGAAGCTACGCAGCATGACCCTCGGCACCGAGTGCAGCGGCTGCGAGCACGTGGAGAAATGCGGAGGCGGATGCCCAGCCCAGAAGGTGCTGAACACGTCCATCGACGCGAGGGACCCGTACTGCAGAGTCAGGCTTGAGGACCGTGTCCGGGAAATACTGGTGTGAGGCTACCGCTCCTCGATCAGGCTTAGGATGTCCTCTCTGACGAAGGCGATGAACTCGTCGGCGGTGCTTTTACTGAAGTTGGTGATCACCGTATTCCGAGTCACACCCACCGTGTACCCGCTCTTCTGACCCGTGAACACCACGTACCAGATGAGTCCGTGGTCCATGTAATCCTTGTACAGCCCCGTGTCGGCGAGCCCCTCGCCGCTTAAGCACAGCTTGTTTACGCCGGGGATGTCCACGTTATCGAACCAGATGAGGTTCGTCGCCTTGGGGTTGCCCTCGTGAAGCCTCTGCAGGGTCTCACTGGTGATCCTGCTCTCACGTACGTCGGCGTTCAGTATCTCCCCCAGCTTCACCGCCACGTGGTTGCTCAGCATCTTCTTGACGCCCCTCGCTACGCTGGGAGCCATCACCACGAGGAAACGCCTAGCCTCGTGGGGTACTATCCAGAACTGCGCCTCCTCGGTCTCAGGCGCCATCCTGACACGCCGCTTATAGCTCCGCTCCCTCATGAAGTCACGCGCGAAGACGCCTGTGACAGTGTCCTCGACCTGCTCTAGGTCCAGCACCTCGGTGACGAGCTGAATCTCCTCGTCCTCAAGCGACTCGACCTCCCTCCAGCCAGTCAGCCTATCACGGGGGTCGCCCTCCAGGCCCCGCACCTCGAAAACCTTCACAGGAAGAACCATAACATCACTACAGTGCTACACGGCTCACCTCTTAATAAAACCCGGCGCAGAGGCTAGACCTTGATCTCCAGGTGTGACCACCACTCCCGGATGTCGTCGTCCAGCACGTCGCTGTTCTTGAAGACGAAGTAGACGAGGCTCTGTAGGACCGGGAAGAAGTACTCGTCCATGTTGGTCTTCAAAATCTCGAGGACGTTGCGGTGGAACTGCTCCTTACCCTGCACATCCTCGAAGTTGGTGGAAACCACGATGTCCAGCAGGAACTTGATTATACCGTAGAGCTGGTAGACGCTGCTCTCCCAGATGTCCATGAACGCGTCGTCCCTGTCGATCTCACCAGTCTTAGACTTCAGGAACTCGCCGAAGACGTAGGCAGCCGACGTGGCGTCCTTCGCCCGGCCCTGTATCTCCTTGCTCCTCTTCATGAGGTCCAGCCGGCCCCAGTCCACGTAGGGGTAGAGACCCATAAGTCCCATTCCGCCGCCCTTTGTGTTCTGGGCGTACATCTCACGCGCCACCATGGCGTAGGGGAGTCTGTACCGTCCCGTGTCAAGGTCCCTGACGATGAACCCTATCTTCATGAAGGCTCTCAGCACCTTCAGCAGCGTCTCGTCCGCTGTGCCTGTGGCCTCCCGGAGCTCGGCGAACGACATGGGTTCCTCTGCGTTGGTTATTGTGCTCCATATCTTCTTCTCTTCGGGGTTCATGGGGTGTAGTCACGGGGCAGGGGATTCTTTACATCGTGCTCTGAAACTAAATATAAAATGACTATGAAGCCCGGACTCACATTCTCAGAGCCGCCCCTTTGAGGATGTGAACATATCCATCGGGGTTAGCATGTAATAGACTCTAGACAGTAAAACCCGTCTGATCGAAAGAAATGGGGTGTTATTTTAGATAGGCACGGACACGAGCCGCGTACAACGCCAGCGAGACGAATATTGCCCCCATCAAGACCGACGCCAACGGGAACCCCGGTATCCCCTGGTTACCGGACGCCGGGGCTCTAACCTGAACCGTGAACTGCTTGGTTGCTTCGTTGTACTCTTCGCTTCCTTCCCACGAGGACTGCACGCTCCACGTCCCAGCCTCGTCGCATACTACCTGTAACTCCGTTTCGCCGTCTTCGTCTGTTGTACCTGACGAGGTCTGAGTCTCACCGGACGGGCTTGTGACAGCCAACTCGACTCGTTTGTCAGCTATCGGGTTACCTTCCTCATCCTCCAGCCTCAGCGATACTGTCACCGTCTGCCCCGTCTCCACCCCCGTGTCACCGACGCCCACTAGCGATAGTGTGATCCGGGTGTCTACGGCGACAACCTCGGGCAGTGGCTCATACTCCTCTACCGTGAAGCTGGACGCCGCGTTTGATCCCTTATAGAGAATGTCGCCGCCCCAGTGAACGGCTACATGGTATAGCCCAACGGCGTCCGGCTCGAAGGTGTAGCTGTAAGCGCCGGATGGAGACAAGATGACGTCGGTTTGGGTTTCGGCTCCCGAGGGCTTCTCGACGCTGAGTTCGACGAGACCCTCCTCTCCTAAGTCGACGGACAGAGTGCCGGATACGGTAACCGTTTCTCCCTCGGTTACAGTGGACGGCGCCACGTTGCAGGTTATGCTTGTAGTGTCTCTACCCACGTTTATTGTGTAAGGCTGCATCAGTGGAAGCAGGTCGAGGTTATCCTCGTCGATGATCACCTCGTTATCGATTATGAAGGACTTGAGAACATGCGCCGTATCTCCTATCCCGTCTCCACCGGGGGAATCCACTTTTTGGCTTGGCCCCGACATAACGTCGATGCCTTCGTAGTTGCTCCAGTAGTTGCCTCCGGTGGGGTAGGCACTGTTCCAGATGTTTACCTCGATGTCATAGCTGGTTTGAGCGTTGTTTCCCACAAAGTTGTTACTATAGATGTTGTTCTGGGATGCTTGATCGAGGTCTATTCCTCCTATGTTGTCCTTTACCTCGTTCATGTAGATCTGGTTACGGCTGGATGAGTCCATGTCTATGCCATAGTCTGAGTTTTCTGATATCAGGTTCTCGTGTAGCAGAGTCTCAATACATGTGTCGATGTCAATCCCGTTGTCCTCGTTTTTCGATAAAATATTCTTGAAGACGTCGTTGTAGTTCGAGTTGGAAAGGTATATCCCTTCATAGTTCTCCGAGTTGTTGTTACGATACACCACGTTGTTGTTTGACAGGTGGATCACCAGTCCATCGTAGTTGTTGTAGGAGAATTCGTTGCAATAGATTCGATGGTTGCTGGATTCCGTGATTAATGTCCCTTGCTCTTTGTTTGAATTCACCGTATTATGGTGTAGGGTGGCTCTGTGAGAGCCCTCCTTGATCTCAATGCCGTCGACGCCGTTGTTCCGTATCGTGTTATAGGTTATCTGGTTATCCTTCGAAGACTTCTGCAGCCTGATTCCGTCGTTTTTACTTTTTTCAATAACGTTACCGGTGATAACGCATTGACTGCTATTATCCAGCAGAATGCCTACCTTCGCGGAAGTAATGCGGAAGTTTTTGACAGTCACCCCCCTTCTCCCAGAGAGGGTGATCCCGTCGTAATACGTGGACCCTTCAAGGGAGTATTGACCGCCGTCTAAGATGACGTTATCGACCTCTACAACGATTGGTTTTCGGATGACATCAGAAGCCATGAACGTATTGCCGTCCTGTGTTATTATATCGGTGCCTGTGACTCCTGACGCCGTTATCCGGATAATGGAGTCCTGGCTTTGAGCCATCCAACCGATACTTGATAGAGCCGCTGCGAGTATCGTGAATATTAGGTATCCATACAGTTTTCTACAATTCATATGATTACGCCTACCCTTCAATACATATATTTTATTTATATTTAACCAGAAAATGCCTGCATTTTATTGAAAAAAGAGATGATGGACTAAGTAAACTCTAAACAGAGTGATCGGGTAAAAAGGAGTCTAATACAACGAAACATTATCATGCCCTGATTCACGGTCACGGCGAGTACTGACAGGGCGTTCAAAAACCTAGTATTATATCCCCACGCATTAAGAAATAAAATAGATGAAAAAGACCCTGCTAGTGACGCTGTCCCTCGTCTGCCTACTTGCGCCTACCGCCAGATGTCTCATGGTAGAGATACCGTACGAGCAGCTCTGGGAGAGAGCCGACACCGTGGCGCTGGGCACAGTCAAGGGCATCACGGCGCACGCCGGGGAGAGAGGCATGATCTACCAGATAGTATCCCTCAGGGTCGAGCGCTACATCAAGAACCCCGTCGAGGAGGACACTCTATTCATCAGGACGGAGGGCGGCGAGATAGGCGGCTCTGGTGTCTGGGTCGAGGACCAGCCCGAGTTCAGCGTAGGGGAGAGGACGCTGGTGTTTCTGGTTGAGACAGACCAGACCCACGGTGAGCAGGTCGTCTACAGGGTCTACGGCCTCTTCCAGGGTAAGTTCACCGTGAGGGGTGACACGGCGCACGCCCCGGGCGGCCCCTACCTGAACATCAGCGGCGCCGAGCCACTGCTCATGCCAGAAGGAAACGTGGTGTTGGCCGAGCTTGTCATACCCGAAGACGTGACCGTCTATGAGGTCGTCTACGGTAGGATAGGGTTTACCAACACGGGTGGCCAGAGCGCCTCCCGGAACGTCACCCTGACGTTCAGGGGCGTCGAGGGTCCCTGCGAGGGGTATGTGAACAGCACAGCCATGCGGGTGGGGGTGGGCCCCGGAGGCTACAAGAGTCGCGAGCTGCAGCTAAACTTCACGACACCCGGCGTCTATGAGGCGGCCGTGGACGGGGAGACAGCGGCCACGTTCACCGTCTACGAGGCCGGCTACATGAGCGAGCTATACAGCTTCAGCGGCCTCACCTTCGATCCACCAGAGCCGGATGTTTGTCAGAGCGTGAACGTCAGCCTTCGGGTCTCGACGTCTCTGGAGGAGCCGAGCAAGTGTTTCTACAGGTTCAAGGTGACGCAGAGTGAGGCGGCGGGGGAGGCGATGACCCAGCTGAGCATCCCCATGGTGTCATACATGGTCCCCGGTGAGGAGGCTTTACAATGGTATGTCTTCGTCCCTCAGGCAGAGGGCGTCTACAGGGTGACCGTGTGGTACAAGGGGGTCAGGGTGCTGGAGGACACGCTAAAGGTAGGGGATAGAGGCGAGACAAGCTATAACGTTGAGGACGACCAACCCAGAGCGGTATCGGGTAACCCAGCCGAAGCCCTGCTCGCAGGCATCGCAGTGATGACGCTACTTCTACGTGTAAGAGGTCGGGCTTCCCCATCCTCGGTATTATATTCCCGCGGACGAAGCTAAACACAGGATGAATATACTCGTCACGGGCGGAGCGGGCCGCCTAGGCTACACCGTCGCCAAGACACTCATCGACGCGGGGCACACCGTCAAGGCGTTCGACCTGCCCCACGTGCAGTGGAGCCACGTCGAGGCTCTAGAGGGAGCCGCGCCCCAACGTGGCGACATCACCGACCCCGGGAGCGTCGCGGAGTCGTGTATAGGAGTGGACGCCGCGGTGCACCTCGCCGCCATCCTTCCGCCCACCAGCGAGAAAAATAAGGCGCTGACCCAGAGGGTAAACGTCCGGGGCACAGCCAACCTGCTGGACGCCCTCGGCTCCAGGCCGATCGTGTTCGCCTCCAGCATCTCAACGTACGGGGTGACCGCAGGCGAGGAGCCGCCTATCGCCGAGACGCACAGCCAGACGCCCCACAACAACTACGCCGAGTCCAAGATACTGGCCGAGGAGGCCGTAAGAGCATCAGGGGCGCCGTACACCATTCTAAGGGTGGCTCCTATCAGCGTCGTCGACCTGCTGGAGCTGCCGGATACCATCGCCTACAGGGAGGACCAGCGTGTCGAGTTCGTGCTGGACGAGGACGCCGCCTACGCCGTTCTGGGGTGCCTCGACGAGGGGCCTAGGAAAAAGGTCTACAACATCGCGGGGGGCCGCAGTTGGCAGATGACGGGCGGCGAGTACCTTGCCCGGTTCTACGCCGCCCTCGGCGTCGAGGTGGAGCCAAACTACCCTGTGGAGTACACCGCGGTCGACTGGTATGACACCTCGAGGGGCAGGCACCTCGGCTATCAGAGAACAAGTTTTAACACGTTTGAGGAGAGACTAGAGGCGTTGGGAGAGGAGCTGGGGCTGAGATGAGTCAACCAATGGCGTCGGCGAAGGAGACCCTAGAGAAGGCAAAAGGGCATATGGGTTTATCCGAAGAGCAGAGGGTTAAGGTGGGCTGGGCCGTTAAGATAGTCGCCCAGAACCAGAGCAAGATTTGGCTGCGGACCAAGGCGGGGAAGCCCATGGCGGAGGAGACCCAGGCGGCTGCCGAGGCCGTGCTTGGGAAGCTGGAGGCAGGCGCCAAGGCAGATGAGGTTGAGGCGGCCGTCGCGGCGCTGGAATCTAAGGCGAAGTGGATCGACGGTGAGAGCCGCCGCCGGAGCATGGTGGTCACCTAGCCACTGTTGAGTCTTAAATACAGATTAACCATATTCTAATGCAGCTTTCTGGAGATTCAGGCATTGAAAAGTAAGGTTTACTACATGGACGACCGTTACCACGGGCTGACGTCCAGCATCCCCGCTAAAGCTCAGCAGCTCTTCGACCACGCTGAGCTGGGTGAGTGCTTCGACCCCGGCGACACCGTCGCCATCAAGTGCCACATGGGTGAGTGGTTCAACTCGGCTTACCTGCGCCCAATCCTCGTCCGCGTAATAGTGGACAAGGTGAAGGAGCACGGCGGCAAGCCGTTCGTCACCGACACCACGACGGCGCCGTACTACTTCTACGGGACCCGGAGCACCGCGGACCTTTACCTTGAGACGGCGGCGCGGAACGGGTTCACCTCGGAGTCCATGGGCTGCCCCATCATAATCAGCGACGGCATGTACGGGAGGGACGACGTCAGGCTGGAGATACCTGACGGGCTTCTGCTGAAGGAGGCGTACCTCGCCAAGGGGATAGCCGAGGCGGACGCCATGATCGTGGTGAGCCACTTCAAGGGCCACGGCAGCGGCGTCTACGGCGGCAGCATCAAGAACGTGGCCATCGGCTGCGGCAGCAAACGCGGCAAGATAAACGTCCACATCTGCCTCCACCCAACGGTGGGGTGGAACAGCTGGAGCTTCAACGGCGACAACTGCCTAGGAGAAGAGTGCCCGAACCACGTGCTCTGCGACAACATGTGCCCCACGGGAGCGCTCAAGATCAAGGAGGACCACGCGGAGTGGGACGGAGACGCCTGCATAGGATGCTTCGGACACCAGCGGCCGTTCTTTAACTGCGACCTGTGGGGCAGGGAGAAGTTCGAGGAGTGGCGTAACTGGTTCCTCGTGGCCATGGGGGACGCCTCCACGGCGTACCTGAGGCACCTCGGCAAGGACAAGGTGGGGTTCCTGAGCTACGCCTTGGACATAACCCCGGCCTGCGACTGCGTGCCGGGCAGCGACAGGCCTGTGATCCCGAACCTCGGCGTCTTCGCGTCGAGGGACATGGTCGCCGTGGACGTGGCGGCGCTGGACATGTCGGTGCAGGCGCCGGGCATCAGCGGCAGCGCAGCGGAGGAGCATGGGGTCATGAAGCCGGGCGACGAGAAGTTCACGGGCATCGTGGGAATGAGCCAGTGGATAACAACCAACGTGTGCAGCCGCCTGGGAAGCGGCTCCAAGGACTATGAGCTCGTGGAGCCGCCTGTCTCGGACGACGATTCTGTCTTCGCCCACCCGCTGTTCAGCCCCGAGAAGCCTTCGGGGTACTACCTCGGGAGGAACGTTGAGAAGCACGGCTCATGGACGCCGGATGGCGGCTTCAAGTACTGGAGCAAGCCGAAGGTGTCCATCGAGGAGCTCAGCGTGCGGTGACTACCTTATTCTGTCGGGGTAGTCGGTGATCACGCCGTCTACGCCCATCTTCTTCACTCTCTCGATGTCGTGGGGCTCGTTCACCGTCCACGGGTACACCTTCAGGCCGAGGCTGTGAGCCGCGTCGACGAACTCCAACCCCATCCGCTTGTGGTACGGGTTGACCGAGTAGGCGCTTACCCGCTGGGCGAACTTCAGAACCTTGGAGGGGTTCTCGCTAGCCAGCACCCCGAGCCGCAGGTCATCCGAGAGCGCCCTCATCCACTCCAGCATCCCGAGGTGG
>JAFGTA010000042.1 GCA_016934355.1 Candidatus Bathyarchaeota archaeon | reverse complement strand
GTCCATCGACTGCTCGGTGTGCCTGACCATCTCCCTGACCTCACGCTTGGTGGCTTGGCGCCTGAAGTCTTCACCCATGACGAGGCTCCTGATGTCGCCGTGGCCCACCATGGGAACGTAGTTGGGGCTGATGCCCTTCGCCTCGACGCGCTGGAAGAACTCGGCCATGGTGTGCCAGTCGATCTCCCAGCCGTAGAGCTCGCGGTGTCTCTCGTTTACCTTGTCGCGGTGGGCCAGCCACTCCCGGGTGTACATGGTGGGTTCGACGTCTGAGTAGAGGTCGCCGAGCACCCACGGGAGCCCCACGTACTGGTCCCCGAAGGGGCCTGGGCTGTCGCCGCATTGGCCGCCCACGAAGGAGGTTATCCCCTGCCGTACGAAGCCGTCGGCCTTGGGGTAGTACAGTATGCTCAGGTCGCCGTGGTTGTGGACGTCTATGAACCCGGGGGTCACGGCTTTTCCCCCTGCGTCCAGGACGGTGGCGGCGTCTCCCATGATGGGCTCCTTGCTCAGCGCCGCTATCCTGTCGCCCTTGACGGCCAGACTGCCCTTGTAGGCGGGGCCGCCTGTGCCGTTGACGATTAACCCTTTCTTGATCAGTATGTCGTAGTCCTCGGACATGGGTAGCATGTAGGTCTACGCGGTTTTACGTTTTCCGTGAGCGCGTCACCGGGCGGTGACCTGGTGGCCTCCGAACTCGTTCCTGACGGCCGCCACTACCCTGCCCGCGAAGCTGTCCGCCTGCCTGGACCTGTACCTCATGAACAGCGACAGCGTGATGGTGGGCGTAGGCACCCCCATCTCTAGCGCGGACTCCACCATCCACCTGCCTGTCTCGCCTCCGCCTACGACGCCCTTCAGGGACTCCAGGCCGGGGTCCTTCTCGAAAGCGCGTCCCGCCAGCTCAAGCATCCAGCTCCTTATGACGCAGCCGTTGTTCCACGCCTTCGCCACGGCGCCCAGGTCGAGGCTGTAGGGTCCGGCTTGGAGCATCTCGAAGCCCTCGCCTATGGCCTGAAGCATGGCGTACTCGACGCCGTTGTGCACCATCTTGACGTAGTGGCCTGCCCCGCTTGCGCCGCAGTAAAGGACGGCGTCCCTGCGGGCTATGCTTCTGAGCACGGGCTCGGCGGCTTCGAAAGCTTCCTTTTGGCCGCCGACCGTGAGCGAGGCGCCCTTCTCGGCGCCCTCCAGCCCGCCGCTGGTGCCCACGTCGAGGTAGTGGACGCCCCTCGTCTTGAGCCGCTCGGCGCGCCTCACGGAGTCCTTGTAGTGGCTGTTGCCGCCGTCGATGACGATGTCGCCTGCACTCAGTTTCTCTTCGACGCCGTCCAGCGTGGACTCCACCGGCTCGCCGGCGGGAACCATCAGCCATATCATCCTCGGCGGGGTGAGGGCGTCTACGAGTTCATCCAGCGTGCCGGCTGACTCCGCTCCCAGTGTCTCCGCTGTACGTGTGTTCTCTGGGTTCAGGTCGTAGGCTACTACCTGGTGTTCCGTGAGGAGCCTGCCCACCAGCCGCAGCCCCATCCTGCCCAGACCGACGAATCCGATCCGCATCGTTATCACCCTGAACTCGGTGCAACCGCTTAATACGATATCGAGGGCCGCTCAACGCCTAGAAGCCGGGATAAACTGTATAATGATTAGGGGTTCGCCCAGAACTCGTCTGCGTGGGCCTCGGTGCGTCCTGTGTTGTAGGGGCAGACGCTGATGCATGTGCTGCAGTCGGTGCCGTTGTCGCACCAGTAGTTGTAGCACTTCTCCCCGTCTATCGCCCACTTCAGGGCGCCGGGGCTGCTGCTCTTACCAGTCCCCTCGTAGCTGGGCTCGTCCTCGAAGCTTATGGCTTCAACCTCGCACGCCTCCGCGCACTTCTTGCAGGTGCGGCAGAACTCATGGACACCGAAATCGATGGGCGAGTCAGGCATAAGCGGCAGGTCCGTGTACACCTTGCAGAGGCGCACACGGGGGCCGTACTCAGGCGTGATGAGCAGCCCGTTGCGCCCCATCTCACCTAGGCCCGCGTCCACCGCCAGCGGCACGCTGAGGCCGACTCCGTTCGACGCAGGCACAGCCGTGTAGCCGAGGTTCCTGATGAACTCGGAGAGTGTCGAAGCGACGAAGGCGAGCATGCTGTACCCTAGCCCGGTCGCCGCGGCGGCGGGCAGCTCAGGGCTTGTCGCTATCCCCAGTTCATCCATCTCGACTGCCATCACAACGGCGTACCTGACTCCGTCAGGCAGCTCAAGGGGCTCCAGGCTGTACCTGTGGTTGGCGTACAGCCACTTGGGGTTGAACTCGGTCACGCCGACCAAGCTCGCGCCGATGAACCGTGCAGCCTTCTTCACCTTCCGGGTGATCTCGGGGATGTCCTCGACCTCCATGCGCTCCCTGTACCACTGGTCGCCCATGAGGCTTGGGCCGCCGGGGCGCTGTATCCGTTCCCAGCTGAACGCGTGCTCCCAGCCGTCATGCATCGTCCACGAGGCCTCCGCGAGGGCGTAGTCCACCCTGTCGTAACCCGGCTTCGCCTCCCTGATGTTCAGGAGGCCTGACTCCTCCTCGGTGCGGTTGTAGCCTTCCCAGCCCGGGTCGTTTGTTATGCGGTTGAACATGAGGTTGACCTGGTCGTACCGCCGCAGCCGTGACTCGTCCACCGTATAGGGCGGCGCTTCGACGCGCCTGATTTTTAGTCCCCGCCTTGAGCTGCCTGACACCTTGGGTTCTCCTTTTGGCTTTCTTTCAACGGCGGTATAAGAAATGTATGAGGCACCCGCCAAGGTTTATCACGTGGGCCCCGTATACATCTTGTTCAGATTTGACCATGGAAGACAGGGTGACTCTGGTCGAGGCCGTCGAGGACGACGCATACATGCTCGCCGACATCTCGAAGCGTGCGTTCGAGAGCGACGCCGAGATCAGCGGCGGGGAGCCCGGTGGCCCACCCGGCTACGACAAGCACAAGGACCAGGTTCGCTATATGGGGTACTTCGACTACTACCGCATTATGCTCGACGACTTCACCGCCGGGGGGGTCATGGTGGCGTTCAGGGGTGAGGGCCAGAGAGAGCTGGTCCGCATGTTCGTTGACCCAGAGCACTTCAGGCAGGGGGTAGGCAGCCGCGCCCTCGAGTTGGCGATGGAGCGTTACCCCGACGCCAAGCGGTGGACCCTAGAGACACCTGAGTGGAACACCCGGACCAAGGCTTTCTACGAGAAGCACGGGTTCACCCAGGTTGGGTGGACGAGCGACTCGGAAGGCAAGAGCCAGAGGTGGTACCAGAGGCTCCTCGGCACGGGGCAAGGATTCACCGATATAGCCGAGCTGAGAGACGGCGTGAGGAGCGTCACAGTGGAGGGCGTCATCGCGGAGAAGGGCTACGCGAGGGCAGTCAGGAGCCGCCGCAGGTACGGTGAGACCCTGAGCGTCGCCGACGCGGGGCTGGAGGACGAGACGGGGCGCGTTGTGCTCACCCTCTGGAACGAGCAGATCAAACTCGTCGCCGAGGGCGATAGGGTGCGCATCGAGAACGGCTACGTGGGCAGCTACCGCGGAGTCCTGCAGCTGAACGTCGGCATGTCGGGTCACCTTGTCAAGCTGATCTAGGGTTACCCGGGAACCGTTAAATCCCGATCAACCTAATCGGTAGCTGATATGTTCGACATACTGGTGGCGCTGGAGGGTAAGTGGGGCGACGGGACCCGGCCCAAAGACCTCTACACTCAGCACGTCTTAGGGAGCCCCACTGAGTACCTGCCGGTCATCCTAGAGGGGCTCAGCTCCGACGCGAAGCGGGTTCAGAACGGCTGCGCCGAGATCACCTCGCTCCTGTCTATCGACCGCCCCGAGCTGCTCCTTCCCCACATGGATCTGTTCGTCGCGAACCTCTGCTCTAAGGCTCCCATCCAGAGGTGGGAGGCCGTGCACATCATAGGGAACCTCGCCGCCGTCGACTCCGAGGGCAGGATACCGGCTCTCGTGGATCACATAACCCCGTACCTTGAGGACAAGAGCATAGTCTTGGCGGGGTACGCCGTTCAGACCCTCGCCAAGGTGGCTGAGGCGTATCCGGGGCTCGCCGAGGGCATTCTGGACACGCTCATCGAGAAGTCTGTCCTCTTCAAGGGCAACAGGGTGGGCTTCATAGTGGAGAACCTTGAGAGGCTCATTGGCTACCCGGAGCTGCACCCCAAGATACGGGCTTTCGCGGAGCCTTTCACCGTGAGCGACGTGAACGTCGTGAAGCGGAAGGCGCGGCGGCTCATGAAGAAGCTCTGAGTAGGTACAGTCCGTCTCTACATCTGTTTTCGGCTCAGCGACGCGGCTAGCGCTGGAAACACTGTGAGAACACACCGCATTTACGGCTTCCAGCCCCGCGGAAACCCTGTTCCACGCCGTCCCGCCGGGTGCCTATTATATAAACCAGCGTGGTGGTACACCATGGAAACCAGAAGCAGAAGAACGGTCACCCACCCGAACCCGCAGGGTTCATACATAGAGGCGCAGCCGCTCCAACCCATCTCTCTTCAGGCGTTTCTACGCCAGAAGAAACAGGATAATCACAGCTGAAAAAAACTTCAGATGTGTTACCAGATGGAGGGCACAGCCTCACCGGTTCTCACGTTCACGAGACCCCTGTTGGTCAGCATGATACCGCGGGGGTAACAAGTCAAGAAGATGAAAGTCTGCGAGTCCACAGGGTGATCACCCAGCAGCCCACCGGGCTCTAGCGACTCAGCGGCGTCGTTCACCCTGTTCAGCGCTCTCACGACCTTCGCCACCGGCGCATCAGTCATTATCCCGCCGATGGGAGCCACACACGCCAGCACCTCCCCACGGTTCACCACCGCTATGCCGCCGCCCATCCCAGCAACTGTGTTCACAGCCAACGCCATGTCACCGTCTGAAGCACCTATGACGGAGACGTTGTGGCTGTCGTGAAGCACAGACATCGCAACCGCGCCCTCACTGTACCCGACCTCCCAGAACGAGACTCCGATGCCCCGTCCACGCCTGTCCACGATAGCCACCTTGTTGATGCCGCGACCCAGGTCACGCTGAACCAGCCCGTCCTTAACCCTAAGCTCCTCGGTGATAGGCCCCAGGTCGTCGCTGAAGTACGACGGGCGAAGCACCGCGGCGTGCACGGATTCCCGCCCCAAAGGCACCTCCACCCTGAAGTCCTCGGCTGAGACCGGGCGAGGCAGCCGTATGCTGTTCCTCACGTACGCCGGTGCGGGTGGGATGGGTATCTTCACAGTTAGCCTCCCCTTCTCCGCCACCACCACGCCGCCGGCTATCACCTTCTCCACAGCCACCGCCTCAAGGTCCGACACCAGCAGGATGTCCGCATACCTCCCAGGCGCCACGACCCCTATCTCGTGCTCCAGTCGCCAGTGACGCGCGTTGTTCAACGTAGCCAGCTGGAAAGCAGTCAACGGGTCAACCCCCTCCTCGATGGCCACCCTCATCTCGTAGTCCAGGTGCCCCAGCCTCTCGATGAGCTCCGCCGGACGGTCGTCCACGCACATCCCCATGCTCTGCCAGTCGACGCCCGCCTCCAGCAGCCCCTTGACTGCATCCCTGCTGTCCCTCGGCTTCAACTCAAGGAAGCAGCCGCGCTCAAGCAGAGCTAGCGCCTCCTCGGCGCCGCCCGAGAAGTGGGTCGATGTTATCCCTGTAGCCATGAACGCGTCAGCCATCGGCGGCGCGGGGACGCCGTGTCCCTCAAGCACCTTACCCGCCTCCAGGCCAGCCTCCATTACCTCCCAGAGCCGCTTTTCACGCTGGAAGAGGTTAGTGTAGTCCATGACCTCGCCGACGCCCCTGACCTCATGCCAGCCCAGCGCCTCGGCAGCTTCGTCGCCGCCGATGTAGCCCCCCGAATCCTCGAAAGGCGTTGGAGGAGTCGCCGATGACACCGCGACGTATATCCTCTGGGGCAGCCCCCTCGCCTCCTCTATCATGTACCTGACGCCGTCCAGCCCCAACGCGTTACATATCTCGTGGCTGCCCTCGAAAAGCGAAGTAGTGCCGAAAGGCAGAGTGAGCTGGGCGTGCCTCCTAGGGCTGAGCCTCGAAGACTCGATGTGGTAGTGGGCGTCCACGAGACCCGGCGCCACGTATAGACCGGACGCGTCGATCCGCTCCGTCCCGGGTCCAACGGTGTGCCCCACGTCGCCGATGGCTGCGACCCTGCCTCCCTTAATCGCTACATCCATCCCCGGTACGAGCCGCCTCGTAGCCACGTCTACCAGGGTACCTCCGACGATCACCTTGTCAGCCGGCATCCTCCCGAGAGCCACCTCGACCAGTCTCCACCTCTCCTCCAAAGACAATCCCACCCCAGAGTTTACTCCAATACACGAGGCGAGGCTATAAAAAATCTGGTCTGAAAGATACCTTCTAGCCGAGGAGCCTCTTCAGCAGCGCCCCGATGTCGGTGTTGTCCTTCAGCAGCAGCACCTCGCTGGCATGCGGCCCATATCCGAACACCGGCACCAGTGCGCCGGTGTGGTCGTCGCTGACCCAGCCCACGGCCATCTCTCCCCCAGGGTAGCCCCCTACGATGGAGAGGCCGCCTGTCTCGTGGTCCGCAGTCACCAGTACGAGGGTGTCGTTGCGCCCCGCCGCGTACCGCAGAGCCGTGTACACGGCTTTGTCGAACTCCAGCGTCTCCTCCACCGTGTTGCCGAAGTCGTTGGCGTGCGCCGCGTGGTCTATCCGCCCGCCTTCAACCATGAGCAGGAACCCGTCAGGGTCGCCCTCCAGCAGCCTCAGCGTCTTGTTCGTCATCTCGGCTAGGCTCGGCTCCACGTCAGGGTCCCTGGAGCTGTTGTAGCTCATGTGGCTGCCCGAGAAGAGGCCGAGCAGCCTCCCGGACTCGAAGCCTATGAGCTCGCCGCGGCTCTCGATGACGGTGTAGCCCTGCGCCGTCGCGTTCGCCAGCAGCGTGCCGAAGTAGGAGCTGCCTCCCCCCATCACGACCTCAGCGCCGCTCACAAGTATCTGGCGGGCGATGAGGCTCTCGCTGTCGCGGCTGACGCTGTGGCTGAGGAACACCGCGGGCGTCGCGTGGGTCACCCGGGTGGTGGTCACCACGCCCGTGGACCTGCCCGACTCCTCGGCTACCTCAAGCGCCGTCTTCAGCGGTTCCCCGCTAGGCGTCATGGATACGCAGCCGTTCACAGTCTTGTTGCCCGTTGCCAGCGCGGTCCCCGACGCAGCCGAGTCCGTGACGTATGAGTCCAGCGAGTGCGTCGAGACGAGGGAAACGTAGGGCAGGCTGGTTATGGCGAGCGTCTCGTCGCCGTTCATTATCTCAGCCGCGGTGAGCTGCCCGCCGCCCATGCCGTCGCCGATGAGCAGAATCACGTTCCTCACCTCTCCCCCCGCGTCGATGTCGAGCACGATGTCGGGCCTCTCCACAGGCGGCTTCGTATTTGCCTCCTCGAGGAGCCTGATGTACTCCTCCTCCATGGACGCCTTCTCGGTGGTCAACGCCTCCAGCGACTCGGATAACTCATGGCGCTCCGATTCGAGGGACGATAGCTCGGCGGCCATCTCGTCCGCCTCCCGCCTGGATTCAGACAGGGCAGCGTTGCTCCCGTAGAGAATGTAGGTGGACGCCACGAGGCCCAGCGCCAGCACCAGCGCCGCGACCCGCAGCAAAGAGCATTTGTTTCCGTTGATCATGTTAATCCTCTTCTCGTCGTCGATTCCCTGATTCAAGATAGAGAGAGCCGGCTATATGAAAAGGTGTCTGAAACCAGGCTGAGTCAAGGGTGAAGCCGTCATAAGGGCTAGCATAAACATATAATCGCTCGTAACACCAAAGTTACATCTATCCTGACCCGGAGCCCCCGCAATGGATCAACCTTCACTGACTTACCGGCGTAGACTCGACCTGCTCCGAGCAGCGAAGCTGGAGCACGCACGCAGGAAGGCCGAGCTGCTGGGGCCGAGGGACGCAGACGAGCAGGGAAACGTGCTTCCGCCGCCCGGCGCCTACGACGTAGTCGAGGCTGTGAGTGGCTCAGGCGTCCCCGAGAAAACAATCCTACTCAAAGGTTTTCGACCGGTGAGCAACCACACGAGCGGAGGCTTCTTCGGAGCAGAGGCGGTCGGCGAGAACTTCAGGAGGCTCCTAGAGGCTCACCCCACCTACGTCGACCCGCTGAGCTCGATGGCCGGCGTCTACATGGTGAGCTTCAACTCGTACAGGGACCCCGGCTGGAACCCAGACCTCGACTACTCCAGCCTAGCAGGGGAGCAGGAGAGGTACGGCATAGACCACGGGATAGGCGGGCTGCAGCACTTCTGCCCGGACCTTAAGATTGGGCTCGACCTGGGGTGGGCTGGGCTCCTTGAGAAGGTGCGCCGCTACAGGGGTGTGAACCCCTCAGCCCACGGGTTCTACGATGGCCTGGAGGCCATCATTCTGGGGATGCAGGGCTGGATAAAGCGGCACGCCGCGGACGCGCGGCGTATGGCGAAGGACGAGGAGCGTCCCCAGCTCAAGGAGAACCTCAAGGCAATCGCGGACATCTGCAACCGCATGGCTACCGATCCCCCTAAGACGTTCCGCGAGGCGTGCCAGTGGCTGACCTTCTTCCAGGCCGCCGCCAAGATGTACAACGGCAGCGGCGAGTGGGGGCAGCTGGACGAGCTCCTCAGACCATACTACGAACGGGACACGTCAGCCGGGGCACTCACAGACGAGGAAGCCGTATTCCATATAGCGTGCCTCCTCCTCAGCGAGACCGCGTACATCCAGCTGGGCGGCCCCGACGCCGACGGAAAAGATCTCACCAGCCCCGTCTCCTACCTGGTCCTCGAGGCTGTGCATCGCCTCAGGACTCCCGCCAACATAGGGGTCAGGGTCGGCCCTAACGTGGACCCGGGGCTGTTCCGTAGGGGCGTCGAGATTCTCCTCGAGGACAGGATGGGGTTCCCCAAGTTCGTGGGCGACGACCAGGCGGTGGACGGGTTCACCCGGAACGGGTACCCGGTCGAGGACGCCCGGCGCCGCGTCTACGCGGGCTGCCACTGGCTCGCCATCCCTGGCCGAGAGTACAACATGATGGACCTCATCAAGATCGACTTCGCCAAGGTGTTCGACACCGCGTTGAGAGAAATGATGGCGGACCCCTCAGTGGAGCCCGGCGTTGGGGAGTTGTGGAGGCGTTTCGAGGGGCACCTGCGCCGAGCCGTTGAGGTCACCGCGGAGGGTATAGACTTCCACCTCGCCCGCATGCACGAGGTGTTCCCGGAGCTCTATCTCGACCTGTTCTGCTACGGCCCCGTCGAGAAGGGGCTGGACGCGAGCAACGGCGGCGTGGAGTACACTGACATCGGCGTGGACGGCGCGTCGCTGGCAACCGTGGCTGACAGCTTCGCGGCGCTGGAGCAGCGGGTAGAAGAGGAGCGCCGCCTGATGTGGGGTGAGTTGATGAATTACATCGACTCCGACTGGGCTGGCACCGACGGTGAACGCGTGCGGCTCATGATGAGGGGCATACCGCGCTTCGGGAGAGGCGGCTCTAGGGATGACATGTGGGCTCGATGTGTCTCCGAGACGTTCACTTCAACGGTGACCGGGAAGCCCACCCCCGGTGGCGTCAGGATGGTGCCGGGGCTGTTCTCGTGGGCGAAGGTGGTGTCGTACGGTAGGAGGCTGGGCGCCACGCCTGACGGGAGACGGGTGGGTGACCCGCTTTCTCACGGGCCGAACCCGTCGCCGGGGTTCAACGAGGGCAGGGGCGGGACGCCTACGCAGATGGTAGCCGCCGTCGCTGCTGTACAGCCGGGCTACGGGAACACGGCGCCCCTCCAGCTTGACCTGGACCCCATGATTCTCGGCGACGGGGCGGTCGAGAAGGTGATGGCGTTGATAAAGAGCCACTTCGACTTGGGGGGCAACCTCGTGAACATCAACGTGCTGGACAGGGAGACCCTGCTCGACGCGGAGAGGGACCCCTCAAGGTACCCCGACCTCATGGTCCGCGTCACGGGGTTCAGCGCCTACTTCGCGAGCCTCTCAGACGAGATGAGAGGATACGTAGTGGACAGGATGATCAGCGAGGAAGAAGCGGCTTGAACATGAAAGGCATCATATTCGACGTAAAACACTTCGCCATCCACGACGGCCCAGGAATCCGCACCACGGTCTTCCTCAAAGGCTGCCCCCTGCGCTGCCTCTGGTGTCACAACCCCGAGTCCATGAAGGGACAGCCACAGCTGCTGTTCACCCCTCAGAGGTGCATCGGCTGCCTCCACTGCCTCGAAGCCTGCCCACATGGCGTCCACAGGATGGAGGAGGGAAAGCACGTCATCGAATGGGACAGGTGCATAGCCTGCGGCGTCTGCGCCGAGGAGTGCTACGCCGGCGCCCTCGAGATCGTTGGCCGCGAGACGACGGTCGAAGAGGTGATGGAGGAGGTGCTCCGTGACCGCATCTTCTACGCGAACTCCGGAGGCGGCGTGACCCTCTCCGGGGGGGAGCCTCTGGCGCAGAGCGGGTTCAGCCGTGCGCTGCTGGAGGCCGCGAAGAGCTACAGGGTGCACACGGCGCTTGACACCTCCGGCTACGCGCCGTGGGAGAGCATCGAGGCCGTGCTGCCGTTCACCGACCTGTTCCTCTACGACGTGAAGCACATGGACCCCCTGCGCCACAGGGAGCTCACGGGCGTCTCCAACGAGCTTATACTCGGGAACCTGCGCCGGCTCGGCGAGGCGGGTGCATCGATTTGGGTCAGGGTGCCCATGATCCCGGGGTTGAACGACGGCGATGACAACTTCCACGCCCTCGGGCGGCTTCTCTCTACGCTCGGCGGAGTGGAGCGGGTCGACATCCTCCGGTACCACAGGCTGGCCGAGTCCAAGTACGAGCACGCCGGCATGGAGTACACGTTGAAGGGGCTTGAGACGCCTACGCGGGAGGAGGCGGAGGGGCGGAGGGCTATACTGGTGGGCTACGGGTTATCCGATGTGCGTGTGAGCTGAGGCAGGTATTTGGCCGTCGACTCGGCGTTTCCCTTGTAATAGGTTACCTGTTATAAGCGTTTTTTTCGGATAAGTGGGGTCGAGGATCGACGACTCGGCATTTCCCTTATAGTGTGCTACTTACTATAAGCGTTTTTTTGGGGGCGATGTTATTGGTTTAAAGTATTAGATTAGTTTTTTTAGCTGTTTTACTCGTTATTGTGTTTAGTTTCCTTTTTTTTTGGCTTATTGTTATGTATTCTCATAATTTTCCTTTTTGTGATCAGTGTTTTCTATTGAAAATTAGTGGTGGTTGGTTCTCTGGGTTTCACGGCTGTGCCTGTGACTTGTCCTTTAACTCCTGTATGGTTCTCAGTGTTCGCCTGGGGTTCTCCGGCGTGAATGCGATGGGGTCGCCGTTTTTCCTGTTCAGTTTCACGGCGTCGCCGAGCCTGTTGCTGAAAGCCTCGCCGCCGCGGCTGCTGTACCTGAGCCCCAGCCCACCGTACTCCGCGGGTGACGGTTGCGATATCGAAGGAGGAGACGTCGTGGAACGGTATCCTCCGCCTGAGATCATCAGCGTATGTGGACTACGCGTCGCGCAAACGGCTTTCTACGGCTTAGACCTGCTTAAGCTCACAGGATTTTATATCCTCGCCCACCCGTTGGGTATCATGAGCCCCGAGCGCGGAGGCATCCGGGTCACCCCGATGTCGATAGACCACGTGGACGCGTCCGCCGAGCTGTTCGTCTCCCGGTACGACGCGGCGAGGAAGACCCTGCGGGTGCTCCCTGGTACGTGGAGTGAAGACCCGGCTCATGTCCGTTCATTCCTCTTGAAGCACGTCGGCGACGGGTTGGCGTATGTAGCCGAGCGCGGAGGGGAGCCTGTCGGGTACATGGCCTACGACGTCTTCCCGTTCCACGGCGAGCGTAAGGCGTTCTGCCCGGTACTCGGGCACGCCTCGGTGGAGGCTGGGAGGAGCCTGATATACCTTGAACTGTACAGGGCGCTCTCTGGGCACTGGGTCGAGGACGGGGTGCTGGGCCACTTCGTGACATACTTCTCCGACGACGCGGTCCTCAGAGACCTATTCTTCGGGCTGGGCTTCGGGTTGTACGTCGTCGACTGCTTCGGCCCCCCGGAGCCGGTTGCAGGCTCGGGTCAGTCTGACGTCCGGGAGGGGTCTGTAGATGACCTACCGGAGTTGGTGCGGCTGGGTGAGGAGTCCAGGCGTTTCTACATAGAGCCTCCGCTATTTCTCGTACGGGACAAACAGAGCCGAGAGTACTATGAGAGGCTCCTCATGGACGGGGGCGGCCGGGTGTTCATCGCCGAGGCCGGCGGCAGGGCGGTCGGCTTTATCTACGTGAGGAGGAACGACGAGGACGACGCCGTCACCCTGTCCCCGATGGGCGTTGGCATGATCGACTTGATCGGGGCGTACCTGGAACCCGACGCGCGGGGACGCGGCGTCGGCGAACAGCTGCTCGATAGGGCTTTCCAGTGGTGCCGCACTAACAGCGTGTCCAGTGTACACGTGGACTACGAGTCTGCGAACCCCTACGCGAGCCGCTTCTGGCCTAAACACTTCACGCCGGTCCTCCACTCTGTGAAGCGGAGCGTCAACAGGGACATCGTCAGCCTCCACAAATGACCTTACGGGAGACTGCCACGGCATCAGCCAATTGGATGCGTGAAGCCGGCCCCCCGGCGTCGTTGAATCAGTGGGCGTCTCACTCTTTCCTGTACGTGCCTCTGTACAGCGCCTCAGCCAGCGTATGGCCACGCATCTCCCGCCGCAGGGTCTTCCGCGTGGCCCTCGACGGCTCGACGTCGAGCATCCTGTCGACGGCGTGAAGCTCGAACATGTACTCGTGGGCGCCCGTGAGAGGGCATGGACCCATGTAACCTGTTCTCCCTCCCCACCTGCGTCCCTGCGTGGCGCCAACATCCAGTCTCTCTTCATCCGGTACAGCTTCCGGCAGGCCCTCCAGAGTCGGCGGGATGTTGTAGACGATCCAGTGGTCTATCGTGGAGAGCCGAAGGGAAGGCGAGGGCACATCGACGTCGTACATGAACAGCACGAGGCTCTCGGCGTCCTCCGGGGCGTCTCCCCACGTCAGCGGAGGTGAGATTTCTTCTCCTTGGCACGTGTATCTGCGTGGGATCGATCCGCCGTCGGCGAAGGCCGGGCTCTTGAGGAACATTGAACGAATCTCCATAGTTGGGCTTATAATGGTTCCATTCATGTATCCGCCGCTGATTGGTGCTAGAATCTAGCGTCCTCGTCGTGCCTCCTCATGTATTCGAGGTGACGTTCAACGATCTCGGCTCCCGGTATAATATTCGCTTCCTTCCAGATATGCTCGAAGAGTTCCGTGCAGTACCTCACCGCAGCCGGGTCGCTCGAAGCGAACCCCGTGTAGTCGAACGAGCCGTCGCTCAGCGGGAAGGATATGAACGCGGATTTCTCTGTGAGGTACAGGTAGACGTCGAAAGCGTCGGCGTCAGCCACGACGGCGCGCCCGTCAGCCTCAGCTTCGACAACGACTTTCTCGTCTTCCTCGACGATGTCCCTCTTTACGTCGAGGGAGTGTACGTAGCTGACTGGGGAGATGCTTCTTATGGCGACGCCTCGCTCGACCGCCCGGGCAACGAGGGGCCTGACGCTGCGTGTCCTCTTGTCGATGATGACCCAGAGACGCTCCTCGGACTCTTTGACGATGGACTCTAGCTCGCTGATGGCCTCCATCACGTTCGCCGTAGGCTTGCCGCTGGACAGCTCCCCGATGCGGCTGACGAACTCGTCAGGCAGCCGCTCCACCGTGTGGCTGGTGAAGTAGTCCCTGTGCCGGGATATGAAAGCGAATCCGCGGTGCAGCCGAAGAACAGCCCTCCCGTAGTGCGTCAACTCGTAGCAGCCCCCGCCGTTCTTGGCGACGAGCCCGGTGTCGACGAGCCTGTTCAGGTGCCTCATGCACTGCTGGTGGGTAACCCCCACCGCCTTCGAGAGGGCTGTGAGCTTCTCGGGTGCCTCCTGCAGCCTGTGCAATATGTTCAGCCTGTCCTCGTTGGAGAGCTCGAAGTAGAGGTCGTTGACGCTCAACGGCGCGGCACCGATCATACCTCTGCATCACCGCCGTTAAAAATCATCTTCGAGGATCAACAGCCCTTAAACGGGTGACGAGAGCCTCCACGAGATATGGTGGCGCTGGAGACGGATGCCCCGCAGGCGGCTGGGGCTGGGCTGGGCCACAGGCTCCGGTTCATCGACTTCGCCCGGGGCCTGGTCATGGTGATCATGGCGTGGGACCACGTCTCGGGGTTCTGGATGGAGGTCCACGGCGGGCTTGAGGGCGTCTACGGGTACAGGAACCCGTCGCTGGACCTGACGCTGTTCCTCGCCCGGTTCGTGAGCCACTTCTGCGCACCGACCTTCGTGTTCCTGTCAGGGACTTCCCTCGCCATGAGTGTGTACAGGAGGCGTCGACGCGGAGAGCCTGAACTGGGTATATCGCTGCACATCGTGAAGCGTGGGCTGCTGCTCCTCGCCTTCGAGTCCCTGATCGTCTCCCCTGCGTTCGATCTCCCGTGGCTCTACTTCGGCGTCATCGCCGCCATCGGTGTGTCATTGATCGTATTCAGCGTGGCGCGGTGGGCTCCGCCGCTGGCTGTGCTCGGCTCGTCTCTCGTGGTTGTGCTGAACCACCAGTGGCTCGACCTCGGCTTCATACCAGCCGACGTTGCGTGGGGGCACTACCTGCGGCGGGTGCTGCATGAGCCGGGCTTCAACTGGCGGCCCTACTTCGCCCTCTACCCTGTGATCCCGTGGATCGGTGTGCTGGGGCTGGGCTGGGTGTTCGGCGTATATCTGAACGGCTACGACAGGGACAGGCTTCCGGCTCTCAAGCTGCCTCTGGCGGTGACCGGCTTAGCCTCCCTCGCCGCGTTCTTCGTCGTCAGGTACGTGAACGGGTACGGGAACCTTGTCAAGCGGTGGAGCGGCGGCTTGATGGATTGGCTGTACGTCTCAAAGTACCCGCCCAGCGTCGCGTTCCTCCTCTGGAGCCTTGGCGGCATGTGCCTGTTCATGGCTGCTGGGGGGTGGCTGCAGGAGAAGGGCTGGGCGGACAGAGGCGTCCCCGGCGTAATCCACACCTTCGGGAGGACTCCCCTGTTCTTCTACCTGACCCACCTGTGGCTCTACAGGTTCAGGCTCCCCGGGGCTCCGCTGCCGTTCCACCTGGCACTGGCGCAGACGGTGGCGGCGTGGCTGGCTGGGCTCGCCGTGCTGTGGCAGCTGTGCACGAGGTATGAGAGGCTGAAGAGGAGGCACCCGAGGCTCCTCCAGTACATATGAGGTGAGGGATGGATGGCTGGATACACGGTCTTCGAGTCGAGGCGGGTGCTGGCGACGCTGGTCATCGTCTGCGCCGTGACGGGCGGCAACCTGTGGATTCACAGGGGCGACATGCCTCTCGGGTACGCAAGGCATGAGTCGCGGTTCGGGTTCTCGTTGGTGTACCCGCAGACCCACATGGCAGCCGAGTTCGGGTTACCCGGCATCTCAGCCGAGCCCTCTGAGCTCCTGGGAGGCTTTCAAGCCGTATACGCCACCAACGACGACTTCCAGGGGCTGCTTGTGATCTGGCTGACAGAGTCAGGCACGCCAAACCTGGAGTCAGAGCTAGAGGGGTTCTATAGAACCCTGAATGATGTTGGCTGGGAGATTAAAACAAGACAGTCGTCAGAGGGGTTCGAGAGAGACGGTCATCTCATGATACGACAGCTCGTCTCCATCACACAGGGAAACGATGAGCTTCTTTCGTTGAACGGCGTCTGGTATGAGCCGTGGCCGTCGCTAAAAGCCAACAGGGTATACATATTCCATGTATCCTGCAAGGCTTCACCCGACGCTGCTACCCGCCTTGAGGAACAGTACCAGTGGTATCTAGAGAGGTTCGAGAGCCACGGCTAGCCGCAGAGGGGAATCCATCTGAGCAGAGCCAAGCCACATAAACGGGGTGAGGCACACATTACAAGAGCCCTAGAGGAGGTTCAGGCTCTCTAAGTCAAGCCGCCTGGCGCCCATGAGGTGGTGCTGGAAGAGCTCTTCGCCCCACGTGATCGCCCTCTGGCTGTTGGATATCAGGTCTCTGCTGTAGTCGTATTCACCGTCCACGGTGAAGAGACCCATGGAGAAGCTGTTCTCGGTCACGGTCAAACCGATCCTCAGCTCGTCCGTCAAGTAGATCCTCAGCCTATCCTTCTTAATGTAGTCGAGTATCTGCTCGGTGTCCGCCAGCGTCAGCGTCCTGTTCAGTACGCCGCCTGTGAGAATGAGGTCGACCGTCGCCCCCTCGCCGAGCAGCCGCTGGAACGTCCCGATGAAGTCTGAGTGGAAGATCGGTGACGCCCCCCGCACCCGTCTCGACGTCAACAGCAGCTTCTGGAACGTCAGGTGAACCCTGTCCAGCTCCATTGAGTCATCCCTGATCAGGGTCGAGTCCTCCAAGGCGCCTATCCTCTGCAGCAGGTGGCTGGGCACCGCCGTTACGTCGTGCAGGAGCCAGTAGTCCCGGTACTTTTCCAGCACGTTCACGGTTGA
This sequence comes from Candidatus Bathyarchaeota archaeon, assembly GCA_016934355.1. Next base: position 10,661 of record JAFGTA010000042.1, on the reverse strand, counting down.
GGAGACGTCGTCGATGAGCATGGCGCCGATGACCCCGAGCGACGTGAGCCCATAATGCTTGCCGTCCTGCCGGGTCATGTTCATGGCTTCAAGGTCTCTGAGGGCGTGGATGATTGTGGAGCCGCTGCTGCCCAGTTCGTCTCTCAGTGTGCTCAGCTTCTTCTCCTCGCGTAGGAGACTCGATACTATGTTCAGCTTGAGCTCGGATCTGAACAGTTTAAAGATAGGTGAACTCAAGGGTCAGGCCCCTGATGGTTGTTCAGTCTAAGCAATATTTAATCGCTTGGCTAAAGAAGCCTCATGAGAGCCACCAACGGTATCCACTCACCGTCCACCGCAAGCTCGACCAGAAGCCTACTGCGTCCCTTCTTCGAGAAAACCCAGATTATCAAGTAGCCGTACCCCACGCCGAAGAACAGGGCAGGCATATACTCCGTGAACAGCCCCTGCGTCAAACAGTAGATCAGCCAGGGGAACATGAGGCTGTTTACGGCGAGTAGAAGCCTTCTGGTGTCTTTCAGACCTAGGGCTATGGGTAGGGTCTTCACGCCTGAAGCAGTGTCTCCGTCCATGTCGCGGATGTCGCACAGGACCGTGTTCACCAGAAGCTGGATAGAGATGTAGGTGAACGCTAGCACAATCTTCACGGTGTCCACCTGCTGTGAGCTCGCCGGCAGAAGCGAACCCGTAAACCCCCAGCACAAGGCTACAAGGAGGCTCTTCACGCCAACCATCTCTTTGAACCTGGGAACAGTCGGAGACAGCTTTACGCTGTAGACGACGGACACGAGGAACGAGGTCACAACGACGGCGAGGGCTTGAACCCCGATTGACGCGCATAAAATCAGGCATACCGCGGAGGCGATTATGGACGGCACCATGAAGAAGAGGGTTCCTCTCGACGCCGTCTCGGGCCTGTTGATCGAGTCCTCGGCTCTGTCCGTGGCCTTGTTCATGATGTAGACCGAGAAAGTCGCGAGGAAGGCTATCGCCAGGATGGTGGGGTTAACCTCGACTCCGTACAGCAGGGAGCTGAACGCGGCGACCAATGACCCGTTCAGGGCGAGGAACACCGAGGTCGAGGTCACGAGTCTTAGGAGGCTCACAAAGTCTTTCTTTGCGTTGAATGGGGGCGGAGTGCTTTGCTTTTCATCTAAAACAAGTGGTTGATTTGCCATAGCCCCTGTTCTTTATTTTGGAAAACTATAATGAGGTTTGAGGAGCGTGAATCTGAACGATGAGTAGCGAGGTAGCCTATGAAGGAAAGCTAGGTTGTAGCCTAGAAAGCTGCTCGTTCAAACTCGGCCTTCCTTTAACCCCCTCTTCACACCATCCTTTTTAATACATTCATGTAAAGTCATGAACTCTTTCAACCACCATAATAACATATTTTATAAGAGGTCACTGACTGATTGATAGTAAGTTTAAAATGTATAAGATGTTACTATACAATTTGACTCCATTTTCTACCCGCCAATAAATAATTTATTTCCATCCTATAGAAATATTTTCCTTTTATAACAATATTGCTTTAATATAACAATTAATTTCTAATTCTGAGGTGGCTATTTCTGTCAGAAAAATAATTAGATTAGGTTTTTATGTTTGTAGGTTCACAGTTTTTCGGACAATAAAACGACTCGGTTAGACTTGGATTAATTATAGTTATATATTATGGAGATATTCATTATTCAAATAATATATCCATAAGAGTCAATCAAATACAAGCCGCGGGGCGGTCGAGTTGGGGGAGAAGGCGGAGCAGACAGTGACAGAGATAAGGGTTAGCAACGAGAAGCCGATCCGGGTTCTCCACGTTGATGACGAGGAGAGCCAGCTCGAGTTCACCAAGATGTTTCTTGAGGAGCTTGACGAATGCGTCACCGTGGACTCTGTTTCCGATCCGATGGAGGCGATACAGCTTCAGGGCAGCAACGGCTACGACGTCGTCGTCAGCGACTACAAGATGCTGACCATGACGGGCATCGAGCTGTTCCAGAGGGTGAGGGAGAGCAGCGATGTCCCGTTCATCCTCTACACGGGGAAGGGCAGCGAGGAGGTGGCCGAGTCCGCGTTCAAGGCGGGGATCGACGACTACCTTAAGAAGGAGTCCGAGCCCAGCCACTACCAGGTTCTCTATAAGCGGATTAGGCAGGCGGTGGAGAAGCACCGGGCGGAGGAGATGTACCGAAGGGTCGTCGAGGACAGCAGGGACGGCATCGTCATCCTCGTGGACGATGAGATCGTTTTCGCGAACGACGCTACATGCCAGATGTACGGGTGCAACGGACCCGAGCACTTCATAGGAAAAAGCCTGACGAACTTTGTAGGTGAAACCGAAGACGAGATCAACTGCCACCTTGACCCGCTCAGGAGCAGCGGTTTGAACCAGTTGTTCGAGATCAGCTTCAAGACCAGCAAGAGCGCGGTGAGGGCTGCCGAGGTCGCGGCTTCAAGGATAACCTATCTCGGGAAGCCCGCGTATCTCTGCTACCTGAGGGACATCACGGAGAGGAGGCGCATGGAGGACCGGCTTGAGGCGCTGCACCAGCAGGCGAAGGCTAACGACAACCAATACGGTGGATGAGTTGACTGGCTGTACGCTTGACATTATGCAGGCTATTTTTGTATAACATTAATGAAATATGATATAATCTACATTCCTTACCGTCTGGTATTACAGGTAATACTTATTAGTAAGGAATACTGTGTCGTCGTGGACATGATCGAGGTAAGCGTCAGCTCCGTTACATCCAAGGGCCAGGTAACTATACCCAAGGAGATACGAGACACTCTTGGCATAGGTGAGGGCGACAAGGTGATTTTTCTTGTGGACGGCGACGCCGCGGTCATCAGGAAGGTGAGAGACGAGAAGCTGTCCGACATCCTCGGCAGGCAGATACCGTGGCCCGAGTCGAGCCTGGAGTTCCAGCGGAGGCTGAGGGGTGAATGGCAGAGACCGTAGTCCTTGACACGAACGTGTTCCTCAACGTGATTAACAGGGAGGAGCCCATGTTCGCCTCGTCCAGTAGGCTGCTGGACCTGGTGGACGAGGGAAGGGTGAGGGCTGTCGTCTCCACGGTGACCCTCGCGGAGCTCTCCACAGGCTACTACGTCGTTGGCGACGAGAAGGGGTGGAAGGCGCTGCTTCTGCACATGCTGTCCTCAGAGCATTACAGTGTCGTCGACGTCGACGTCAACGTCACGGATAGGGCTGGCAGAGTCAGAGCTGAGACGGGGCTCAGGATGCCTGATTCCATCATCGTAGCCTCGGGGCTAGTAAATAACGCTGGGTACGTGGTCACACACGACGAGGAGTTCAACAAGGCGTCGAGCCGCATCCAATCAATCACCTCAGAGGAGTTCGTTGAACAACTCATCAAATAGATCAAGCAAACTAGGGGCATTAGAGAGGTAGCCAGTGAAACTCTGTGGTGCGTAAACTTAGCAGAGGTCTTTCATTATTTCTTTATGACGGCTTCGGTCTTCTCAGCACTTTAGCATCTCAATAACAAGGGTTTTACCTGTTTATGTTCAGTTTTAATGGAAAGTGGTATTCATAAGAAAGCCTGTTTTATCTAAACGACGAATAATCGTTATTCTAATATTCTTAGGGATCGTTTCTATCCCGATTTATATCGATTCTATCTTTAATGTGACAACGAGCCCATCCAAATCGTTTAAGGATGCAGATAACTTCTATTCAGAATTACTGGACAAGGATTATGATTCGTCGCACAGGTACTTTGGGTCAGATTGCACCTACAAGTTAATTGACGCCGATGGAAAGTAAACAGAGTATGAAAGCCTAGATCAGCTACTCAATATGACCGAATCGACCTGTGGCTTGATCACCGGGTACCAAAACGTTGAGAGAGATAATGTTTTTGGCGATATTTTTCAGACGTACCTCGTTAACCGGACTCTATACAATACAAGAGAGTTACTGGATGATTATAACGGGACTTTACCCGGTTTTTCAAATTACAGGGTCATGATTGATAATTAACCCCGTCTCAACATCCCTGCTTTTATGATGCCAAAGGATGTTGGTGTGCTGGGTTTAATGCCCATCCGACGAGAAAGGGATAATGTGCCCTATCATCTGGTGCGTCAAGAACCGTATTAAGTAAGACTCCAACATCGAGCTCTCATGTATCAGATAATTGTATGAATCTGAACTAAACAGTGTTTGAAACAGAGAATAACCCGTTTGAGGAATATCTTGTTCTTATATGTATGCCAAGACAGTGTTCATCACTATTTGGCCGTTTTTCTTATTTTCTTTGTCACTACAATGTTTTGAATCAGGAAAATAGACATATTTTCCATTTTGTATTGGGTAATCAGGTTCTAAACAGACGCCTCTCCAAGGATCTAAACCCCCGTTAACGTATACCAGTGGAACTTGGAGACTTGGCACCATCTCTCGTGGATTCCATTCTGTTTTGTCCAATATGGGAGGTTTTTGCTTGAACAGTAACATACATTCCTGAGTTAGCTCCTCTAACGTTCTTTGATAGACACTTTCACTTTCATCCGCTGAAATCCAAAATACTCCAGCCTCACAGAATTGTTGATACCGCCATACTCGCCACGAATAAATCCCGGTTTTCGCTTCCTCCCGGGTTAAAGTGAGTTTGGAGTTACCTTGGGAATAATTATCTGCGCCATTCCCGGCAAACCTCGTATCCAGCCATCGGAGTGCTCTCACAAAATTCGAGGTTGATAGACGAGATAACAGACTGAAAAGTGGAAAGAGAAAATCATAGTTGCTCCACTGCGAAAAACCTGTCACAAAGGCTAGGATAAGCTCCCGGTCTCGCCAGTTTTGATCAAAGGTTTGATTTGGTTTAAGGTTAGTCACATGGGATGTCAAACGACGATACAGTTTCACACCGAGATTCATCCGTACTTGTTGATCATAGGTTTTCATCAACACTGGCCAATCAACCACGCCGCTTGAGGAGAGAACTACATTTACGTCCTCGGGATAAGAATGGGCGAAACTAATCGCAAGTCCTCCCCCATAGCTGTATCCGGCGGCTATCCATTTGCCGGTAAAACGGCTCCTGTATTTTTCTACTACAAGATGATAATCTGCGAGTGCTTGGCTAATGGTGACGTACTCAGGAATGGATTGATCTTCATTTTTTGACAGACTTTCTCCATACCCCCGATGTTCGGCGGCCATGAAAATCATGTCTTTACGTTCACCGTATGCTTTGAAAACTGAAACGAGAGACTCTTCACGGATTTTACTTTCGTTTCCGAGAATGAAGAACACAGGTAAATCCGTTGAATCAGTGGATTCCCCACTTGGGTTTAAAATCAAGACCCTTTGGTTAAACCGTTCACTACTGGGATTGAAATGATCTAATGGTTGATTAATGGATTCATAAATTAGTTCATATCCTGTTTTTCGGTTTTTATTTGTCATTGTTTTATCAGCTAGCGTGTGAATAGAATATACTGGTAAGTGAGGATAATATCATCGATTAAGAAGATACTTCATAAATAATATAATTAAAATCATAATTATGATCGAGGACACACCTACAATAACCATTTGCTTAAACTGATTATCAAAATAGGATTCAAACTTTTTCCTCTCCTCTAACTCGTTTTCAGGATAAAGCCTTTGATAATGTTCAGTTGTGATTTCTGTGAGACCTGACCAAAAATCTCTAATAAAATCTACCCACCAAATCCTCACTTTATTTATATCTATGTCTGGGAAGGAAACTGGGTGCCTAGAAGTATATGGAATCCAAGAATATTCAGGGCGGTTACGTGGAATCATCTCTATATCTACTTTAACGGAGTCACTGAGATTGGTTAGGTGGACAATTATTTCTGCATTGATAGGTGCATAGACATAGTTGCTATTATTTTTGATATAGATAAATGAAATAAAATTCGGGCTATGCTCTTCCTTGATCTCGCATTGAACCCAAATATGCCCAGTACTGGCTAGCCACTGAAACCATGATTTCCTTTTAATGAACTTACGTACCTTTTGATATACCTCCTCAATTGATGTGTCTGTGAGAATCAAAGAATCTAATATTGCGTTACCTCGAATCAAATCTGATAATTATAATTGGATTAAACCCTAATAACTTGTATCTGTTCAAGAAAAAAACACCTTGAGAAGAGTGAGTTATGAATCCTTGGTGTGCGGGGTGTAACCCATCTTCTGTTCAATCTGTGTACCATTGGATTTTTTATTCTCGTGCAATGGATTAGGTTCGATTCCGGTGATAGCGTTTGGGAACTGAAACTGGACTTGTCGGGTATCTCCGACAGATGGTATCACCCTTCAGGGGCAAAGGCTTCTCACTGCTATTCCTGGCCACCATCTCGGCGTCACTTGGAGACATGTTTATGGATGTCTCATCGGGGTGGCTGGTGCTTGAGCTAACCGATTCCCCTCTCTCGTTGGGCCTTTTCTGGGCGGTTCGCTCCTCCCCTAACCTTCTGTTCGGCATGGTGGGTGGCGCAACAGCGGATAAGATTGATAGGAGAAAGCTGCTGATGATCTGTTACAGTCTATACGTGTTTTGTGGCCTCGTATTCGGTTTCCTGATCATCTCGGGTCGTATCCAGCTATACCACGCGTTAGCCCTGATATTCATAAGGGGAATCATCAGGACCTTCGAGAACCCTTCACGCCAGTCATTTATCGTGGATATCGTCGGGAGGGAAAACGCGATGAATGGGATATCCCTCAACGCGGTTGGCATGAGGGGAATCGGCATAGTCGGCGGCGCGTTGGCCGGTCTGATTATCGAGTTATTCGGGAAAGAGTGGCCGTTCTTCGCCCTCTCTGGGTTATTCATGGTCTCGATCTTGCTTGTTGGTCTAATCAAGGGGGTTGAGACAAGGAGAGTCGCTCAGCAGCTTTCAATATGGAGAAACCTGGAGGAAGGGATCCAGATAGTCCGTAAAAACAAGGTGGTTCTCGCCCTGATGGTGATGGCGGCTACCTGTGAGATGTTTGGCTTCTCGTTTCCAGTGCTGGTCCCGGTTTTTGCCCGAGACATTCTCAAGGTGGGGGCCGTTGGGAACGGGATGATTAACGCGTTCAGGTCAGGTGGCGGTCTTTTAGCGAGCTTGGCGTTAGCCAGCCTCGGCGATTTTAGGCATAAGGGTAAGCTTCTCTTGGGGATGTTCCTGATGTTCGGGGTTGGGCTGATACTGTACGCTAACACGCCTGTCTATGCTCTTGCCCTGTTTTTCATTGGGGTCGTCGGTGTCTCGGCTGCTGGTCATGACGCTATGTCCCAGATACTCTTACAGTTGAACGTGGAGGAGGAGCAGAGGGGTAGGGCTATGGGTATCTGGCAGCTGGGCATCGGTTTTGGGGTTATCGGCAGCATGACGTTGGGTACCCTTGCGGAGGCGTATGGTGCCATTTTTGCTCAAAGTGTCTTCGGGGGCTTGATGGTGCTAATCGTTGCGTTGATGTACGTAACGGTGCCAAAGCTCAAGGAGCTATAACCCTTGAGATAATTGGTGTGCTGGGTGTAACCCATCTTCTGTTCTTAGCATCATGCGTAAGTAACTGGAGAATATTCCTCTCAACTGATTCACGTCACACTTCAACTCTTTTCCTCGTGCTTATTTATGCACAATTTTATCCCTTTCATTTATTCCCTCTATGTTTTAGCGCCTCCATGCGCTCTTTATCCAAACGGCGCACGTGTTCAGCAGTTTTATATATAATAAAAAATACGGTGACTCTGAATGGGGAAGATATCTAAAGCCGCGTTGGTGGGCCTGCTGGTTTTTTCCATGTTGATCATTCCGGCTTATGGAGGCGAAAAGGTTCCTAGGAGGCTGTACAAGGAAGGCTGGAACGTGGTCTCAGGCAGCAACTACTATCCTGGGTTAACCGTGAAGGCGACCATCAGCAAGGGAGGGGGGAAAGACCTGACCTTGGGAGAAACCGTCGTCGGGAAAAACGGCAAATGGACCATATACTTCACGTTAGAAGGTAAGAACTACCTGGTGGAGCCTCCTGGGGCAGTGATATTCTCCATTAAAACCTCCGCCGGCCTCAAGTACTCAAACTGGATCGGCCTCATCGACGGCAGCGACCCGAGTATAAAGCCACCCGAAGACTCTGGATCCGGTGCAGGGAAGGACGCGTTGAAGCAGCTCAGAAAGAGCGAGAAGATAAACGGCTTCCTATCCGCCGTCTACCCTGACGCGGGTTACTCCTCTAAGATTTATCAGAGCATATTCCTCTACAACATGTCCAGAGGCTTCAGGGACACGTTATCAATACACTACAGGATCAGGGATAAATGAATGAAAATCGGCAACAATGTAACCGTAATATTAATGGTGTTCGTCGCGGCGGCCTCCTTCTACGCTGGCCAAATAACTAGAACCGGTGACGCTGGGAACGAGGGGGCTCAGGCGCAGGCTATAAGCGACCTGGAGAACCAGGTCCTCGAAAAGGATGCTATTATCGACGAGCTGCTTGGAACCGTCTCAGAGCTAAACGACCAGATGACCGAGTTATCGGGCGTAAACGACACCTACCGGGAACTGTTGGGCGAGTACGCGGGGCTGAGCGACAATTATAGCGATGTCTCCTCTGACTACAGGGAGTTGATGGGTTTCTACGAGGCCGGTGACTCACGCTACAGGGTCATTACCTGTAACATGTCTTTCTCCATACCCAACAACTACGTGATATACCTCAGCGGCCTCTACCAGGAGGAAGCCACCCCGGAGTCAGGCATATTGACGGCTTCCACCACAGATGAAGACAACATTATCTCGTTCAGCTGGGACACCGTGTCGGAGCCGGACCTCGACGAAACGCTGGCCACGGCGTATGAGTCTGTAGGCAAGGTGTTTGAAGCGAACACGAGCATGGTCGTCGAGATCGATGAACGGACGGTTATGTACTCCGTGTTGAAGACGGAGGTGAACGACCGGTTCGCCTACGTCATCGTCGCGACCTGGTATGAAGAGCATCAGGAGAAACACTACGTGTGCGTGATCCAGGACACTGAGAACGACGTGTACGATCAGTTCATCGACTTCATGGGCGGCTACGTGAACATCTCATAGCACTCCAGGCGGCATCTTTCCATTTGCATCGTCCTTTTTGGGGTAATGGGTATTCGGTGTATAGTCATCTCGCCTCCGGCTAATGTGAAAAAATAATGCATGCGTTTCAGTGTTCATGATAAGCTGCGTGGATGAGCGCCTTGATGTACCCAAACCCGAAAGCATAGGCTTGCAGCCGGCTGTCCGGGTCATCGTGAAACGGGACATGGTCCGGCATCACCATCCCAGTGTACCCCACGTCTCTGAGGGCTCGTATCACCTCTAGGAAATCCATGTCTCCGTTATCAGGGTATACCTCCATGAAGCGATTAAACCCGCCTCTGATGTTTCTCAGGTGAACACAGAAAATCTGGTTTCGTTCACCGACCCATTTGATGATGGGGAGGATTTCGGTTGCCGGGTCGTTTAGACCTTCGGCTACAGAGCCGACGCAGAACAGGAAGCCGTGGTATTCGCTGCCGTAGAGTTGAGCGAAGCGCTTGATGCCTTCAAAGACATCGGGGCTGTTCCACCTCGTTACACCCCTGTACCCCGCAGGCGTAGGAGGGTCAGCTATGTGGTTGCCCAGCTTCACGTCGTACTCCTCGGCGACAGGGAGCAGCCTGTCGAGGAGATAGGTGATACGCTCGTATACTTCGTCGACTGAAACATCGCCTGCGATCGTCTTGGGGTGGTTCAGGGCTTCATCGTAGATCCATGTGTTATAGGAGGCGTTACCCCGCATCGGGTCTCTGGTCTTCCCGGTTCTTAGGATGGGGAGGATGACGGTGTTATACGTACAGAGATGAACACCTGACCGTCCGGCGACCTCAATCATCTGCTGAAGTATTTCGATTTCCCTGTCACGTTCAGGGCTCTTCCCAAGCATTATGTGCCGAAAAGGGCTCGTCTCGATCCCGCTTTCACCTGAATACCCGATCGAGCTAAGTGGCAGGTGATATGACTCTAGGCTGATTCCGTATCTCTCACAGGCTTCTTTCTTGGCTAGAGAATCCTCCAAGTCCCATCCCACGCCGGGAATGGTTTTAGGTGCGCCCCCATCAACGTGACGGACACCGTGCCGAGCCCAGTACTCAAGGTTTTCCTTAGTAATGCCTCCTTGCTGGCTACCGACTTTCATACGAGGCATCTCTTTGGAGACACTGGGTTTGGATGCCGAGGTACGTGTAGATTCGTTTCTGTTCATCTTTCATTTCCTTCATTAACCGCGCCGTGAATCAAACAGGGGAGGGTTCGAGTACTGTTAGCTCGATGGCTGTCGGGTACTCAGCGGTCCTCCACACGCGCTGCGTCGCCTTCCTGTAGCTCTCCGGCGGAGCAAACATGATGTTCGGCACGAAGGTCTGCGGGTTACGGTCGTAGAGCGGGAACCAACTCGACTGCACCTGCACCATGACCCGGTGGCCGGGCAGGAAGATGTGGCTTACATGCGGCAAGGGTATTCGGTACTCCAGCACCTTACCGGGCACCAGCGGTTTCGCGACCGCTATGTCCTCGCGATACCGGCCGCGGAAGATGTCGGCCGAAAGCATCTGCTGATAACCACCGAGCTTCGGGTTCTCAGGCACCTC
>JAFGTA010000041.1 GCA_016934355.1 Candidatus Bathyarchaeota archaeon | reverse complement strand
GCTCTCCGAGCCAAAGCCCAGCGAGTACTTGGAAGCCCATCTCTTCGGCTCCGCGGCTCCTCGGCCCTCCGCTTCTTCGACCGTGGCTCCGCTCCCATTCGGGCAAACATATTGGTGCATGTAATCTATATGACGGTTCTGTTTCACGGCTCAGGTAACAACAGGGGGCCTGTTATAAGGCGGCTGCCCTGTTTTTGACTCGCATCTGTGAAGAACGTCTCACCTTTATGAGATTATATTCTTTTAATCTCAGCCAGTTAAAAACCGGTCCAGACTGCATCCGGTTTTATGATTTGTACCCAACTATCCCCTCCACCGGGTGAGAGTTATCGCCGGCGTCTGTAGCTAGCCTTAAAAACCATGAAATATTAGTGTGGTGCGCGGGCCCGTAGCTCAGCACGGATAGAGCACAGCCCTCCTAAGGCTGGGGTCGAGGGTTCGAATCCCCCCGGGCCCGCCACCTATAGCAAGCGAACACCTTGCCTTTTTACCTACTTTAACTTTGACCGGCGAGAATTGAACCCACGAATAAAAGCCCCCTCCACGAGAGCACTTTGTACTAGAAATCTGTGTGGGATCCCCACCCCACGCACCATGTTTTGGTAACAGTGGGCGGTAACTTTAGGCTTTTTTTCGTATCTAATTTTTTAATGGTATGGTCTTGGAGAAGATAGTAATATCACCCTTTAGGGTAGGGTTCGAATCCCTCCGGGCCCGCCACCTTTCTCCCGAGCCGGTTCCACTTCAGAGCCTATCCTATATAAGACTCTAGAAGGTGTGAATCGGGCGCACCATCTCAGGCGCTGCTTGATGGTAGACGCCTTCTTAATATGCTTCATAACCCAAGTGGGGGGGAGGGAGTATACCGATCTGTGGCGTTCTAAGGCTCCTCCAGCCGATAGGAGGCTGGAAACGGCTCAGATTGAACACCGATCTACGTAAAAGTGTATCTGTAACCCGGCGAATCACCGCAAAAAACGATCAATTATAGGCAGCTCGATGCTTGACGCGTATAATCTGTTCCGCTCGACACGTATCACCGGCGCCTCGCCCCCGACGACCGGCTCGAATGTGTCCCTGTCCGCCCCGGCTATAGCTAACCGTATCCTGTGCCCCCTACGGAAGAGCACGGAGACGGGATACAGGCTGAACCTCAGCTCCGCCACCTCCCCCGGCGCCATCGGCTCAGCGTCCCGCCGCTTAAACGAATGGTAGGGGCCCAGCATGGGGTAGGGAGGCGCCTCACCCGACACCTTCCGGTGCAGCGCCCTGAGGCACCCCTCCGTTATCAGCCTGACTCGTCCGTCCGGCGCGACATCCTCCAGATACGCGAAGAAGGCGCCGTCCCCGGCCGTCGAGGCGACGAAGAGGCTCACAACGGGGCTACCCGTGACCTCCGTGTCCTCCTCTAGGGCTGGGCCGTCGTAGACCAATAGCCGCCTGTCCTCTTCCCTCCTGTCGAGGTGGTGAACGGGCTGACCCCGCTGAGTGTGCCAGCGGTTATACCTGCCGGTGCTCGCCTCCAGATCCACGTGGTATGTGTCGTATCCAGATTCCCCGGTCGGCGGCCTCTTGCTCAGCCTCCCGTCGGCGGCAAGGTAAAGACACTTCATAGTCGTGCCGGTAGGCGGCCACTCCCGTGTGGTCTTCCACTTGTTCTCCCCCAAGGTGTAGTACTCTAGGACGCCTGTCTCCGGCTTCCCCGCCTCGGAGTCTGAGACATAGTGCTCCACGTCGGCTAGGACGTTGGAGAGTTTCTCCTCCAATGGGAGTTGCTGCGCCTCCTCGCCGGGCTGGTAGGGGTCGGCCCGGGACGACATGCCGTGGTTCCACGGACCTATCGTCACGCGGAGGGGGTTCGAGAAGGTCTTGAACAGGCAGATGGCGCCCTCAGCCGTCCCCGCGTCCTGCCAGCCCGTCCGATAATATATGGGGACCTGCGACTTCTCGATGGCCTCCCTGTAGCTGTAGACGCTGGCGGCGGAGGCCATCCCCTCGCTGAAATCGTTGGAGTCAAGGTAGCTGGTGTCGAACCCGTCTTCCGATATGTTGTAGTTATCCACGTGTTCGGCCACCGCCGCCGCCAGCATTGAGCCATCCACGTCGTCGTCCACCGGCCGCACCCCCCGTATGTTCCTCATATACTCTTCGGGCGTAGGTCTCGTCGAGAGCCTCGCCACCGCGGCGAAGTCGTTCCGGTCCATGCCCGAGACGCTGGCGCCCCAGGTGTCGATCATCCAGGTATTGGGGACGCCCCCAAAGCACATGAGGTGCCGGAAGGCGTCGAAGTCAGCGGAGTGGGGGGCCGCCGCCCTGAGCGCCGAAGGGCTGTGCACCGCCGAGAAGAAAGCGGTGTTACCCGTATAGGAGGTGCCCGTGGCGGCGACCCTGCCGTTGGACCACGGCTGACGTGCGACCCAGCCTAGAAGCTCGCCTATGTCCTCGACCTCGTCTGCTGAGTACTCGGCCGACCTCGTCCCATAGGAGGCCCCCGAGCCGCGGGCGTCAGCGAGTACGAAAGCGTAGCGCCTAGACACGAAGAACCGCGCCGTCCGATAGGACTTCTGTTTATCCAGGCGGCCGTCCACAAGGTCGTAGGATCTCCAGTAGCGTGTCACTGTGAAGATAGTCGGCAGCCTCTCGTCGGTGCCCAGATCGGCTGGGAGCCAGACATCAACTGCGATTCCCACCCCGTCACGCATGGGGACGTAGACAGAGCGAAGCTCCACGCCGTTGGCAGATGATTTCAAGTCTCAGAAGTTTATTCTGGGCAACAAATAATATTTTCTAACAAAGCTTCGAGGAAAGTTCATATGAAAAAATGTTATAAAGTTTAGTATAACCTAATAATTCTGATAATTTTGAGACCGTTAAGACCCCTCCTAGCTGCTGCCTTACTGCTCACGGCGAGCGGATTCGCATCAGACGTCCTCGGCGAACAACTCGGACCCATCGAGTACAAGGGGTACCTCGTGTTCGACTACCCCGAGGGAGAAAACCCCATCACCAGCATCGTATTCAACGTCGACCCGACCCTCGCCGACAGCCTCATCATAGTAAACGTACCCCAGCCGTGGAGCCACAGCTACGCTGGCGGAGCCCTCACACTCACAGGCGGCACACTCGAACCCGGAGGAACGGTGCAGGTAACCGTGTCGCTCAGCAGATACTATGAGGACGGCGAGTACCCTGTAACCTCCGTAGGTACCACGGCGACAGGCGAAGTCAGCCGCTCCTCGGGGCCCCTGCTCGTCGGAGAGCTGTACCTGCTGAACTTCCTCGCGACGACCTCCGCGTACCTACTGCCCCTAGCGGGCGTCACGGTCCTACTGGGCTTCATCGAGCTGTTCCTGTCGGGACGCAAGCCAAAGGGCTTGGACGGCCCGCCGTCGACGGCGGCACCCCCGGAGACACCGCCGCTAGACCCACTGGAAAGCGCTAAGCGCCGCTTCGACCTCACCATGGATTCGCTGACCGAGGCGCAGAAGTACCTAGAGGAGAGGAGGGCACGGGTCGCCGAGCTCGAAGCCGAGCTGGAGGCGCTGGAGCAGTCAGCCGAAAGCTACGTCACGGAGGGCGGCGTCCAATACCACCTCATAGACGGAGGCCGCGTCACCAGCGACGGCCTCACCGAGATCACGGACTCGGTGAGGGACGCCTTGGAGCAAGCACGGGAAACCGAGGAGTCGGCCGAGCAGTCCGTCACGGACTGGGAGGAGCGTGTACGCGACGCCCAGAACGACGTCGAGGAGGCCGAGAGCGCCGCAAGCGAAGATAAGCCAGGCGAAGCCGAGACGCCAGACGACGCGGGTGAATCACCCGGAGAAGAGCCTCCCGGCGACGTCGTGAGTGGGCCCGCGGCCCCGGCCGTCGTCGAAGGCGGCGAGGAAACCGAGGAGAAACAAGAGCGTAAATGTGAAGAGGGCGCCAGAGAGCTGCGGCCCGGTGGGCGGCCTGAGAGCATCCTAGTGAACGTGGACTTCTCCCTCTTCGTCGAAGCAGAGGGCTTCCACGACGTCAAGGCCGCCCAGATGATGTCGTTCGGCCTGGCCAACCTCGCCAGGGACCTCGACCTCGCGGGAAGCCTCCTCGGAGGGATGAGCTCGGGCAAGAGCATCGCAGGCGGCCTAGGCGCCATGAGATCAGGCACCTACGTGACAGGCGCAGCCGGACTCATCGAGGGCACGGCGACAGGAGCCATGACGGCAGCCGGGGCCGGCGTCGGCACAGGAGGCATGCAGGTCTCCATCCCCACGTCCCCGCCAGAGGCGATAGCCGAGGTCCTCGAAGCCACCGCCAGACTCGGCTCAATAGTAGCCGGAAAGGTCGGCGAGTGGCTCCAGATGAACGTACTGTACAACGTGCGGGTCAGGTTCTTCACCCAGAGGATCACCGCCACCCCCTACGAGATATGGGAGTGCAAAGGCAACGAATGGGTCTGCAAGGAGAAGATATACGAGATCACCATCGGCAAGCTGCGGCCCGGCGGGCAGCCGAACCCCAAGTCGTTCCGACTGGACTCTGACCTGGCCCGCCACAAGCTGGAGCAGGAGATCAACAGGGCAACCCGGATGGCGAAGGGCCGCATCGAATCAGGAGTCAGACGCCGACTCCAGTTCGAGCAGCAGCATCAACCGAAGCCATGCGGATCATGACCCCGTGAACACCTGGCATCGATCTGGTCGCGCATGTGGTGTAAAAGTGGGTATCTAGAACCGGATTCGCTGATCCAAGACGCGATCAAAACCTGCATTACTCCCTAAACATATTAACCGTTACAACGAAAGAAGGAATCATATGAACAGACTAAGTGGAAAGACCGCACTGATCACGGGAGCAGGTTCGGGCATCGGCAGAGCCACGGCCATCCTGTTCGCAGCCGAGGGAGCCAAGGTCGCAGTAAACGACATCAGCGAAGACGGGGGCCGCGAGACTGTGCGGCTGATCCGAGAAGCCGACGGTGAAGCCTCGTTCTACAAGGCGGACGTTACGAAGTGGGCGGAGGTGAAATCCATGGTCAGCCAAGTACTTGACCTCTACAATGGAATCGATGTACTGCACAACAACGTAGGCGGATGGCAACGGGAAAACAAAGATACCGTCGTTAACGACTCCGAGGAGGAGTGGGACAGGCTCATCAACCTGAACCTGCGCGGAGTGTTCCTCGTATCCAAAGAGGTTTTACCTATCATGATCGAGAGGCGCGGAGGATCGATAATCAACACAATCACCACGAACGCCTACATGAACTACACTGGGAGCCAAGCCTACGGCGCAGCCAAAGGGGCTGTCAGGGAGTTGACGAGGTCGATGTGCCTCGAATACGCCAAGCATGGTATAAGGGTCAACGGACTGGTCCCGGGGGAGACCGTGACGCCCCAGTGGACGGCGTCGATCGAGAGTTCCCCAGACCCAGAAGAATCCAAGAACTATCTACTCAACAAGATACCGACGGGGCGGTTCGCTGAGCCAGAGGACATAGCCCTGGGGGCGCTCTTCCTCGCATCCGATGAATCAAGGTACGTCAACGGCCACATCCTCTTCGTCGACGGCGGGTTAACCGCAGGGTTCTACGGGTAAGTGAAAGAGGAATCTGGGGGAGGCGCGTCGCCGCCTATCAGGTTACCGTCCCCACCAGAAGTCTCTGTCCCCCTTACCCATGTACGCGCCGTAGAAGGCGAGCCCTACCAGCCAGAGGATCATAAACAGTATGCTCAGCATCGTGTCGGGCTTCACCAGGCCTCTCCAGTAGAGAACACCGTATGAAGCCAGGGAGAACAGCAGCAGGAAGCCGAGGGGAAACAGCACCCTGTTTCTATGAGCCGCCACCTGCTTCGGGTACTCGTAGATCAGTAGATTGCCACAGTGAGGGCACACGGCGTCTTCGCCTGTGATCAGCTTCTTGCAGAAGGGACAGACCTCGTTCCCCGAAGACAACTGACGTTTACAGTGGGGGCATACGGTGTCCTCCTCGGACACGATCCCCTTACAGTGAGGACAGATCTGGACCATTCAGTAAATCCAGATACAACTAATAAATAAACATACTACGTTGCCCGCGATGCGGTTTTATACGGTGTCGAAAAGTTACCTACAGGTGAGACGTATTCTTGGATGAGAACCGTGTCTACGAGGACAAGTACTTCAAGGTGATCAGCCCCGAGTTCCCCCTCAACTGCAGGGACGACGGCGGCCACCTCATCCTCATCAAAAAGCAGCGAGTAACCGATAGATCAGACTTGACGTACCAGGAGGCAATCGACTACATGAGGATCAGCATGGCGGTAGGCAAATCCATGTACAAGGTGCTAGGCGTCGAAAGGATGAACTACGAGGACCTGGGCAACTGGGGCATCGACGACCCCGGCGGCGCGAAGATGCACCTCCACTTCATGGGCAGAGCCAGAGAGCAGACGCACCAGATACGGGGCCAACATATAGCCCTGTTCCCGAAAGGCCACAAGATATATCAGGGCCACCTGAAACCGCTGTCCGAAGACCAGTTGAGAAGGCTGAGGACCAGCATCGACGAGGTTCTCAGAGAGCCGAAGTACGTGAAGATGGCAGAGCTAGCCGAGCTGTAGCAAGCGTCAACCATTTCTACCCAATCAAACACAGGATAAGGCGAGAGGTTCAAGAGATGGACATAGCCAAGAACATCGACAAGGTGAGGGAGGAGTTCCCAGTCTTAAAGTCCAAGGCGTACATGAACAGCGCGGCCCACGGCCCCGCCATGAAACGGGTGCACGACGCCACCGAACAGTGGTGGAGCCACAAGATAAACGAGGAGCGGGTAGACCCGCCGGATGCCTTCGCGGAGGCCGCGAAGATGCTGAACGTGGGCAAGGACGAGATATGCTGGGTCAACAGGGTGAGCCAGGCCCTCAACACCGTCGCCTCCATGACTGAGCTGGAGAGCGGGCAGAACATCGTAGTCACAGACCTGGGCTACCAGAGCAACGTCTACGTCTGGATGCCCTTCAGGCTCAAGGGAGTCGAGATCAGGCGGATAAGGCACAGGGACGGCGTCATAGACGCCTCCGACTTCGAGAAAGCCGTAGACGACAAAACCGCGATGGTCAGCATGAGTGAGATCGAGTGGACAAGCGGCGTCAGGTACCCCATGCACGAGATCAGCGAGATAGCCCACAGCCACGGAGCCTACGTGGTAAACGACGCCTACCAAGCGGCGGGCGCCGTGGACATCGACGTCCACAGCGAGGACGTGGACTTCTTCACCTTCGGCAGCGAGAAATGGATGTGCTGCCCAGCCATGACGGGCGTCCTCTACGTCAAGAAGAGCCTCCACGACGAGTTCCAGCCCACCTACATGAACTACGGCAACGTCGAGGAGGCTTTCAGGGACGGCGCCCCGTGGGAGAAGCCAAACCACGACAACATAGAGTCCTACAGCGGCGCCCTCTACCCAGACGCAAGGAAATACTACAGAGGCTGCGTCAGCGAGGAGTTCACGTGGGGCTTCCACGCCTGCCTACAGTACTTCAACCAGCTCGGCGCCAAGAACATCCAGAAGAGGACGGCAAAGCTCAGCCAGCGCCTCATCGACGGGCTCAAGGAGCAGCCGGTCAAGGTCAACACCCCTGAGGAGCCCGGCGAACGCGGTGGACTCGTGACGTACAACACCGGGAGCTTCGAGAAGAACCAGAAGGTCTACGACGCGCTCAGGGAGAACGGCGTCATCGTCGCTCACAGGTACGCGGCGGGCGTCGGCGGCATCAGGGTCTCGTGCCACTTCTTCAACACGGAGGACGAGGTGGACCTCCTGCTGAAGATACAGGGAAAGCTACTGAAATAACCTGAATCGCTTAAATGACCCATTTTTCCCCATATTTTTCTCAACTAGATTAAAACACCATGTCATTCCTAGTGATCATGGATACTGACCGGAAACCACACCTGAATCCTAACTATCAGGCTTACTCAATCATTATAAAACAAATGAATAACCTGTAAACGATGCCTAGACACAGGCCCCTACTAGTAGCAATAGGCATAATTCTTATGGCGATGGCACTCAGAGGCATCACAGCCGCGCACGCGGCCGACCCAGAGGTCACGGTGACCCAGTGCTACGTCTCAGACGGTAGGGCCAACGTCGGCTCCGATGTTACAGTAGGGTTCAGGCTGGTGTGGGCCGACAGCGGTCAGCCACTCTCGTACGGCGAAATCGTCGTGGATGGAAGGAGTCATTCTGTTTTGATGGATGGATGGGTTCTGTTCACGGATTCTTACGACGATCCCATCAGAAAGGAGTGGGTCATCACATCGGTGAGCTTCAACGGCTACCCCAGGACTTTCCAGGTGATGGAGGACTTCCCCGTCTGCTTATTCGACAAGGTGATTATCACGTTGATCCCCGAGTACGATCGCACCACCATAGGCGAGGAGCCCAGCATGATAGTCTACAGCCACTACGCCTCGAACTACGAGACGTTCACGGGCACGGTCAAGCTGAACTACACGGACGACTTCGACTACATAGGCACCAAGGGAGTCAAGGTGATATCGATAACCGACCCTCTGTACGGCATCAACGAGTTCGAGACCAACACCGTGAAGATCACGTGGGACAGGGTGAAAGTCGAGCTCTTCAGCCCCCGTAGGAGGTACAACCCCGGACGGGAGGCAAAGATCGATTACCTGGCTTACTACGAGTCAGATATGACGACCTTCGTAGGGCAGGTGAAGTTCAACGACACGCTTTCTCAGGACGAGGTGGGTCGATACGCGTACACCGTGGAGTCCATCATGGACTGGCGGAACGGGATCAAGGCTTATACCACGAACGTCGTTCACGCGATCTTCGACAAGGTGCACGTCGAGCTGGATGTGGCGGATACAAGGATAAACGTGGGAGATGAGGCAGACATCAGCTACACCGCGAGCTACGTCTACGACGGCTCGGAGTTCATGGGTAACGTCTCCTTCAAGGTGAGGCGCCTAAGCACCGTGGGTGAGGAGGACGTCTCGGTTTGGAGAGTTGTAGACAGGAAGTGGTTCCTCGACACGTTCGAGTCCAACTCCGTTGAAGTCATATGGGACAGGCTGAAGGTCGACATAGAGGCACCCGACGCCAGAGTCGACGTCGGAGAGGAGGTCACAATCGGGTACAGCGCCTACTACGAGTACGACTCCACCCCGCTCGAAGACGGCGAGGTGTCCCTAAACCGCGAGTCATATATGAGGGACGACGTCGGCGACTTCACGTTCAAGGTCAAGGATGCGCACGGAGGCAAGTACAACATCAGCGTGGTAGAGGGCGGAGAGCTCACGGTGGTGTGGGACAAGGTCGAGTTCGAGGCCGACACCCCCATCATCAGGGTCATCGACGGCTCGAACCCCGAGCCCAAGATGACCGGGGTATACGCCTACGACGGCACGCCCTTCACCGGTACATACCAGCTTGCGTACAGGGACCAGCAGGGCTTCAAGACCTACAGCGTCGCGTCGATGACCGACCAAGAATACGACTTGAAGGGATTCACGTCGGGTGAGGGAAGCTGCTTCCTCGACACAGTGACTGTGAAGGAGAGGCTTGTGCACATGATCCCCGGCTCGCTGAAGATCGTGTACCTGCTCAACTACCAGTCAGACAACGCGCCTGTCCTCGGCGCGGTGGTCGACGTCAACGGCCAGACCTGCGTGAACCAGGGCAACGGCGTCTACGAGGCCAGCCTCAGCTCAGTGCTTCCCATGGTGACGACCAACGCGCGCGTGACGGTGGGAAACGAGCTAGTGAACCAGGTTTCGAGCAGCCAGCTCCTCGTGGGGAACTCGGCTACCATGGCACTCGCCGCCGTTATGATCGGACTGATCGCAAAAAAAGTCCTGGTAAGGTGAGGTTCTACCCCCTAACCCAACCAGGGTAGACGGGGTGCTTGCTGCAGATGACCTCTATGAGCGCAGGCTTGTCGCCCTTGTTCACCTTGAGCGCCCGCTTAACCGCGGGAGCCACCTCGTCCGGCTCCTCGACCCTCTCCGCGTGTATGCCGAGGGCCTCCGCGACCTTGGCGCTACTCTGCACCTCGTGGCCCGTGACCTCGTAGGTGTAGGGGCTGTGGCCGGGCCCCCAGAACCCTGGGCCGTAGCCGCCGAACCCGTCGTTGTTTATGTGGACGGTGGTTATCCCCAGTTCGTTGCGGACCATGGTCTCCCAGTTGCCCATCTGGTAGCCGACGCCCGCGTCCCCTGTGACGCTTATGACCTGTCTCCCAGGCATCGCCAGCTTGGCGCCCATGGCGGCGCCGAGGCCGAACCCCAGCGTCGATACGTTCCCCCAGCCGAGGAAGCCGTGGGGCACCTCGGCCTTGTAGACTGCGCTGAGCTGGTCACGTGTGTTCCCGGACTCGTGGGTGACGAAGCTGTTCCCCATGTCGAGGACGTTCATCAGCTCCCCGTAGACCCTGTAGGGGTTGACCGGCTTCTCCGCTGACGTCATCCAGGGGCCGTACTTATCGTTCATCGCCTTCCACGCCGCCTCGACCTCCTTCTCCAAGGCATCCCTGCGCCGCGGCGCGCCCTGCCTCTCAAGCTCAGCGTACAGCTGCCTTAGCACCAGCTTCGCGTCGCCCATGACGGCGAGGTCGACTGCGTAGTCGCAGTTGACGTCGGAGTCGTCGACGGTGCACTGTATGATCTTCTTGTTCGCCGCGTCCGGGATCGCGTGCATGAAGTGGCTTGGGGTGAACCCAACGCCCACCGCGAGGACGAGGTCCGCCTTCCCTAGGAACCGCTCCGCGGGCTCACCCCTCACCCCGAGCGACAGGGGGTGAGTCTCGGGGAAGGCGCTCTTCGCCTTCAACGTGGTCAGCACGGGGATGTGGGCTAGCTCGGCGAAAGCCCTCAGCTCCTCGCAGGCGTCCGCGTAGAAGACGCCCTGCCCCACAAACAGGATGGGACTCCTCGCCGCCTTCAGCGCCTTGACGGCCTTCTCGACGTCCCTCGGATCTCCCTGCGACCTCCAGCCCTGAACCGGCACGTAGCTGAACGCGTCCTCGTCGTACTCGCCCAGCCCCCGTGGCAGGGTAAGCAGCACCGGCGAGGGGCGCCCCGTCTTGAGCTGGGTGAAGGCCCGCCTCAGGAACTCGGGCACCCTCTCGGCATGGTTGATGTAGCCGCACCACTTGGTGACGCCCT
>JAFGTA010000040.1 GCA_016934355.1 Candidatus Bathyarchaeota archaeon | reverse complement strand
TGGAACGCCTTCAGCGACTCCATGAGCCCAGGCCGCAGCAGCGGCTCCACAACCAAGTCGGCGACGACGTTCCGTATCCCGTTGTCCATGGCGAGGGCTATGTTCGCGTGCATCATCCCCACACGCTCCTCAGCGCGCTTGGGCAGCACACCCTCCCTCATGTTGGTAGGCAGCACGACGGCTACCGTGTCCCCGAGTGCTGAGGAGGCTTCCTCTATGTTGCCAGCGTCGACGCTGAGGACTAGGTCGATCCCCGCCTCTACCGCCGCCTCTATCTCCGAGGGCTCAAGGGAGTCGATGCTCAGAGGCAGGTCGGTGGCATCCCTGACGGCGCCCACGATTCCCTCTATTGTCTCGGGCTTGGGGTTCCTCGCGAGCATCCCGATGTCGACGAGGTCGGCGCCCTGAGCCTCGTAGTACGCCGCCCGCCTCGTCACCTGTTCGAGCTCAAGGAGGGGCGCGTTCACTATCTCGGCCACTACCCTCATCGGGAACCCGGGGCCCACAGGGACCCTTCTCCCGCCTCTGCCGATGACGATGCCCCCCTTCTCGGCGAGCACCGTATGCCAGTCCCTGTCGATGGCCTCTATCTCCTCTAGGGCTCTGGACCTGATTACATCCGACACCAGCTCGTTAGCCGGTGAGGTTTTTGACAGCGTGATGTCCTCACCTATGACCAGCGGCAGGTCGGCGGCGTGTACCGGTCCCTTGAAGGCTGGTATGCCGGTTGCTTCCTCTACCGGCGAGACGTCGCCGTCGACGCCGCCGGGGAGGAGGATCACGTCGTAGCCGGTGAGGTTCATCCCCTTTAGCCGCTCAGCGGCGTAGGCGGGCGTGATGAACGCGGCGACTGTTACGGGTAGAGCGAGCACGTCCACGCTGTGGCTCAGCCCCTCGGTGTGTCTCCTGACCTCCGTCTCCGCGAGGCTGCCCGTGACGACGAGTACCCTCAACCTAGCCACCGGTGACCGTTATCTCGGCTCCGTCGTTGTCGGGGCGCGTGTAGAAGGAGTCGCCGCCCCCGCTGCCGTCGAGCAGCTCCTGCAGCCCCTCGTTGAGTTCCCGTGCCTGGGCCTCGTTCTCGGCTAGGCCGTAGTAGGCGGGTCCCCAGCTGCTCTGCCCCGCGCCGTAGGCTCCGTGCCCGAGCAGGTAGTCTATCCCCTGCTCTATGCGAGGGTGTCCGTATCTCCCGCCCTGTACCTGTATCCAGTAGTCGCCGAACATGGAGTCCATGCCCGTCATGGCCTTGCCGAAAGCCTCCACGTCTGCCTCTATGACGGCGGGTATCATCTGGAGCAGGACCACGTGGGAGACCTCAGCGACGAGGCTCGCCGGCGGGGGCCCCAGCCTCCTGAATGCCTGGCTCTCCTTCTCGCCGCTTACACGCTCCTTTATGTGGGGGAGTCCTATTACGAACCGCCATTCACTGGGAACGTCGGCCCGGAAGATCAGGGGAGGCACCATGTCGGGCCTGTCAACTGGGCGGCCTCCGTCCACAATGAACCCGCCCCTCATGAAGGCGTGGGTGCCGACTCCCGACCGCCTGGACCTGCCCAGCTTTTGGGCGAGCTTCATGGTGTCCATCTCGACCCCGTACAGCCTGGTGACGGCGGCCCCCACCGATAGGGCGAGCTGGGTACCGGACCCGAACCCGTAGTGCTCGGGTATGTCAGTCTCCAGCCTGAAGTTGGCGCCCCCCTCTACGCCGAGGACCTCGAAGACCTTGGCGGCGTACTCCTCCAGCCGTTTGACTCTGAACCCCTCGAAGGTCACCTTATCCGACTTGGTGGCCCTGAGTATGAGTGTGGGCTCCTCAGTCGCGACGCCGACGCTTCCATGCAGCCTGCCCAGGTCTCCCCGCATATCCACGATGCCGAAGTGTAGCCGCGAAGGCGCCTTAACAGTGACCTCTATCCCGTTGCCCTCCATCTAGCCAGTAGCCGCTCAAGCTTCTCCGCCGCCTCCGCCTCGGGGGAGCCCTCCGGAGACACCCTTCTGATCA
This sequence comes from Candidatus Bathyarchaeota archaeon, assembly GCA_016934355.1. The sequence goes on along the minus strand of JAFGTA010000040.1, from coordinate 1,540 downwards.
CGTGGATGCACTCACACACTTTTCCCTGTAGCTGCCCCGCCTCTTCAAGTCTTCCCTGCTCTGTGAACGCCTTCACCCTCGTGGCGTGGATCGTCGCCGTTATGGCCTCGGCCACCCCCCTGCTGAACGCCCTCGGAGATGCGTTGCTGACTGTTACGTCCTTCACATCGTTCTCGAAGCTGAACCATTCCCCGAGGTCCCTGCCCCCCATCTTCTCTAGGGTCAAGTACGCGTCGCAGCCCACGAGCCTCATCCCTTCAAGCCTCGGCTGCGTGCCGATCTCTTCCTTGAACGCGGTGGCGAGGAACATCATGGGGTCACTTGTGACGTTCAACGTCGACCTAGAGTCTCTGAGCAGGTTCCTGTAGGTGGCGCTCGTCTTGTACGGCTTCACCTCCAGGCGGGTGTCGCCGACCCTCTTAGCTCCCATGGGGGCCGCGTTGTACGTGCCGCCCGGGTTGACGGTGACCAGTATGGCTTCGGCTATGCGACCTCTCGTGAACCCGAGGCTGTCCAGCGTCTCTGCTAAACCGGTCTCCATCTGCATCAACTAGATAAAGCTAATACTCCATGACTGTCGCCGTAAAAAATATTTACGCGTCCAGAAGCCCCGCCGGCGCCAAGTAGTCCCCTCTCCCGCCTAGGATCACTCTGTACCGAGTGGCGCCTCCCCTGGACACCATCTCAAGCGTTCCCCGTGCCTCCATATAGTCGCCCACCTCGGCCTGCTCCGTGAACTTGCCCCTGAAGCTCAGGAGCTCAACGACATCTGAGCCGTGCGGAGCGGCAGACTTGGCACCTCGCAGCGTGTACAGGCAGGGCGTGTAGATCGCCTCCGCCTCCACCACCTCACCCCTGACTACGGCCACGCCCAGAGGCACGCTCCGGTCGTCTCTCGGCTGGTCCCTGATGAGCCGTATGAAGTAGTCCCTCCCAGCGGCGAGGCCGTGGAGAACCTTGGCGGTCTCGACTTGCGCCAGCTTGGCTAGGTCGATCCCCGTGTCGCTCCACCGGGATTCGAGCACCGCCTGAACTGTGGACTCGTCGTAGGGCTTCACCCAACCAGACTCCTCTCTGAGCTTCCTGAGGGCGTGGTAGACCCTTCTTCCCTCTTCATCGCCGTAGACGTTTAAATCGACGTCTGACTCGGGGCGTTGAAGCCCTATGAGGAGGGAGCCGGATACGCCGAAGGAACGTGTGTGGACGCCGCTCCCCTCGGAGAGGGCTGTCACGAGGCGCGCCACTGTGGTCATCGGCTCGCCCACTGAATCCTCAATTATCCTGGCCAGCGCCTCCGCGGGCTTGTAGACTCGCCGTATCTTCTCCTCGGGCACCGTCTGGAGGACAAGTGAAAGTTCTTCGACCATGCTGAGGTACTCGGGGTGGCGCTCTTCTAGGTACCGTGTCGTCTCGCCAAGGTCGTAGAGCCGCCTGTACCGTACGCCGTCCCTCACCCTGTCTCCTTCAGGGTCAGGGACGTATCTGAGGGTGGCAAGGACGCTGCCAGCAGGGTGGTGTAGCCCCTTGACGGCGAATAGGA
>JAFGTA010000039.1 GCA_016934355.1 Candidatus Bathyarchaeota archaeon | reverse complement strand
GCGTCGGCCTTCTCGCGGCTCAGCGGCATGGCGATGATGTATTGGGGCTTTAAGTCGAGTATCTTAGGGCTATCCGCGGCTAGGAACGAGACGGCTGTGTCGGCTCCCCTGTGGCTGCCCGCGACGCTGATGACGTGCTCTCCGGGGTGCACGAGCCCCGCGTCGCATGCCTTGGCGACTATCTCGGCGTTCACCTTGAGCTTCATGGCTATGAGGGTCTGGGTGACTGTGCTCATGGGGCTGTGCCCCAGCCGCTGCCGCTGCCTGATGCTGTTGGTGAGCACGTCGATGCCGAGGTTCACGACGCCGCCCAGCGCCTCTATGCGGTCACGGTTCTCGGGTTTGAACTGCTGGACGCCTGCGGCGGGGAACCCTGTCTGGTGGCCCACGACTACGAGCTTGATGTCGTTGTTTTTGAAGAGTTCCGCGGCCTTGACTCCGGTGTCTCCGCTCGTGCTGGCGACGAGCATGGTTTTAATGCCTAGCTCCTTGGCTGTGTCAATAGCAGCTTTCAATGTGGCTTCTGTGTGTTCGGCGCCTCCGTCCTCGTAGTAGATGGTTTCTCTCTTGATCATAGAAGTCACATTGAAGGTATAGAAAAAAACGATTTAAGGCTTTAATCAGTAAGTCCATTGACTTCAGTTCTCCTCGATAGCGTCGTTGAGTTCCGGTAGGTGAGGTGAATCGCTCTCTATCCCCTGTTGTGGAGTCGGGGGGCGACGTTGGTTAGCTTGTGCTCCTGACTGGCTTGGGGCTGATATTTTTCCTCAGAATATGTTTGATGAGATGAGGTTGGGGATGATGTTGAGTAAGGTGGTTGATTGTGATAGTGTGGCTGGTACTGCTGTTGACTTGTTTAACAGTGCTACGGTTTACGGTGGTGATGCGCTTGGTAGGGGTGATCTTGGGAGGATTTGTGTTGGTGCGAAGGCGGATCTGGTGTTTGTTGGGTTGGATTCTGTGAGGATGAGTCCTTTTCGTGATCCTGTGCGTAGTCTTGTTTATGGTGCGTCTGAGGAGGATGTGAAAAGGGTGATCATTGATGGGCGTACTGTTGTGGAGGATGGTGTGGTGCTTGGCATGGATGAACGTGTGATAGCCTCCGAGCTACAGAGGATAGGAGACCACTTCATAGACGCCATACCAAGCAGAAACCGGGAAGGAAAAACAGTAGAACAAATATCACAACTAAGTTATAGGGAGTGGCTGAACTAAACTTTCATTCCTCTTGGTTATTTTAATATCTTATTTTTATGTTACTATAACAATAATAATTAAAATATGTGTATGTGAATATAAACCCAATGACAATTAATTTTCTATTTAATAGAAGGGAGTCTTTAACAACCAAATCTGAATTATTCAAAGGTAGTATTCGAAAATACCTAAACTCTTTTGGATATTCACAAACTTTTGATTCAGCTATCGAAGGTTCCTTTGTTGATATGACATTCCATGATCATATTGGAACCATAATTATGGTAGAATCAAAAGCTGAAAACTTGTCACTTAAATCGAAAAAATTTGCTGTGGAATTAATTAAATATTACAAATTGTGGAAACAAACAGGTTATCAGTTTTGGCTTTTCGCTCAAAATGTGGTAACTCCCTCCTATTGGGAATTAATGTTATCAGGTATTGATAACGAAGATGAGATTAAAAAATGGATAGAATGGTATAATAAAAAAACTGAAACCAAAGAATTATCCGTATCTTCAGAAGAAATTAACCAATTAAAAACTTTTTTACTTAATGCTGTAGTGACTGTTGGAAATAGTGTTAAATTAGATAACGCAGCGTTGGAAAAAGAAGAAACTTCTGCGATTTCTATCTCCAATATCGCTGACACGTTAGTTGATCTAGTAAATAGAAGAAAGTCTGCTGTTCAAAGAAAAAGTAAGTTATTGTTGAACATCTTACCTGTAAGTGTCCCTACATATTACTATCGTGGGTTTTGTAGAACAGAAAGGCAGGAACTTTATGATGTATTCGAAAATGAAATTATTCCTCCTTTTCTATTAAGTAGGGAAGGCTCTCTCGCAACATTCGGCGATTTGTACACAACACCACTTAAAGACTATGTTGATGGAGAAATTGAAAGAATAGAAACTACTGAGCTTCAGCAAAACAACCCAACGTTAGCTTCTCACCTTGTACATATCCATCTTAGAAGAATAATGTGGAATAAAGGGATTTACAAAACTCCAGGTACCAGTATTTTTTATTATCCATTAAAAGATAAAAATCTTAACAGACTAGAAATAAAAAACCATACTGGAAATATGCGATGGGTAGTGAAAAGATACGACCATCAAGAGGACTCAGATTATCAGAAACAAGGCGATGTAAATTTTTACCAGCACCGAGCAATTGAAATTAGAACTCCAACCTATTGGGGTGGCTCATTCTTAGAGTTAATTCCAAGAAAATATTATACTCTCAACGGTGAAACTGAGTGTGATGGGGAAATACGCGCTAAGATCGATGCGAAATTTAGAAATCCTCTATTTGACCGAAATAGGATACGTTCAGATTTAACAAAAATGTGGAAATACGCTATTTTTGACTCAACCGATTACATTGAACAGCCTGAAGAATGGGTCGACGATTTTTCTTTTGGAGAACTGCTGATCTATGATGTAAATTGGAGTCCTGAGGTTCTGGACAGAAATCAAACTTCTCTTTGGGAGTACTGGAGGAGTAGTCAATGAATATCCGCACTCATCTATTGAAAGAACCTGATCTTTTCTTTAAAGGAAATAATCCGTGTATTGATCCACAAGTAGGATTGTTGAAATATGGACCACATGGAGGTTTTGGAACTTCTGAATTAGATCATTATGTTATAAAAGCAGGTGTAATCGGAACCAAATCTAGTATCGAAGATCTAAAAGAGTGGTTACAAAGACTATCCTATAGAATTATCGCAACTGAATCCAATACCGATTATCAAGGTATCGACTTTCCTGGATTAGGTAAAAAATCTCCTTTACGATTTTCAATCGATGTTGACGAAAACTGTCTATTTGAGATATCAAATGATTTCTACAAAAAAGAAATCGTTAAAGAAGACAATTATAAAAAAAGAATTCTGAATTTATGTGAGTATTACTGTCGATTATTAGATGATGTGAAAGAAGCTCATCCACAACCCGATATTTTATTTCTACCAATAGATGAGAAAATATTACAAAAATGCAAACATTCGGGACGAAAAACCGATAAAATAGTATATCAAAAAAGAGTTTTTGGTGATCCAGGTAGTTATTACGCCGAATTATTTGATTTCCACAATTACATTAAAGCACAAGCTGCTATACGTGGATATGTTACACAATTTCTCACACCAAAAACTCTCGCATTTTCTGATACTAAACAATCTCCTTCTATGATTGCATGGAATTTTTCGGTTGGGGTCTACTATAAGGCAACTGGAACTCCATGGAAATTGGCTGACATTGATAATAATACCTGTTATATTGGGGTGTCGTTTTACAACGAGATTAGTGAAAAAGTTCAATCTGTGCGAGCGAGTATTGCACAAGTCTACATGCGAACAGGTGAGAGTCAAGTTATTCGTGGTCAACCCTTTGAGTGGGATTCGAAGAATCTTGGTCTAACTGTAAGACTTTCAACAGATCAAATGCGTGATATTGTCAATGATGCTTTAAGCGTATATATAAGGCAGAGAGATCAAAGGCCATCACGAGTAGTCATTCATAAATCAACAAGGTATACTGAAGATGAATTGATTGGGTGTCGTGAATCATGTACCGATGTAGCCAATTTGGATATTGTACATATTGATGAATACACTCGATTTCGAGCATATCATGATAAAAATGACTTTCCTGTTGTAAGAGGAACTTTAATAGGAGATGAAAATGAAGCAATGTTGTTTTCAACTGGATATGTACCTTGTTTAGGCACTTATCCTGGACCTGCTGTACCCAGACCTTTGCGGATTACAACACAACAATTAGACACATCAATGAATCTAGTAGCTAGAGACATTCTTGGATTAAGCAAGTTAGACTGGAACTCTTCCGCTTTCTATACTCGTTTACCTGTTACAATAGGCGTCTCAAGAAAGGTTGGGGCGATAATGGCTGAGTTAATTAATTTTGGTGGTACCCCACCACAAAGTTACAAATTCTACATGTAATTTTCTTTAATATGGATACCGAACCATATTATTTCCAAATACAGATTTCTGATTTAATATCATTTTATCAATCAATTCTCTGGCTTCGTTGTGTGATCTTGAGTCCTGTGCTAACTCTTTCAGTTTTTTAATCTCCTCCTTTGTTAACACTAGTATTCCATCTTCCGCTGCTTCCTTTGTACGAATAGCTTCATCCCAAGAACAATTCGTGCATATTACTGGAGTTATCTCTGTTATCTCAATTGACTTTTCTGCCTTAGATGTGTAATAACTAACTGTAATATCATTTTGTTTGATCGCACCTGTGGTACAACCAATCACAAAAGCTCTATCGTACTTACTTGAATAAGCAAGGATATCATATCCCTCTATCCCAAACATATCAAGCCATAATGTAATGAACCCCATCGAAGCGAACAGATTCAGAATTGACATTTCAAATCTGTCAGGTTTTTTTACTCTGTTTCGATGTTCAGAATCGTCCTCGATTAATTGTTCATATGTTATTTTTTTCTTAGGATTATCGATTAATGTATCGCAAAAATAATTGAATAAACTAATCACTGGATTAGTTCTCCGAAGGTCATTCAGGTCTTTTCCTCTACTAACAAACACATCTTTTGCGAACTCGTATTCGCTATTAGAACCAAAATAAAGTTTTTCTAAAATGGGTTCATATTTTACATCGACTTTTGACGCAATTTCCTTTAACCACCATATACTTACGAAATACTTCGGGGGTTTATACGTAAGCCTAAGTAACCTCTCAAAATCGAGAAAAAGCAATTCCTCCTCAAAAAGGCTCATTACCTTCAAGATATTACCAATAACATTCTCATTTTCCTCAAATTCTTCAATTATTTGGAATAATTGGTTAACATCTGATTTTCCCTTCGATTTTAGGAACTCGATTAAGTGCTCATTGAAATTCTTGTTGTAATAGAAAAAATTTATAATATTATTTACTTCAGTGAAAGCAATTTCTTCTGGATATTTAGAAAAGTAGTTCCAAACTAAGATAAGCACTTCATTGACTTTGCCAACATAATCAATAGAAATAGACACATTGGTCAATATTTCCAAAAAATAATCTGAAATACTTGCATCCGCAACTTCCCTTAAAATCTCAAGTGGTCCAATAATTGTACCATCAAGTCTCTTCAGTTCTTCTTTCAAATGATGCATAACAAATTTAGAGTCCAACTTTCTGAGAATATTCAGACTATACTTGTATTGTTTTTTATCTGGTTCATATTTGAGTAAAATCTCCTTCGCCTTTAATACAAGATTTTCATGTAAACAAGAATCGATCAAATCAGAAATTTCTGAAATAAGATATAATGCTGTTATGTTTTCACTGTTTAGAAGTCTTTGAAATGGAATTGCAGTAAGTCTTCCAACTTTATGAAGCAGTCTAGCGATCTTTACGTACAAAATTGCATCAGTATTAGTAGAGGGAGAATAATTCACCATAAAATAAAAGACAGAATCAATCTCTTCATTTGATAAAAACAAAGGCGTGCTAGACAGGTTTCTTTGTAAAGCCCTAAGACCATTAATTCTATCTGTTGGAACACTTCCAGCAATCAAAGAAATTATCTTTTCTTTATCCTCTGACGCCATACTCTAAACATTGATCGAGATTACTATAAAACTAACACCTGTTCAAATAATATACTTGATCCAAATTTTATCCACCTTCATTAGTTTTATATTTTTTTAAAGGAGTCTTCCCTATGGCTCCAAGCTATACAAAGATAACCATCTACACAGCCATCGCAATAACAGCCTACTTCATCACCTACATACTCCTACTCCAAAGCTTCGCACCAGACATAACAAACACCCACGACCCAGACCTACAACTCATCAAAACAACCTCAGGACTAATCGGAGTCACCACTCCAAGGGATGAATTCAGTTAATCCATATGTTCTAAAGTTTGTTCTGATAGTATACATTGAATAATCTTGGGTGAACCTCGTTACCTTGGAACCAAAACCGGAGATATAATCCAAGCCATAGTTCTAAACTCGCGACACACATGGAAAGAAATCCAAGACAAAACCGGGTTCACCGAAAAAGAACTCAACTACAACCTCCACATCCTGTTCAACGACAACGTCATCTTCAGAGAGAAAAACCAATACTTCATCATCCCCGAACTAGAAACAGAATACCTAAACCACTTCCAACAACCCAGAACGCCCCCACTCCAAACAAAAGTAATCAAACAATTCAGCTTATCCAACATCAAAGGAATAATCCTCATCGCAGCCCTCATACTCAGCATTGGGCTCAACATCTCAAACACCGTCACAATATACCAACTAGAGTCTCAGATCGAGGAATACGCACCGCTTGTCCAAAGCTATGATTCCAACATCGCCGCACTAGAGACTGAGAATCAGCTTCTTGAAGCCCAAATAGCCGAACTCCAAACAGCATTACAGGAGCAAACGAGTCCAACGACTCCCCCATCCTCCACATCCAGAACCATTACCGTCGAAAAAATCGCCACAGTAACACGTGTTATAGATGGCGACACCTTCGAGCTATCAAACGGAGACCGCATCCGACTGGCAGACATTGATGCCCCAGAATCAGACGAACCAGGATACTCCACAAGCACAAACGCCCTGTCCAGTTGGATACTAGGAGAAACAGTCTATCTAGATGTCAGCGAAAGTCTAGACCCCTATGGACGCTACGTCTGCGTCGTTTACATAGAATACAACTCAGGGTACACCAACATCAACAACGCCCTAGTACTCGGAGGATACGCTGACCTAGACGACTACCCCAACGAGTTCGACCCATCAGAATGGGGAACTTCAGGAACACTCTCAACCTCCAGTGCCGAGTACGTCACCTCTTCATCAAGCTCGTCCAGTTCCTCCAGCTCCAGTTCCACATCATCAACAGGAATCTACGTAGGCAGCAAAAACTCAAACAAATACCACCTACCATCCTGCTACTGGGCACAACAAATCAACCCATCCAACGAGATATGGTTCACCTCAAAAGCAGACGCAGAAGCACACGGCTACGTACCATGCAAAGTATGCAATCCCTAATACCTACACTATGAAGAATCCCACAATAGCTCAAGTGAACTGGTAGATGGAGTAGACAAACCGTTTAACCTCAATGATTTCCCTAGACTTCAAGTAAACAGCGCCAATTAGCGCCTCAACATACCTATCCGCCCGTTTCAAACCAATATTCTTTGAAGGTTGCTGGTAATCAGACTCAATTATCACCTGCTTCAACTCGTCCCCGTTAATCATCTTCCTATGATCCTCCCTCTTAGCGTAGCCCTGCCTCACCCTATTGATCTCCTCGGGATCAAACAAAGGGCCAGTAAACTCACAGATAACCAAATCAAGAACCGCATCCCCAAGAACCGCCAAACCTTGGTTCCTCTCAAAACAAAGGGCCTTCCTAACCAACTCATCCTCTAACCCATCATCAAAAATCCTTAAAATCTCTTCAAGAATCGAAACCAATACATTCTCTCCACTCTTACTTAACCTCCGGGAACTAAATATTTTATAAAAAGTAACAATGAAACATCATGAACAACATAGGTCCAGCCGTCAGCACACGGGGGATATACATATCAGACGCGAAAACACGGGTCTTTAACCGGAAGGAGCCCTAAGACAAGCCTTTGCAGATCCAATCATATACAAATACGTACTCCATCGACCACAAATACGCAGCCCCCAAACCGAAAGAGCCTTAAAATGAACTATTTTCAACGCCCTTCACGATGCGTCAGATCTTGACCGCCTTGACGCTCCACATCTGGGGCAGCCTGTCCCCCGGTATCCTCCAGTAGCCGTCCAACCCCATCTCGGCGCTCTCCACGTACTTCCAAGGGAGGTGCGGGTACTCCCCAACCTCTTGGATGGTGAGACCAGCCTCGATGAGGCTGTTCAGCACGTCACCGACGGTGTGCTGCCACTCGAAGCTCTTCTTGTTCGTCACCTTGGCGCCCTCGTCAGCATAGGTACCATCCTGCTCCCAGCTCAGAGGCTCGTCGCGGTGCCAGTAACTGTATTTAATCCTGAGGCCCTCAAACTCGTCGTCGAGGACCCACATCAACGGATGAGACTCTACCAGCAGAAAAACGCCCCCAGGCTTCAGGTAGCGGGCTATGATCCTGCCCCACTCCCGGATGTCCTTGAGCCAGCACAGGACCCCGATGCTGGTGAACACGATATCGTACTCCCCCTCATGGACCTCGGGGAGATCGTAGACGTTGCTGCAGATGAACTCGGCGTCGACGCCGATCCTACCCGCTATCTGCCTGGCCAGCTCGATGGCGGACTCGCTGAAGTCCACGCCCGTCACCCTGGCGCCGAGCCTCGCCCAGCTCAGGGTGTCCAGCCCGAAGTGGCACTGGAGGTGCAGCAGCCGCTTCCCCTCCACGTCGCCCAGCGCCTCAAGCTCTACGTTGTGGAGGCTGTTCTTCCCCGCGATGAAGCCCTCTAGGTCGTATTCATCGGACTCCGCGTGGATGGAAACGAGCTCGTCCCACCGCCTCCTGTTGGTCTCGTAGTAGTCCTCCAAGGTTAGTCGAACCATAGTAGCCTGTGCTCTGATAAGCGTGATGCATAACCATTTAGTGGCAATCAGCGCATGGAAGGGTGACAGCAATGGTTGACTACGATCTTGTCCGGGAGAAGCTGACGAGCAGCGTCGTAAGCGACGTCCTCGACGGCATGGGCATCCGCGGCCAAGCCATGACAGGAGACATCAGGCCCCTCAGCGACGACATGGTCATCGTCGGCAGAGCATTCACTATGCTCATGACCGACCAGTACGACATGGATAAGGACACCTTCACCGTCCAGTTCAAGGCCATCGACAGCCTCAAGGAGAACGACGTCATGATGGTCTGCAGCAACGACAGCGACAGAGCCGCCCTCTGGGGCGAGCTGCTCTCCACCGCCGCCAAGCACAGGGGCGCCAACGGCGCGATACTGGACAGCCTCGCCCGCGACGTCAAGCTCATCAGGGAGATGGGGTTCCCCGTCTTCGCCAGAGGCATACGCCCCATAAGCAGCAAGGGCCGAGTAATCGCAGTGGACCACACCTGCCCAGTCGAGATGGGAGGAGTACACGTCGAGCCCGGAGACCTCATTGTGGCAGACGTCGACGGCGTCGTCGTGGTGCCCAAAGCAATAGCCGACGAGGTCGTGGAGAAGGCCCTCGACGTGGTGGACAGGGAGACCATGACCCGAGACGAGCTCAGGGAGGGCACCGGCCTCTACGACGTCTACAGGAAGTACGGCACCGTGTAGCCGATGGGGCTACACCCCAATAAATCCCGTGAAAACAGGTCCATGAGGATTAATGATTTACCTAGGGCGGAGCAATAGAGGATAGAGGAACGGCTATGGTGGACCGCGAGACCCTGCTCAGAGGCATAGCAGAGATGATCAACAGCATGGAGCGCATCCAACCCACAAGGGTCGCCATAGACGGCGTCGACGCCGCAGGCAAAACCATGTTCGCAGACGAACTGCGCCCCAACCTGGAGGCCAAGGGACGCGAAGTCATCAGAGCCAGCATCGACGGGTTCCATAACCCGCGTAAACTACGGTACATCCGCGGCAGGCTGGACCCCGAAGGCTACTACATAGACAGCTTCAACTACAGGGCGCTCCTGGAGCAGCTGCTTCAGCCGCTGGGCCCTGCCGGCAGCCTGAACTACAGGACGCAGGCGTTCGACTACAGGATCGACAGAGCGGTGGACGCCCCCGTGAAGAAGGCGAGGCGTGACAGCGTCCTACTGTTCGACGGCGTGTTCCTGCTCCGCCCCGAGCTCGTGAACCTCTGGGACCTCAGGATATACCTGGACGTCACGTTCGAGGAGTCGCTGCGCCGTGGCCTAGAAAGGGACCCGGGGAACGCCACGGAGATCGAGGAACAGTACATGAGCCGGTACATCCCGGGGCAGAAGCTTTACCACATTCACTGCTCCCCACCGAGGAAGGCTGACATAGTCATCGACAATAACGACGTCAGCCACCCCAAGATCACGTACATGAACCCCGACCTGTAGCCGTTCTACCGGCTTAATACCCGGGTATTATCAGGGGAGCCCCAGCGCCAATAATACCCGTAATATGACTCCGCCGAGGCCCACGGCCACCAGTATCTCCGCCCCGCTGATTATGGCGGCGCTCCTGACCCCGAACTCCTTCACGAGGGCGGCTATCGTCGAGATGCACGGCACGTACAACATGACGACGAAGGCGAACACGAACATCTGCACCGGCGTCAGGAAAGCAGAGAAGTCTGTGCCCCCCATCAGCGAGCCCAGCAGTATCAGCGTCAACTCCTTACGCAGCACCCCGAAGATCAATACGACGCCCGCCGCAGCGGGCAGCCCCAGCCAGCCCACCGTGACGGGACTCATCCACCCCTCAATCACGCCGAGGACGCCGAGGATCGCCGCGACCTGTATCACGAAGTTGCCCGCCACCATTATGGGGAAAGCCTCGTAGACGAAGCCCCTGAGTCTGAACCAGGTGCGCTGGGCGGTGGTCTTCAGCGAAGGCATCCTGTAGCCGGGTATCTCCATTATCAGCCCCACCGGCTCGTCGGGGGCTACCTTGTAAGCTATCCTCCCGAGGACGAAGATGAGCACGAAGTCGATGAGGTACAGCAGCAGCGCCCACCTGAACCCCACGTAGGTCGCGACCAGCCCCATGATCACTATGCTGCGGGCGGCGCAGGGGACCAGGCTGCCCACGAAGGCGCAGATGAGCCTCTCCCGCTCAGTCTCCATGATGCGGGCCCCCAGTACGGCGGGGACGTTGCAGCCGAAGCCCAGCATAACGGGGATGAACCCCTTGCCGTGGAGACCGATGGTGTGCATACCCGCGTCCATGAGGAAAGCGACCCTGGCGAGGTAACCCGAGTCCTCAAGCACCGACAGCACAAGGTAGAAGGGGCCGATGTAGGGCAGTGCCACCACTATGCCGCCGATCAACCCGTCCACGACTGCGTTCCACAGGAAAGTGGTGACGCCGGATGTTCCCAGCGTCTGGAAGTACATCGACTCTACGCCGGCGAACAAGGTGTCCAGCAGCCCCGCCAGCCAGTCACCGAACGAGAAAATCGTGTAGAAGATGGCTAGGATGCTCGCCACCATGAACACGTAGCCCCACACCGGGTGGGTGGTGGCGTCCTCCAGCGCCTCCCTGAGACCCTTCTTGGGGGCGACGTGGCTGGAGCAGTCGTGGGCCACCGCGCTCGCCATCGCGTACCGCTCCGACGTTATCACGCTGGCGGCGTCGTGGCTGTGAATCTCCTCGATGCAGGAGACGGCGTCTTCAACCTCGGTGCGTAGCCCCGGCTGGTGCCCGTAGACGATCTCCATTATCTTCTCGTCGCCCTCGATGAGCTTCACCGCGACCCACCTCCGGGGGTATGGTGTGTCCACCTCCAGCTTGGAGGCGATGGCTTCGACGCGTTCCTCTATCTCGGGGCCGTACGTTAAGGGCGTAGCCCTATCGCCGTTTGCTTCCTCGACCACCCTCGCCATGAGCTCCGTGAGTCCGGCGCCCTTCACCGCCACTGTGGGCACAACAGGTACGCCAAGCGCCTCGGCGAGCCGATCAGCGTAGACTATGATGCCCCTGCTCTCCGCCACGTCGATCTGGTTAAGCGCCATGACCATCCGCGGCTCAAGCTCCAGAAGCTGCACGGTGAACGCCAGGTTCCGCTCAAGGGCGCCGGCGTCCACCACGTTGATTATCACGTCGGGGTGCTCCACCGCGATGTACTCGCGGCTCACAAGCTCCTCGATGCTGTAGGTGCTGAGGCTGTAGATGCCGGGCAGGTCTATTACGTCGATCTCGTTTCCGGCGTAGATGAGGGTGCCCTCGGCGCGCTCCACCGTCTTCCCAGGCCAGTTGCCGACGTGCTGGTGGAGCCCAGTAAGCTGGTTGAAGATGACGCTCTTCCCGACGTTCGCATTACCCGCTAGGGCGACAGTAAGCTTTCTCTTAGACAACTCGCTTCACTTCACTGCGCCGGCCTGCCGTGGTGTGGACCGTGGGGGTGAGCTCTCATCCACGGCTTACCCTCGTCCGCGACGTTGATGAACACGTAGTCGGCGAGGCGCCTCCCGAGGGCCAGGCTTGTGCCCCGGACCTCCACCTCTATGGGTCCCTTGAACGGAGCCGCCTTCACCACCCTGACGTAGGTGCCCGGGGTCAGCCCCATGTCCATGAGTCTCTGGGCAGCGTGCCTGCCTCCCCTGATGAAAGAGACCTTCCCCTCCTCCCCAGGCTTGAGGTGGCTCAGCTGAGTCATCAGGGGGAGATCAGGGCCCGCCGCCTCCCTCGCGTCCTCGCACTCGCTGCAGTTGCCCACGTTTAGGGGGCACTGCGGGATGGGGTCGTCGTCCGGGCAGGTCTCCGGGCTGTTCATGGCCTTGCACAGCGCTGCGGCGGTCTCGTCCGAGATGCCGTGCTCCATGCGGCACGCCTCGTTGTGAATCTTATCGAGGGGCAGTTTGAGGAAGTCGTAAAGGAACCGCTCGATGAGCCTGTGCTTCCTGACCACCTTCTGGGCCAGAGCCATACCCTTCCCCGTAAGGAGAACGCCCTTGTAGGGCTCGTACTCGACGAGCCCCTCGTCCGCCAGCCGCTTGATCATCTGGGTGACGCTGGGCGGGCTCACCTTGAGCTTCTCAGACAGTGCTTGGTTCTTGGCTAGCTCTCCCTGCTCGTTGAAGCCGTAGATGGCTTCTAGGTACTCCTCCACGCTCTCACTGCTCAAATCATATCTCAAATTTAGGTATGCCTAAATTATATAAATGTTATTGAAGACTAGGCGAGGACGTAGCTGAACCGCGGCGTCCCCGGTACACCCCCCTCGACGCGGGGGTCGATGGACTCCTCCACCCTGCACTCGTGCTTCAGCATGTCGACGACGCTGATGTACGGGTTCACCACGCTTACCCCCGCCTTCCGCAGCGCGTTCCACTCGTCGGCTTCGAGGCCGTAAGCCTCTGCCCAGCTGTCCGGGTTCAGGTCGTACCACATCTCCCTGAAGTCCCTGCGCCCCTTCTCTCGGAGCACGTCCTCGAACCGCTCACCTAGGAGGTTCTTGTCCAGCCGTAGGTCGGGTACCTTTCTGCCTTTGTCTAGTACGCTGATCTCGGCTTTTCCTCTGGTGAGTTTAATGAGGCTGTTCTTTGGGGGGCTGAATATGTTGGTCATCTCGCCCTTTATGTCCTTGAAGCCGATCCTGCTGCTGACGAACATTGCCTCGTCGTCGCCCACCGCCACGTAGCACGGCTGGTGCCAGTTGGCAATGTACACGGTGTCAGGCTCGTCGACGCTGATGGCCCCGAGCAGGAAGCTCCCGGTGCACTGGGCGGCTATACTCTTCAACGCGTCTCCGACGGATTTGCCGCCGGCCACTTCGTCGGCGAGCATGTGCACGGCGACCTCGCTGTCTGTTATGTTATCGACCTCAGGGCTATAGCTCCTGAACTCGTGGCTGCCCTTAAGCCTCTCCCAGTGGGTCTTGTAGTTGGCGATGCCGCCGTTATGCATCAGCGCGAGCCTGCCGTCGTCGCTGAGGAACGGGTGAGCCATCCCGACGGTGTTGTACCGGGGGTCGTCCTTTGCGGAGGCGTTGTACCTGCTGTGGGCGAGGGCGCAGGTGCCCTTGAGCCTCTCGATGTCCGTGGTCTTCTTGACGTGGGCAACGTGCCCCGGTGCTTTTACCACGTCGATCGTTTCTCCTTTGAGTGCGCCTATGCCCGTTGCTTGGGCTCCGAAGTAGGGCTCCTGGTACTGGAGGGCGTTCAGCAGCAGCGGCGCTATCGCCCTGTCTCCTACGTATGCGGCGAGTTGACACATGACGGTTCAAAGAGTGATAATTCTAAGGTAAAAGGTCTTGCCCCGAAGAAAAGCCGTCGCCCTCGACGGTGCTCCCTTTCACGTAGGGGAAGATGATCATCCACGGGTTGTCGTAAAGACTTTATACTTTACACGTGATTTTTATCTTCACCGAATGCTTCCCTCTCACATGAAGAACTGAACGGAAAGATGCCGATGAAGAAAGACGGAGCAAGCGACTGGTGCCCGCTGGAGCCTGGGCAGGAGCCTCCCAGAAGAGAAGGCGGTCTGGCCAACGCCGTCGGCGATCTCTTCTCAGGCTGGAGGAGCTATCTCGGCGTCGTGTCCATCGCTGGGTTGGTCCTCGCGTACAGCGTACTGATGGTGCCTCCTCCCCTCGCAACGGAGACGTCTGTCCCTGAATCCTGGGGGAGCGAGGAGCCGCAGTGGACCCCCATGGACCGCTTCAAGTGGATCAGGGTACCTAGACCCGACACTAACATCACCGAGCAGACGGTGTTCGACGGGGACACTGTGCTGGAGTTCAGGGACCAGACGGTGAGTATCTCCGGTCTCATGCTGTTCAAGGACGACGCGAGGCTGGTTCTCCGGAACTGCACGCTCATCGCCCCCGAGTTCCCCGGCAGCTACCTAGAGAACATATACAACGACTTCGCCGGGATGGTGTTCAACGACACCGCGAGACTAGAGGCGTACGACTCGACCATCGTGCCGTCTCACTACATGGATCATATAGGGTTCATGGGGTCGAGCAGCTGCTACCTGGAGAACACCCTGATAGCGAATCATAGTTTATGCTTTGACGAGTCGGCGACGCTTGAGGCTAGAGGCTCAACGGTATTCAGGATACTCGCCGACAGGTCGAGTGAACTGCGGCTCGTTGACTCGTACGTATCCCGGCTCGTACAGGGCAACTGGTGGCGTTCACAGATCATCGACCCGTCAAAGGAGCCAGACACCACAGCGGTTCTAGAGAACTCTACCCTCAGTTCCCTCTCATTCAGGGTGGTGAACGGCTCACTGCGGCTTGACTCGGATCCTGTTGGCAGACACGTTCACTGGAGCACCATCGATTTGCTCAGCATAACCAGCCACGCCATGAACGTCACCCTGATCAACAGCGAGCTGGCTGAGCCCTTGGCGATCGACTTGATGAACAGCGACATCAGCGTCACCGGCGTCGACGTCTACAGCATCAGGTCGATCACGTCGAACGCCACCATCAATGATTCAATAATCTATTACTACTATAACGTAGGGGACTCCAGAGTCGCCATCAAGGACTCGTTCGTTAAACGCTTCGTCACCGAAATCTATTACCCGTACCTGTACCCAAGCTCAGTGTCCCGGAACAAATGCCGTCAGGAGATCAACGTATCGAACTCCAGCGTAGACATACTCTCGGTGACCATGAACGCCGACATAGCCTTCTCGAACGCCTACGTCAATAACCACTGGATCGGTGGACTCGAATCAAGCGTCAGAGGCAGCGTGACGTGGGGACCAAAAAAATCCAATCCCTACGACATCTACGATAAGTTCTCCGTCAAACAGGAGTACACCGTCGTCACCCAGGGCAGGGAGCGAGTCGTCAGAGGGGTCAACCTCGTCCTTAAGGACAAGGACGGCAACGTCGTCTGGGAGGGGGAGTCCGACGAGAGCGGGCGGGCTCTCTTTAACATCACGTTCTGCTCATACTACCCGCTCTACGAGCCCTACAAGTACGTCACGAACTACGATGACGAGTGGGTCCTCACCGCCACGAGAGGCGACGCGGAGCTACAGGAGACCATAGCCTTCCTTACGACCCCTTCACCCATCGTTTTCGAGTTCCCCACGGACGAGCCGACCCTGCCAGTCGAAAACCTATACCTGACCTACGGTAGCCTGCTGGTAATCTTTATCTCCACGGTCCTTAAACTAAGAAACCACATCTGAACCCTGGTGGCGCGATGATCAAGAGGCTCTACTACGCTGGGGTGGCGCTCCTCGCCGTGTCTATCCTATTCAGCTTCGGCGCCCGGGGCGCAGCCGAGAACCTGTTCGGCGTCACCGTCAATAAGCTGAGCTTCGCCGAGGGCGAGACGCTGGTCCTCACCGTCAGCAACAGGAGCTTCGACGAGGTCATCACAGGCTACGACTACCGCATCCTCGCCTACGTGGACGGCGAGTGGGTGCAGGTCATGCCAGTCGACGCCGTCCCCGCGGTCGCGGCGAGCCTCCGGAGGTTCGACTCTTTCACCCAGGAGATCGATCTACGCGGTCTGACGCCCGGCGAGTACGTGCTCGTCAAGGAGATATGCAAGGGCGGCGAGACTCACACTTATCACTTCGACATCAAGGTCACGGACGGCTAGCACCCTTCAAATCCAGCATATTTACACTAAAAAACAGTAATTCTGATGCCGGTGACGGCGCAGAAAAGGTCATCCCTCCCCTAAAAAACGCTTATAACAAGTAACCTCTTATAAGGGAAATGCCGAGTCGACGATCCAAGGCCCAAGTCGCCCCCGGAAAACGCTTATCCCCGGCAACAGGGAACATCCGCGCCTGCCATCGGCAACTGTTTAATCCATAAAACCCCATCACTAGACATGGTTAAGGCAGCAATCCTAGAAGACGTAGGCAAACTCAAGGTAGTAGACTACCCCGAGCCCGACGTCCAGCCCAACGGGTTCCTCATGCGGATGGAGCTCTGCGGCGTCTGCGGGACAGACATGCACATCTACGGCGGCAACATGAAGGTCCCCTACCCAATCATACCAGGCCACGAGTTCGTAGGCACAATAGAGGAGATAGGCGAGGAAGCCAGAGGCCACGAGGTCAGAGGCCAGCCCCTCACGGAAGGCGACAGGGTCGTCGTCGTACCCGGCACCAACAGGTTCTGCGGCGACTGCTACTTCTGTCACTTCATGCCCCACAAGCCCACCCTCTGCACCGGCAGAAAGGTGATGGGAGTCAACACCACCAGCGCCGAGCCACCCCACCTCCTCGGAGGCTGGGCCGAGAAGATATACGTCGACGCCGAGCACTACTGGGTCTACAAGGTACCCGACGAGGTGCCCCCCGAGGTCGCCGTGCTCAGCGAGCCCATGGCCGTCAGCAGCAGAGCCTTCGAGCGCTCCGTCGCGCCCGGGCTCCCCACCTACGGCGAGGGCTTCAGGGTAGGCGGCAGCGTCATCGTGCAGGGAGCCGGAGCCATCGGGCTCCTCGCAGTCGCCACCGCGTCCCTCAGCGGCGCAGGCAAGATAATCAGCGTCGACATGGTGGACGAGCGACTCAAGATGGCGGAGAAGCTCGGAGCAGACCACGTCATCGACATGAGGCAGCTCAAGACGTCGGAGGAACGGGTCGCCGAAGTCAACAGGCTCACAGGAGGCCTGGGCGCAGACGTCGTAATCGAATGCGTCGGCGTCCCGGCGGCGGTTCCCGAGGGCATCGACATGACCCGCCGAGGAGGCAAGTTCGTCGAGGTCGGCCACTACACCGACCCAGGCCCCGTGCTAGTAAACCCCCACACCATCTGCTTCAAGGACATGGACATACTGGGGAGCTGGGCGTACCCCGCGGCCCAGTTCGCCACAAGCCTGGACCTGATGCGGCTCAGTATGGACAGGATGCCCCTACACGAGGTAGTCACCCACAAGTACAAGGTGAAGGACGCCCAGAAAGCCATCGACGCCGTAAAAGCCCGAAAAGGCATCAAGAGCGCCATACAGGGCTAACCCCCCTTTCTCCGATCCTGCTAAATGCATGGCCACGCTAAATATCTCCATGTTTAACCTCACGAAGGAGCAGACGGAGAGAGCGAAAGCCCTCCACAGGGACTCACTGGTAGTGGACACACACAACGACACCGTTCTCCACCTCATCAAGGCGCCCCCGTTCATCACCTCTGGGGAGGGCGCCTACCCGCCGAGGAGGACCCTAGGCGAGAGATCGGAGCACGGGCAGATAGACATCCCACGTATAATGGAGGGAGGCGTAGACTGCCTCCTCTTCGCCATGTACGTCAGCCCCCTGCACACTGCTAGGCTGCGCCGCCTAGTGCAGATGCTCGACACCTTCGCCGCCGAGGTCGATCAGAATCAGGACCGGATAGCGGTGGCGACAAACCACCGCGAGATAATGAAGACAATCAAAGACGGAAAGATCGCGGCGGTGATCACAGTCGAGGGAGGCGAGCCCCTCGAAGGCAGCATAGAGGCACTCCGAACCATCTATAGGCTCGGCGTCAGGTCTCTCACCCTGACCCACTTCCCCCGGAACGAACTGGGCGACGGCTCGGGCGCGGACTCCGGCAGCCACCTCACAGAGTTCGGCGGAGAGGTGGTCAGCGAGATGAACAGGCTCGGGATGCTCGTGGACATCAGCCACCTCAACGAGACAGGGTTCTGGGACGTCATCGAGCGGAGCAGCGACCCCGTCATAGCCACTCACAGCAACTGCAAGGCCCTCTGCAGCCACCACAGGAACCTCAAGGACGACCAGATCAAGGCTCTGGCGGAGAAGGGAGGCGTCATGAACCTCAGCTTCTGCGGGGGGTTCATCAAGGACGGCGTCGGCTTCGACCCCGAGGCAGTCAAGAAGGTAACCATCCACGACTGGCTGGACCACCTCGACCACGCCGTCGAGCTGGTGGGCGCCAGCCACGTGGGCATCGGATCCGACCTCGACGGCGGCTGCGGGTTCCCCGGCCTCGACAACATAACCAGGTTCCCGAGCCTCACAGAGGGCATGGTGTCCCGCGGCTACTCCGACGACGACATCAGGAAGATACTGGGCGCCAACGACCTCAAGCTATTCAAGAAGGTACTGAAGTAGAGGCTCTCAGACAGGGCGCCTACCTCTTTTATTTGCACACAACAGGGCGCGAGGGTTAAGGCGCCGACCAGAACACCCTCGGCACCTCGACGCCGCCCTCCAGATGAGGACGCACCTTCCTCCCTATCAGCCCCTTCTCAGCCATCTCGGCGAGGGGCTCCATCACCTGGTTTTGGTCGCCCCAGCCAATCCTGAAGAGGCTGAGCCAGCTCTCCCTGTCGAGGCCGAATGCCTCCTCCCACCCTTCAGGGGCGAGGGCGAGGAGAAGCCCGACGCTGTCCAGCTCCCCCTTCTCCCTGAGCACCCGGAGCGAGTATCTGAGGAGGGCGTCCTCGTCCAGCTTCGGGTCGGGGGCGCGTCTACTGGGGTCGAGCTTCTCCACCTCTACCCGGTCACGGGTTAGCTTGATTAGGCTGTTACGGGGCGCCGTGAAGACGTCGAACATGTCCCGGACGTGAGAGAGGCCGAGCCTGCTGCTTGTGAACATGGTCTCGCCGTCTCCCTTGGCTAACGTGCACGCCTGTATCCAGTTGGTGACGTACACCGTCTCAGGCTCGTCCGCTGACACGGCGACGAGCAGCACCATGCCCTTGAGGCTGTTCGCCGTCTCCCTGAGGGCGTCCCGCAGTCCCTTCCCCTGCCTGAGTTTCCTGTCGAGGAGGTAGACCGCGACCTCGCTGTCCGTGATGTCACCGGTCTCCGGGCTGTAGCTGGTGAAGGTGTAGCCCTCTTTGAGGGCGTCCCAGTGCTCCTTGTAGTTGTTTATAATGCCGTTATGCATCAGCGCCGCCGTGCCGTCCGGGGTGGTCCACGGGTGGGCGTTGCCCTCCATGTTGTACTCGGGGCCCTTGAGGACGCTGGGGCTGTACCTGCTGTGGGCTATGCCGGTGGAGCCGGTCAGCGAAAGTATGTCCGAGCTGGCTTTCACATGCTCGACCGCCCCCGGCTTCTTTACGACGCTGATCCTTCCCGCGTCAAGTGTGGCCATCCCCGTGGCTTGGCCACCGAAGTACCCTTCCTGAAGCCTCAGGGTCTCAAGTAGAAGCGGGGCGACCGGTCGGTCTCCGATGTAGGCGGCTAATTGGCACATACCTCAAAGTGACGTTGCAGGCGATAATAAAATGTGGGTCTACTCTAGAGTGATCCAGCCCTTCTCGATGGCGGTGATCCCTGTCCTCGCGGACTCGATAATACCGATGTGCTTCACGTCCCTCATGAACTCGCTGACCTCGTTCACGGAGCCGGTGACCTGAGCAATGACCGTGTCAGGCTTAATGTCCAGGATCAGCCCCTTGTAGTGGTTGATGGTCTCCAGCGCCTCCTCCTGAGCCAGGGGGTCGGCGGTGCGGAGCTTCACAAGCGCCAAGTCGCGCTGGACCGTCCTGAGGGGGTCGAGGCGTTTGACGGCGATGACGTCCACCATCTTGTCCAGCTGCTCCACGAGCTTGGTGATCTCCTGTGCGTCTCCCTGCGTCGTGATGGTGATCCTTGTGGTGTCCTCGTCCTCACCGGCGATGGCGGTGATGCTGTGGATGTTGAAGTTCTTGCGCCGGAAGTTGTTGCTTATGTTGAAGAGGACGCCCGGCTTGTTCTCCACCATGAAGCTGATGATGTTGAGGGGTTTCACGACTACTCCTTCGTCAATATGTCCTTTAAACCCATCCCCGGCGGAATCATGGGGTACACGTTCTCCTCCGGGTCTATGGGCACGTCAATCACCGTCGTGTAGTCCGCGTCCACCGCCCTCCGGAGCTCCGCGTTCAGCTCCCTCATGGTCTCAGCCCGTACCCCGTGGGCGCCGTAGTTCTCGGCGAGACCCGGGAAGTCCACGGTGTAGTCCCTGTTGACGGCGGAGTACCTTCCGCCCATGAAGAGCCGCTGCCACTGGGCCACCATGCCCAGCATACCGTTGTTGAGTATAACGACGACGATGGGGAGCTCCTCGTCCACCGCCACTGCTAGGTTGTTCTCGGTCATGGCGAAGCTGCCGTCCCCCGAGATGTT
>JAFGTA010000038.1 GCA_016934355.1 Candidatus Bathyarchaeota archaeon | reverse complement strand
GCATGGGCATCATACGTGAGGCGCTTGACAGAGTAGAGGCGGCGCTTGAGAAGCTGTAGACACTAATCAAGTGAGTTATAACTTACTCGCATCGATAGTGTGCTTTCTCTATGATGGCTCTGTCCTTCTCCAGCCTCCGCGCGTAGAGACCGATGTGTCCACACCCTGGGCAGGCGTACGCCTTGAGTGCCACTCGGTCCCCTAACATCCCGCCCTCGCCGGCGCTCCAATAAATTCCCTCCCCAAGAGTCATCAACGTGAGCGGCGTGTTGGTCTCGACAAGGTAACCACAACGTATAGCCTCCCCGCACTCAGGGCAATGCCTCTCGGGAAGCTCCTGCGCCTTCGTCGATTTTGATGCTACGGCCTCTGCTTTAAAGTCGGCTGGTATCGTGTTGCTGCCGCCGCACCCTGGGCACGTATAGTCCGGCGGGTCCGGCGTGTAAGTCACGCCGCATGTCTTGCATCTCCACTCCTTCATGCCTCACAATGTCGTGGATGAATAATATCAGCTTTATCTGAAGATTCTCGGTTACGCTGTCAGTTGCTTAACCGCCCCGGGGGAGAACTGAACCCAAACGTCGTCGCCCCTCTGAATCCCCTGCTCAAGAAACCTCCGCTTACTCTGGTTAATCCGAAGCTCGACACCGATGTCCAGAGTCACGGTGACACTCGGCCCCTTGTGGCTGTAGTCCTTCACGACGCCCTGGAATATATTGTCCCTGACGTTAACAGGGGTCCTGCGGTGGACACTCACGTCGTCGCCGTGGATACCCACCATTGTCTGGCCTTTAGCCGGCGGCTTCGCCGCCCTCAGCGTTACGCCGCCCAAGGTCATCTTAGTCGTACGCCCGGGCTCCGACACCTTGGCCAGATATATGTTCTCGTAGCCGAGGAAGCGGGCCGCGTACTCGTCCATGGGGTCGTCGAACACCTCCTCCACGGTGCCCGTCTTCACGATGGTGCCACGCCTCATCACGCCCATCCTCGTGGCGAGGCCCAGCGCCTCCTGCTGGTTGTGGGTCACATGAATCACGGTGCAGCCAAGGTACCTGTGGATCATCCTGATCTCGTCTCGCAGCGCGTGCTTGCTTGAGACGTCCAAGCTGCTCAGAGGCTCATCCAGCAGCAGCAGGTCAGGCTTCAGTATAATGGCGCGTGCAAGGGCCACCTTGCGGCGCTCCCCTCCGCTTAGGTTGAGGGCTAACTTGTCCTCCATAGCGCCCAGGCTCATCATGGCGATGATACCCTTGACCTCCCTGGTCCAGTCGCCGGGGAGGTGTCTCAGCCTCACCGTGAACTCGATGTTCTCACGCACCGTCTGGCCGTCGTTGAGGTTCGGCGTCTGGGGGACGTAGCCGACGCTGCGCTTGCTGGGCGGCAGGTCCGTTATGTCGCGGCCGTCGAACTCGACTATCCCATAGTCCACGCTGTGGAAGCCGTTCACCGTCTCAAGTAGAAGGGTCTTGCCGCTTCCCGTTGGGCCCACGAGGACGAAGTACTCCCCCGCTTCGAGGCTAAGGTTGACGTTGTCGAGCTTAAAGCCGCCGAAGTCCTTGTATACGCTACGCAGCTCTAGACGTCCACCCATAGGCTACCCTCTAACAGACAATAGTCCAGCATCTGCGCTTAAATGTAGTGAATCAGAGGTACGTGGTCGGGTCTATCCTTGTGATGCCCGGGACCTTATCGTACGCCCTGTCAGCGCTGATTATCCGTCTGTCGTAGTTGAGGGCGGTGGCCGCGTAGTGACTGTCGAAGAAGGTGAGTCCCAGGGTTTGGCGCAGGTAGACGCTGGCCAGTACTAGGTCAGGCGTCAGTGGCGCATACTTTATGTTAGGGAGCGCGCTGACGGCCGCGAGGTGGCTCAGAAGCAGCTCCTCGATGCCTCGGCTTCTGTAGATAAGCTCCATCTCAAGCAGTGCGACGCTAGACACCTCCGGCTGTAGTTCCCCGAGGCGGAGTGCTTCGAAGACCTGCTCGGCTGCCTTGTGATTCTTATCGTGCTGGTTTAGGTACGCGAATATGACGTCGTTTTCGAGGAGAGGCATGTGTCACCCCTCGGCTTCCTTGAGTGCTATCCTTTCGGCTTCTTCCCTGAGCTCGTTGAACGGCTTCTCGATGCTCAGGGCGCCGTGCAGGGTATTGAAGGGGTCTGCAGGCAGCGGGATGAGTTTCACGTGGTCCCCTGCGTTCAAGAGCAGGACCTTTTGCGTGATCTTCAGATTTTTCCTCACCTCACTGGGGAGGGTGAGTCTGCCTCTGTCGTCCAACTCTACTATACTCGTCTCCACCCACACTCCTTATAAATTAGGGCTATGTGGGTAAATATATCAATACCGGTTCTGTGTGGGTAACTGGGTTCCCATATGCATATATCCTGTTCACACTCGTTACTTTCAAGTGTCCATATTGGCTGATGTCAGACCATTCAGGGAAGACGACTCAGAAAGGCTGGCAGAGATCGCCAACGAGGCTTTCGATGACGAGATCGCACATGGAATGCTTAGATTCTCTGATGAATATTTTGTTAAGAGAACCGAGCGGGCCGGGGTGAAGCTCTTCGTAGCTGATGTGGACTGCTCCGCCAATGGGTTCCTGCTTCTGACTGACGCGAACGTGGAGGCTCCGGCGCAGGTACACCTTGTGGCGGTGGATAAGAGGTATAGGGGAATGGGCGTCGGGAGGCGGTTGATGACTGAAGCCGTAGGCTACGCGAAGCGGAGTGGGGCGGGGAAGCTGAAGCTATCCACGCGGCCTTGGAACCACGCGATGCATGCATTATGTGCGTCCCTCGGGTTCACGAAGGAGGCTTACCTCCGCAAGGAGTACCTCGGCGAAGACCTTGTCCAGTTCGCTCTCTTCTTCTGAAACGATTGATGGTGATGTTTTTGCTGTTTATGTTTATTTTATAAGCCAACCTAAATCTTCTATTCTGGTATGTACCGCTACAAATATATGTAGCAAAGTATCATGCCTTGCATTCGAGTGAAAGCCATGACGCCCGAGGAGAAACAGGAACAGGCGAAGTCGGCGCCCCTAGTATGGTCCGTGATACTGCTGCACATGCTGAACCACGTCATCAGCGGAGCCATGCCCATGCTCTACCCCGAGATAATGGACGAGTTCACCCTCAGCTACTCCCAGCTCGGTCTCATAAGGTCGGCAGCCACCTTCGCCGCCGGCTTCCCCCAGATGTTCGTCGGCTACTTCCGCCGCTGGTCCAGCGGAAGGGTCATCGTGGGAGTAGGCAACCTCGTGAACAGCTTGATGAACATCGCAGCCGCCATGAGCCGAGGGTTCTTCACTTTCTTCGGGTTCACAATCGTCGCGGGCGTCGGAAGCAGCACCCAGCACCCCATAGGCGCCTCCCTCATCTCGGCGGCCACGGACCCCGAGAAGAGGGGCAGCATGCTGGGGCTGAACCAGGCGATACCCAGCCTCGCGTTCAGCTTCACGCCGCTGATAGCGGCCTACCTCCTGTCGAGGATCGGGTGGAGGTCCACCCTCAGCGTCCTCTCGGTGCCCGCCATCGTACTCAGCCTCATAATGATCTTCTTCATCAGAGGCGCCAGCAATGTAGAGGGGACCACACGGGACGCGCTGAACCTGGGGAAGCTCAGGGAATCCCTGAATAACAGGAACGTGCTCAGCATCAGCCTCCTCCGCAGCGTCATGGCGTTCAGGATGGGCGTCAGGACGTTCCTGCCCCTCTACTTCATAGACATCCTGGGCTTCACCCCCGAGAGGAGCAGCGTCCTCTACTCGGTGATGCTGTTCGGCGGCGTACTCGGCCCGTTCTTCTGGGGGTGGCTCAGCGACCGCGTCAACAGGAAGCCCCTCATCATAGGCATCATGACCGCGAGCGTCGCAGGGTATTTTACCCTCAACTACGTCACGGATTTCTGGCCCCTCGCAGCCCTCCTGTTCGCCATAGGCTTCATGGTGCAGACCGTAGTAGTCCAGAGCGTCCTCAGCGACAGCGTCGAGCCCACCCAGCTTGACCAGATATTCGGCCTCTACTTCACCATAGGCTTCACAGTCGCCTCGTTCTCGAGCATACTCTTCGGCTACATCGTCGAGTACTACGGCTTCAACTGGGGCTTCACCTACATCGCTGCCGTCACCCTCTTATCCCTTCTCCCTGCGTTCTTCATACAGGAGCCACGTGAAAGCCGAGACTAATTTTTTTCGCATGATTCCAGGTAATACGGAACAAGCATTAACCAGCCGTGTTCGCGATCCGCGAAACTATAAATCGCGCCCCCGTAACCGATAGGGCATGGGCTCCAAGTACGAGGGCGTGCGGTTCTACAGCGACGAAGACACCCGGAAGATCGCCGACGAGATAGAGATGGCAGTCACCATCCCAGTGAACACCGAGATCGCCGCAGAGCACAGAGTCTACGACCAGACTGAGATGAAGGAGATACTCGAACAGGCCGATAAAATAGCTGTTCAGGACTGCGGCTGCAAGACCGAGTACAGCAACTGCGACGCCCCCCGCGACGTCTGCCTCAGCGTCAACAAGGAGGCAGACCTACTCGTGGAGAAGGGGCTCCACGGAGCCAGGCTCATCACAGTCGAGGAGGCCCTCGACGTCCTGCGGAGAAGCCACGAGGCGGGCCTCGTGCACATGGCGTACACCATGAAGGGAGAAGACAAGCCCGGATTGATCTGCAGCTGCTGCCCCTGCTGCTGCCACACCCTCGGAAGCCTCGTGCGAAACGGGGTGCACACCCAGATACTCACGAGCAGGTACATCGCAGAGGACGACATGGCCAAGTGTGACGACTGCGGCGACTGTGTGGATCGGTGTGTCTTCCAAGCGCGGAGAATGGAGGGCGGGAAGCTGGTATACGACGAGACGAGGTGTTTCGGCTGCGGCCTCTGCGTCTCGAAGTGCCCGACCGAGGCCATAAGACTGGTGCCTAGGAATGCGGCTGGGTAGCTAGCGACCTGGTATTTATTCTTCTAGGAATATTCCTTTCACGGGGATAAATAAGATATATATTGTATATATGTCGCTTTCATTTCTTAGCTATACAAGGGTGAAGAAAACGGGACTAAATATAGAGTCTATGAAGAAACACCTAGCAGACCAAGACTGCGTCAAGGTGCTGAACCACTGCAAGGATCCAAAGACCTTCAAGGAGATCAAGCAGACCAAGATAAAGGAGGGTAAGCTCTTCAACGTCCTCAAGGACCTGAAGATATCAGAGGCCCTCCTATTCGCTGACGGCAAGTACTACACCTCGCCCGAAGCCATCGAGCACCTGAGGTAGCCCCAGGGAGCCTGCAAACCAAATTTTTCTCTCCATTCTATTCTCTACAACACGCGAAGAATCTAGTGGAGTTCAACTACGAAATGGGGTGGAAGGTATACAGGGGTCTCTTAGAGTTCCAGCCCTGTAACCTTCAGGAGATGCTAAGGTTTTTATCCGGTCGAGGGCGTCGGTACTGGATGCCCACCGAAACGCAGAACCGGGTACACTGGCTACAGAGCAGACACGACGCCATCCTCGCAGAGATAGAACAACAGATCGAGGAGATCAGTGACCCACATGCGAGGGATGCGCTGAACAGCCTGGTGGAGCTAAACAAGGTCAGCCTGCAGCTTCAGGCACTGGGGTTCGTTAATATATTGTCAAGGATCGCCGAGAACCAGCTGGCCGTTGACGATGAGCTACTCCAGATATCGGAGTACGTCGATGCCATCGTCAGCGTACACATGGAGGAGGCGGCGAACCTCGAGAAGGTCCTGTGACGAGTCCCTAAAACATATTAGCCTTTGAATGTTTTTCACTGTGGGATGCATAGAGACTACAGGCGCTTCAAAGACCGCATGCTGGAGAAGGCCAGGAAGCTGGTCAGGAACGG
>JAFGTA010000037.1 GCA_016934355.1 Candidatus Bathyarchaeota archaeon | reverse complement strand
TCCCAGATGCCCTCGATGTCGAAGGGGTCCATACCCAGCACCTGGGGGGCGAGCCACCTCTGGATCACCGCGGAGATTACGGGCTGGGACTCGGGGGACAGCGGCGGAAGAGGCGGGACCTCACCGACTCCCGTGATACCCTCGTCGGTGTGGACGCGGGTCAGAATGAACTCGAAGGGTCTTCCCTCGCCGAGCTGACCGTACCGCGAGATGGTGAGCACCTTGCTCCGGGGCACGTCGACGGGGAGTATCTCGATCTTGTTGATCTTCATGAACTCAGCTCCAGTTAAAACCTAAAGAATAATCTGCGTGACAGGTTTTTAACAGATTCTAGGCGCGAAGAATGGATTGGGCTTAGACCGAGGCTTACTTGAAGTTGAAGAGCCGCCCCGCGTTCTCCCTGAGAATCCAGGCAGCGTACTTCTCAGCCTGCTCCAGGCTGTAGTCGCCGTCGTCCACCTTCTGCGCGAGAACCCTCGCCACGTTCTCCCTCGCAATCACCGAGTGCCCGTAGACGCCCTCCACCGCGAGGTAGTCGCCGCCGAACCCAAGTATCTTGCTGGCGGGCACCTCATCCAGCCACTCGCTGAGGGCTCTCCGCGCCGCCGCCGGGCTTATGATGTGCATCCAGCTCATGTCCACGTAGACGTTTGGGAAGTTCTTCGCCAAGGCGCCCAGCTGCCTGCTGTAAGGCCAGCCCCCGTGGAATATGTCAAACCTTGCGTCACTGTACTCCATGAACAGGTTGACGAGGTGCTCCGGGTTAGAGTTGGAGACTATGTTCTCGTTGCCCTCGTGGAGACCCGTGTGTATCTGTATAGGAAGCCCGCGGCGCTCAGCCTCACCCAATGCGACGTGCACCAAGTAGTCCTGCATAGGCTTCAACGCCTCAAACCCAGGGTTCTCCGGCACGGTCCTACAATGGTTCCTTGCTGGGTCCAGCACGACCCTGTAGAAGCTGCGGGTCTTGTATAGCTCGTTGAAAGCCTCCTCCGCCTCGGAGAATGAACGCTTCTCGAAGAACAGCTGCCTCCTGTAGGCGAGGGCGATCTTTATGCCCACGATCTTGCCCTCAAGCTGGGTGAACCTATGTCTGACTAGGGACACGTAGTCGCCGAAGCTGTGCACCAGCCCGCCGTGCTGGCGCGTGTAGGTTTCAAGCTCCTGCCTGTCCCTTACGTTGGCGAACTCGCCCACCCTCAGAACAGGCGCGAAGAACTCTGTGTCCACGTCGAAGGAGCCAGTGAGGGAGTCCAGCACGCTTATGTCTATCCCCGCCCGCTCCTTCAGCGCCCACCTGTACAGCCCCTTTCTGTTCCTTTCCTTCATCCGCTTCGACAGCTCGACGTAAGTGCCTGAGCCGATCCCGTCCACGCCGTAGAGGCCGCGCGCAGCTGTCTCGACGCACCGGGAGTAGCCTGTGTTCCTGATCTTCTCCCACCACGGCTCGAACAGGCTCCACCGTGTCTTCAACGGTATCGAGGTGTCCCTGATCGTCAGTATGTCCTCCTCGATCATCCCCGCCGAGACGAGGTCCGAGCTCGTGTAGTGCAGGAAAAGCTCGCTTAGTGCATCCACGTCCCTGCCGACGCGATCAGACTCCGGCGGCAGGTGCTCGTGGGTGTCTATGATCCTGATGCTGTCGACGTGTCTCTTGATCTCGTCGTAAGTTGAATCAGTCATGGCTTGCATTGGGGGCTAGATAAGTTAAGACTTTTTCAGATGATTCATAGATGCACTGAGCGTGTGTCATTTAGATGTGGTCGTGGTCGCCGAACGAGAAAAGGATGTTATTAGGGTCCGAGTCTGGTATACAGTGCAACTCCTCCTCGATTATGCTCTCCTTACTGATGAAGACGTGAAGCTTTTTTGGGTTAACCAGGAATCCGTACGGTGAAAATTGTCTATAGGCGTCGTTCATGACGTTCCACGATCTTACCAGGTTGACGTTGTTGTCTTTGAAATAGCTCATTGAATGGGATAGCAGAGAGCCAAGGACGGCGGGGTGCTGTGGGTCTATGAGATAATCTACGATGTACCCCTTGGAGTATTCTTCGTCATACCGGTTGATCCTAAGGACGATGAAACCCGCGATTGATTCACCTGATTTCGCCATAAGTATTTTGTATGATCCGCCTCGACGGTCACAGTATCTCCAGTTCAGGTACGCTTTATCGCGTACAACTATGTAGTTATAGCGTTGTGAAACCTTATTCCAGAACTCGTCCACCGAGTCATCAAACTTTTTCAGTTCGATTACATCGACGTCACTTACTTCTTCCCTGTTTGTGAACAGGTTTTTCATCTTGTTACCGTAGGATAACAGGTGGTAACCTATTTTCTGGTACAGCTTTTTTTCATCCTTATAATGTAGATTGATGTCCTCTATCCTGTTTAACTCGACAATTCTATGTGGAAATTCGTAGTTGCCTCGATTATAGTTTCTTTGAATTAGCTTCGGGTTACTGGACACAGAGGTCCTGAATCTGAGTCCAATCATGTTCTCCTCTTCATCTTTGGGCTTTCTGATTGAGCTGTATACGCCTTTATCTCGATAGTCTTTGTGAACGGCGGCGTCTGCACCGACCCCGGATAGATACGTCTTCGCTCCGACCTTGATCCGCTTAAGTATGGTGTGGCTGCAGCCCACCACTCGTCCTTCATCCTTCGCTAATGTGATCAGCCCTTTTGTGGGTGAGTCGAGGTACTTCCATTTCCAGTGTTCTACGGGGGATACAGGTAGATCGAACTTGGGCCAACCGTCGAAAACCTCCGTTAATAAGTTCACTACTCCGTCTTCATCGCCTTTACAGTAAGACGAATACTCCATTATTAGCAGCTTTACGGTCTGAATATATTAAACGTTGTAAGTGGTTAAGCCAATAACGAGATAAACAGTAGGCGACAATATTGATCGATTTACTATGTCTCTCTCCGAGAATCCCAAGGTGGGTTCAGGGATCAGGCTCCTCTCCTCGTGGATCGAGAGCCAGATGGCTTACAGGGGGCAGCCCGGGCTGTCCATCGCCGTCGTGCACGACCAGGACGTGGTTTGGGCGCGGGGCTTCGGTTACGCTGACGTCGAGTCGGGTAGGCCCGCTTCGCCGGACACGCTTTACAGGATCGCGAGCATCACGAAGCTGTTCACAGCCACCTCAGTCATGATCCTTAGGGACCGGGGTAAGCTCAGCATATACGACGAGGTGGCAGACCACCTGGACTGGTTCAGGGTGAAGCAGAGGGGCAGGCCGGTGAGGATATGGCATCTGCTCACCCACACGTCCGGGCTGCCCCGGGAGTCGCCGTACCCGTACTGGACGGACATGGAGTTCCCGACGAGGGAGCAGATGATAGAGGCTCTACAGGCGCAGGAGACGGTAATCCCGGTCGAGAACAAGTGGAAGTACAGCAACCTCGCGCTGTCGGTGGCGGGTGAGGTGGTGCAGAAGGTCTCAGGGACGCCGTACCCCGAGTTCGTTAGGAGGAACATCCTAGAGCCCCTCGGCATGAGCGACACCTACGTGGAGTCGCCTGACCCGGGCCACCCGCGACTCGCCAAGGGGTACACCCGGAGGCTCCCCGACATGACGCGGGAGGTAGCAGAGTACACAGACAGCAGGGGGATCACGCCCGCGGCTAACATGACGACCACCGTGCTGGACCTCGCCAAGTTCGCGATGCTTCAGTTCAGGGATGGAGAGGCGGGCGGTGCGCAGATACTGTCTGGGGAGACCCTCAGGGAGATGCATCAGGTTCACTGGCTGGACCCGGGTTGGGAGCTGGGCTGGGGCATCGGATTCAACGTTCAGAGGATCGGGGGGCGGACGTACATCGGTCACGGTGGCTCGGTCCGGGGGTACAGGACAAACCTGAGGATCGACTTAGACGCCAAGGTGGTGTTCGTCGTGTTCACGAACGCGGACGACGGGGAGCCGGTGCTGTACGTGGATAAGGCGTGCCAGTGGGTGGCCCCGGCGATTAGGGAGGCGACGAGACCTGAGCCGGAGAAGCCTGAGATTGAATATTCGCCTTACGTCGGCAAGTACCGGAGCGGCTGGGGAGACACCGAGGTAATCGTCCTTAACGGCGAGCTTCACATGATCAGCCCCAACCTGCTTGATCCCATGTTGACGCCGATTAAGCTCATACCCGTCTCCGAGCACACGTTCAGGATGGAGGCCGCAGGCTACGGGTCACACGGAGAGCTCGCCGTGTTCGAGTTCGACGACGAAGGACAGGTAACCCGGCTTAAAACAGGGCCCAACTACAGCGAAAGGATAGAAAGATGGTGAATCTTTCTGATACTAGATCCACCGTTTCAAAAACGAGTATAGGAGCGCATTTAACCCCGCTTGACCACGTCTCCGTATGGGACTGAGTCAGGCTAAACAGAGGCTGCTGGATAGGATCGAGGAAGACAGGGGGGAGTTAACAGGTTTTCTGATGGGGTTCCTGAGGGCGCCGAGTCCTAATCCTCCCGGCGACACGAGGATGGCAGCCAAGTATGTCGCAGATTATCTTGACTCTAAGGGGATAGAGTACACGGTGGTCGGTCCCGACCCCGAGAAACCCAACATCGTCAGCGGCTTCGAGGCGCCGAGAAAGGGTAAGCATCTCGTGTTGAACGGTCACATGGATGTCTTCCCCGTCGGCACAGGTGAGGGGTGGAGCCGTGATCCGTGGGGCGGTGAACTCGTGGACGGCAGGATATTTGGGCGCGGCGCCTGTGACATGAAGGCCGGTACAGCCGCCATGATCTATGCTTACGTTTTGATGCATGAGCTCCGGGATGAGTTGGGCGGAGAACTCACCTTGGCCGCCGTGAGCGATGAGGAGACGGGTGGGAGGCTTGGGGCTGGTTGGCTCGTCGATAACATGCCTGAGGTCGTTGGTGACTGCTGTGTGACGGCTGAGCCTAGCAGCCCGCACACCATCCGGTTCGGTGAGAAGGGCATTCTGTGGCTGAAGGTGCGGGTGCGTTCCGAGGGAGGTCACGGTGCCTACCCTCACCTCAGCGACAACCCTATCAAGGTAGCTTCTAGGCTGATAACGGACCTCGAAGGGCTCGGCGACCTTCCCATAGTGTACCCGGAGAACCTGCGTAAGGTGTTAGAGGAGGGCTGGGGGGAGGCTGAGAGGGCTCTCGGGGCGGGCGGCGCCGAGGTTATGAGCAGGCTCAGCGTCAACATAGGGACCATAGAGGGCGGCGTCAAGGTCAATGTGATCCCAAGGGAGTGCGGCTTCGAGGTGGACCTACGTCTGCCGCCTAACCTTAGCCGAGATGAGGTGTTGGCGAGCGTCGACAAGATAGTTGAGGGGCATCGGGGGGCGTCGTACGAGGTGGCCCGCTTCGATGGACCCCTCTGGAGCCCACCCGACGGCGAGATGGCCGAGATAATACGGTCAAACTCACGGCTGTTCGGTATTGACCCCAAGCCCATAGTGAGTCTGGGTGGGTCGGACCTAAAGTTCTGGAGGGGACGAGGGGTGCCCAGCTATTACTATGGCCCCACGAACCACGGGATGGGCACGGTCGACGAGTACGTCGAGGTCGAGGAGTACATGCACATTGTGAAGGTTCATACTCTCTCGGCTTACGACTACCTCACAGGGTAGTTGTGGCGTGTGCCGGGTAGGGGGGTGGGGGTGTGTTCGTTTGTTCTTTTGTTCGTTTTGTTTAGGTGGCTCGCGCTAGGGGTCTGCCTGGTGGGGGGTGTTCCTCCGCGGCC
>JAFGTA010000036.1 GCA_016934355.1 Candidatus Bathyarchaeota archaeon | reverse complement strand
CTCGACCTCCTTGGGGATCTCCGTGGTTATCATGAACTCTATGGTCTCGCTGACGTTACCCCCCATGTAGCTGTCCCTAAGGGTGTAGATACCCTCGTCCCAGCTCGAGTAGCTACCCCGTCGTAGCATTAGGTAAACGGGGAGAAGCGAGGAGACGGTGAACAATGCGAAGAACACCATGCTGATGATAAAAGCCGCCGAGCTTGACATGTTGGTGAACACAAACGGAAAGAACACTATGGTCGAATCGGATGAACCCGTCAACGCCCACGAGGTGAGCACGAGCCCGAGGACGATGAGACCGAGTCCACCGACAAGCAGCTTAGGGCTGGATGCTTTTCCGTGGCTCCATGTCTTCCCAGCGCACTTTACGCAGGCGTCTGCGTCTGCGTCGAAGCAATCCTCGCAGACGAAAGTCCTGCACTTGCCGCAGAGGATGTCAGCGCCTTCACTGCCACAGATACTGCATTTTCTTGACATGTCCCTTGTTTACCATCCGATCAGGTCGGGGCTCAGCTGCTTCGATAGCATGAAGAGCATTATTATCGCAGTCACTCCGATGGCGGCTATTATCCATTTCCTGCCGCCTCCAACGATGATGGGGATGGGCCCGATGAATATGATCCCCGTTGCCTTGGCGTCCACTTCCCCCGGCCTCGCCCTAAGGCTGAGGTACACCATGAAGACCCCGATGAGGGTCAACGCGACGCCGATTATCAAGACGTTGCCGGATACTTCCATGATAGCCCTTTCCTATTGCCGGGTCGCAGTATCTTAAACCTTTCTAGCTAGATGCTCCAGAGGGCAGCCTTGCCCATGTACTCGTGTATGTCCCACTCCTTGACACGCGCCTTCTCGACGTCGACGACGTAGATGCTGTGAATACGGGCGTTCCGTATCTCCTCCAGGGAAACCGGCGGGTTGCTGTAGTAGAGGTCGCAGAGCTTCTTCAGGTAGGCGATCTCCTCGTCTGTCCTGAACCGCGGCGGCTTCGTTAGACTGGCCGGCACCTGCATGATATAGTGGGGAGGGCTCGCCAGCACGAACTTGTTTGCGAAGGAGCTGTAGCGGGTTATCTTGCTTGTGACTCGGGCCTTTAGGTAGGTCATGGGGTCCAGGGCGTGGTCCGGGGGAACGAACCCGGTCTCAATCTCGACGATGAGGCTACCGAAGCCCTTCTGCGCGTAGATGTCGCAGCTTATGCCGTTGAGGCTGTGCTCGATCTTGACGTCGAATCCCATCTGTATGAGGTATGCCGCGGCTACGAGCTCCATGGTGCTGTGGTTGATCTTGACGATGTTTCTCTGGTGCATCTCCAGGAGGTCTTCCCTGAGGCGTAGCACCTTGCCGTATTCTTCCTCGTTGAGCTCATCCTGTATCGTTCTCACCAAGGTGTCGATGTCCCGGATGAACTCGTCCTCTATTCCAGTTTCCTCCTCAGCACACCAGCGGACGCTTTCTTATTAATAAGAGCTAATCCAGCTAGACTACCTTAAGACAATCCTATTTTAATAGAATAATCTTTCGTTTTTCGCTTAATTCTCAGGTAACGATTAAATCAATCTTACGATGAACAAGGTAACACCATGACGACCAAGAACGTTTGGCAGATATTCAGTGAAGAGACCCCCGGCGTTGCCGAGGCCTGGATGAACATGAGCAAGGAGATCAACATAGACGGCGTGCTAGACCAGAAGACTGTGTTCCTCATACGCATAGGGATATACGCGACCACCCGTGACCCGGTGGCGCTCAGACACTTCGTAGGGGAGGCGTTCAAGGCCGGTGTCTCCAAGAAGGAGATACAGGCCGCGGCCCTGATGGGCTGGGGAACAGGTGTGACGGTGTCAGAGCTTGCGATCCCGCTCATCAAGGAAGTCGAGGACAGCCTATAGGCTGATCTTCTTTAACCCTATTTTTTCTAGGAAGCCGAAGCTGTCCACCTTGTAGAGGTGGCTCACGCATACGCAGTCGCTGCAGCCGAAGCCCTTTACGGGCTGACCTTTTTGTCCAACCTTCTCAGCTATGGCGCACTCTATCTTCTTGTCGGTCTCGACGGCGTACACAGCTTGGATAGATACAGTGGGCTCTCGGAGGAGATAATCAATGTGCCAGTGGGTGACGTGGTGTTTTCCTTGGCTGGTCTTCAAGTGTCTGTTTATTCGTGGTGTTAGGCTGTTAAGAGCTGAACCAACGTAGATGTACTTGCCTTCGGGGAAGGCTAGTAGCCCCAGGGCGCCTATCTGGACGGATATTTCTCGGTGCACTTGGATGCAGAGGCAGTAGGCGCCCGTGGTTACCATGGCGTACTGGGTGCGCGGTCGTTTTTAGGCGTTCACACGTTCCGTAAAGGTAATATACTTTACATTTAATATTGATCTTGATGCTTCCCTCGGCCTACCTAACTGAACGGCAGCTTGAGATATGGAGTCTCAGGCTCAAAGGTATCAGCAAGGCAGAGATAGGGAGAACCCTCGGAGTCACCCGGCAGGCGATATACGACGCCGAGGGAGTCATGCTGGAGAAAGTGGAGAACGCGCTGATGCACGCCGCCGAATCCAACATGGTAGAGCCCAGGTACGTGGACGCGGCGAAGGGAGTACTTCGGGGTCACAGCCCCTCAACAGGGAACAGGGTGATCATCACGTTCAGCGCAAGGAACGGAGTGCAGACGTGGCACTACCAGCAGCCCAATTGCCTCAGATGCACCTGGGTGAACCGCTGCAGAGAGAGACTTGTCGACGAGGCCGATGAGAGAGGTGTTAGCCTGTCCGCGGAGGAGAGGAAGCTACCTCCATCCGAGCTGGCTCACCTCATCTTTTCATCGATCATTCCGGGGCTCTGATGCGAAAGATTGAGAGCTTTCTCAGTCTGTTTCTAGGCTGGTGCCCCGGATATGAGAGCACCTCGTATATCGTATAAGCGCTAATTAACAGGTAGTAATTTCACCTCGACAGCCTCTGGTACAAGGAGCGTCTCGAAAAGATGAGAGAAGAAAACGAGGAGAAGTAAGAGGAGCCTAAAAAAGAATCTGCTGAGACTTGAGAAACAGGTTTGATAGGGTTCCACGATAAGATAAACACGAAAGAAATTGAATGCACTAAGGCTTGAGGTAGCTGTCGAACCAGTCCAGCATTATCTGGAGCCGTCTCTTCCTTATGCTGGGACGGGCGCCGCTCCTGAAGGTATGGCTCCCCTCCATGAACATGGCGAGCCTAGCCTGCTTACCAAGGTACTTCAGGGCCGTGTAGAACTCTATGCTCTGGTCTATCCAGCACCTGTAGTCGTTCCAGCTGTGGACGAACAGCACGGGCGTCGTAACGTCGCTGACGTAGGTGATAGGCGATTTCTCGATGTATGCCTCAAGGTTGCTCCAGGGGCTGCCTCCGATCTGTTCAGGCGTGAAGTGGAAACCGATGTCGCTTGTACCGAAGAACGAGGTCCAGCTGCTTATCCCGTTCTGGCTGATGGCTGTCTTGAACATGTCGGTGTGTCCGATGACCCAGTTAGTCATGTAGCCGCCGTAGCTGAGACCCGTTACGCCGAGGCGCTCACCGTCGATCCACTTGAACTTCTCTAGGGCGTGCTCCATCCCCTTCTTGAGGTCCTCGTAGTCCCAGACGGCGTACTCGCCGCGGATGTCTCCGAACCGCTGGTCGTAGCCGTCGCTGCCTCGAATGTTTATGTATATGACGCCGTAGCCCTTGGCGGAGTACAACTGGTGCTCGAACATCAGGCTGTCCCCGAACTTGCTTCGGGGGCCTCCGTGGATGTCTAGGATGGCGGGGTACTTCTTTCCCTTCTTCCAGCCGTGAGGCTTCAGCACCCATCCCTCTACCACCGTATCGTCTTTCTGAGTGAACTCGAACCGCTCCGCCTTGCTTAAGGCGACGTTGGCGAGGAGGTGGTCGTTGAAACGTGTCAGGCAGGCGTCCTTCTCGTCGTGTATCCACACCTCCGTCGGCTTGT
The DNA here is from genome assembly GCA_016934355.1 of Candidatus Bathyarchaeota archaeon. The sequence goes on along the minus strand of JAFGTA010000036.1, from coordinate 612 downwards.
TGGTGTTGATCCGCGTGTAGGCGACGACGCCCTTGCTGACGCTGAACTCCTCAACGCTGAACTCCCCCGACACTATTGGGTCGATATAACCCTGCTCGACGTGAACCCTGTAGACCCCGAACCTGTTACTATCGGAGACCGGGAAGTATATTTCCTGGCCCTCCCAGACGGGCGCAGGCATCCCCGTGTAAGGGCTTCTTATATCATAGTAGTGACGCCGCGAGCAGCCGCGGTCCATGGTCTCGGTTAGGTTCTTCACCTCGCCGCCGGTGGACTTGAGCACGTGGACCCCCCAATGGGTGGGGTACCCGTGGCTGCCGCTGTGGCCTAGCACAGCTATCTGGCTGTCGTCGGTGGACCAGCAGATGGCCGAGATCGTGTATCCGCAGAGGACCTTCTCATGCTTCCCGGTGGCTATGTCGTAGACCATGAGATCAGACTCTCCGGGGCGCAGCGGGTTAGCGGACTTGGCGTAGGCGATCCTGCCGCCTTGGTTCCCAGGCGCGAAGCACTGGATACTCTCGTCGCCGTGGGTGAGCTGGGTGACGATGCCGCTGTTGACGTCGACGACGAAGAGCTGCTTGGTCCTGTAGTAGGTCCAGCCCTCGGCGT
>JAFGTA010000035.1 GCA_016934355.1 Candidatus Bathyarchaeota archaeon | reverse complement strand
TGTTCACCTCCTCGCCCCACGGCATGTCGCCTAGGCGGGTGGTGTCGTAGTGCTCGTAGAAGCTGTGGGCGTAGCATAGCACGCTCGACACGTGGCGCAGTATACGCCTCGGCGTCCGCACGTCCATCCCGACGCTCAGCTCGGGGTACTCAGGAGGCGCGTCCCTGATAGCCTTCCCCGCGTGGTATGCAATCGATGCGAGGTAGTGCCGTAGAAGCCCGCTCTTCTCATCCATACCAAGAAGAACGCCCGAAACATCTTAGACTTTTCTCTAAAAACCGATCTGACCTGCCGCAGGTCATGACTCCTCTACAGGCGAGTCAAGCCGCCTGACCTCGTTTAGCGCCGCGACCGCCACCTCGATCATACCTGGCTCAGGCTCCTTCGTCGTCAACCTCTGGAAAAGAAGCCCAGGCACAATCACCAGCCTCATCGCGGCTGAGTCCCTGTGCCTGTCGCTCAGCTTCAGCAGCTCGTACGAAACACCCGCCAGCACCGGGATGAGAAGGACCCTATACATGATACGCGCCGCTAACCCCTCAGCCCTGATGAGCGAGAACAGCACCACGCTCGTCAGCACCACGATGAACAGGAAGCTGGTGCCGCACCTGCTGTGAAGCCGCGGATAAGCCGCCACAGACTCCGCGGTGAGCGGCGCCCCCGCCTCATATGCGTTGATCGTCTTGTGCTCGGCGCCGTGGTACTGCAGAATCCTTCTGAACTCGCCCCACCGGGAGATCGCCCAGAGGTACCCCGTGAACATGGCTAGCCGCACAGCCGCCTCCACGACGTTGAACAGCAGCCCCTCCAGGTGCAGGAAGTTGGTGAGAAGGAAAGGCACCACCATGAAGACACTGCTCACCACAAGCACCAGGGTGATGACCAGCAGGTAGTCCATGAACGTGAACTCCTCGTCCTCGCCCTCCATAGCCACGTCCGCCGAGTAGAACACCCCCTTAACCCCGTAGTACATCGACTCAAGCATACCCACCACGCCGCGGACCAGGGGCAGCCCTAGCAATCTGAACCTCGAAGACAACGGGGTGACCGCCATGGACTGCGTAGCAATCTCGCCGTCAGGCTGCCGCACACACATCACAAGGTGTGTGCCCGACCGCATCATCACGCCCTCGATGAGAGCCTGCCCCCCGAAAGCGAGGGACTGTTCATCGTCTTCGGTTCGGGGGGCATTCATGGAGACAAAGGGCGCCATCCAGCCACATAAAGACTGCCATGTTTTTTCTATTCACTCAAGTTTTGATAGAACACGTTTTTCGTCTTCAAATGAATATTGGCTGCATAGATACCCGATTTCACGGATTATTCGAGTTAGATCCAGTCTGTGGTGCCGTACTGGAAGTTTATTTGATCCGGCGTCGATTGTTTAAACTGTTCAAGGTCCTCTTCATCGATATCCTGAGTGTTATAGGATACAGCTATGTTTGCCGGGTTTTTTATCCAGCCGTTTCTTAGCAACGCCTTCTCTGTGTAGCTGTTCTTAATGGAAATCGCGTGTACGACGTTTACTTTACGGGTCTCAAAATATTCATCGGCTTTTCTTATAAGCGAGTTAAGTGTCCTTCTATCTCCCTTCAACGCGTTTAGGTCAACGACGTATCCCTCTGGATATTTTTCATTCTTTGAATTAATTCTTAAAACGATGTACCCTGTTATCTCCCCGTCTTTTTCTGCTATGTACTTGAGGAACCGCCCACCCCGTGGGTCGCAGTATCGTCAATTCAGGTAATCGGGGCTGAGCTTAATCATGAACCTGTACTCTGACCGAATCTTCTCCCAGTAATCGTTAATCCTGTCGTCAAACTCCGTTATCTCGGTTATATCTATCTCATCATTAGGGCCCTGTATGAAGCCGCTGCCTATTTTTTTGAGGAGGTTGATGGTTTTGAATCCGTATTTCAGTAAAACGGCTCCACTCTTCCCACGTTCGGCGAAGTGTCTTTCAACATCCTTGACCTTGATCAGCGAATCTACGTCGTGGACGAAGGTCGGGCTACCTCCTCGCTTGTTTATATCCATGACAACCGGGTTCCCGGTAGTCCAGTATGTTAGCTTCATCTCATCGAGTTCCGCTAACTCGGTGTTCTTCTCCATGAGTCTATTATATACACCCATCCGCCTGAAACTAGGATGAGCCCCAAGGTCCATGGCTTGACATATCAACTGGGCGTTATCACCGATTTTCGCCTCGAAATAGCATCTGTGGTGACACCCAACTAACTGACCTCCCGTTTCAACAACGGCTACTATGTTATTTTTGAAAGGGTTATCGAGATACTTCCATTTCCAGTAATCTACGTTGCCTTTCTCTAAATCAAATCTAGGCCATGCGCCAAATATCTCGGTCAATAAACCGACGATCGCGTTTTCATCACCGGCTTCATAGCGCCGCGCAGTGAATTCGACCTCCATGAATAATACAAAATATTTTTTCATTTATCGTTTATGGGGTAATGAAAATAATTTTGGGGGTATAAATAAGGTGTAATATTTTTTTACATATAAATAATAATATCCTAGTTATCGGACGGAGTTCTATGAACCCGAGTGAGGGCAGAAGAATCCTATTCCTGTCTATGCTCATCGGGCTCTCCATAGTGGCTATAGACATCGTCTTCGACTCAGTCATGTTCCTCCACCCGACGAGCCTCCTCGGGGCGCTGTACTACGAGGTACCTCCCTCCGAGCTTGTGGGGAGGCTGTTCCTCATGACCTCCTACTTCGGGTTCGCCCACCTCGCGATGCACTGGAGGAGGGAGATCAGGCGCGGCGAGGAGAGGCTAGAGCAGGAGTTCAGGAGGGGCGTCGTCTACGCGTCGAAGAGCACCCGGAACAAGGCCATCAACATCGGTAACGCGCTCTGGGTCCTCCGCGAGAGCGGGGAGTACGACGAGAAGTACATAGAGATCGCCGAGACGAACGCCCGGAGTATATTCGATCTCTCGGAAGGCGAGTTCGACACGGAAGAGGACTAGAGTTAACCCGCTCCTCACCCAACTTATTCATTTTTTTATCGGTCTGAGGGACACTTATACCCCTGATTCAGATGACTTGACGTTTCTCCTCAGCCTCGGAGCGACCGCGTAGTAGATGTGCAGGAAAAGGAGCGCGGTGAACGGGTAGAGGAGGACGCTGTGCAGCCAGAAAGACCGTGTCTTGGTTAGCAGCCCCAGCGTGAGGGTCTCGATGAGCCTGAACTCCGAGATGCCCAGACCGGAGACGACGAACAGGGCCGTAGCCACGGTTAGCAGGAAATGAACTTGCCGCCGAGCCTCTACGTTACTCATCGTTACCTCTCCCAGAACGACTCGCCGAGATCAGCCGAGTTACTGTACCCCCTGCTCTCCCAATAGCCGCGGTAATCCGTGTCGTCGCTGAGCTCCAGCGCTGTTATCCACCTGATCCACTTGTAGCCCCACTTGGACTCCGCCACCAGCTGGAAGGGGAAACCGTTCTCATCTGGCAGTGTGACGCCGTTCACCTTGTATGCGATGATGATGTCGTTCTCCCTCAGGTACTCCAGCGGTAGGCTCGTCGTGTACCCGTCCTCGGCGTGGAATATCAGGGTCACGGCGTCTGGACTCGGGTCAGCCTCCTCCAAGAGGTCGGTCACCCGTACCCCCTCCCAGAGAACGGTGGCGCTCCACCCCTCTACGCAGTCGAGGGTCACCACCTTCTCCACGGCGTCGAATCCCAGCACATCGCTGTAGCTGTACTGCACAGGTGTACCCACCATGCCTGTGACGTTGAGCAGGTAGCCTGTTGTGTTCACCCGCTGTGGACCCCTTATGCTGTTCTCGCGGAAATCCGAGATGGAGGAGAGGCGGACGCCCTGGTAGTCCCGCACCTCGACGTACTCCCTCTCAGTGGGCGTGAACAGCTGGGTTGACGCGTATACCCCGACCACGACGACGAGCAGAGCTGCTACCAGCAGCGACCCGCTCATCTTTCTTACTGTGTCTATAATGTTTCATCCTCGTTTGACTGGATCGTCTCAACTGTCCAAGGAAGGGCGACTGAAATAGTGATCACAATAATCCATAGAGTGTAAGAAAACGTGGTTTGGTAGAAAAAAGGGATTAAAAGGTGGTCACTGGCTCTCCCTGAAGGGGTGCCGTGCCCGCCTCGCGTTCTCCTTGAGCTCTTCGACGGTGGGCCTCCCCTCCATCGCCTTCCTGATGGCGTGCCTCATGGCCTTGAAGTTGTTGATGTAGACCCGTTTACGCCTGCTCGCCGAGGGGTGCACGAAGACGTTTGCGACCATAACCAGCTCGTCGCTGGCCGGAAGTATCCCGTCCTCGACGCTCTGCGCCACCGCCTTGGCGACGGCTTCCTGCGCCGGGCCGTAGACGAGGCTGGCGTCCCTCATG
>JAFGTA010000034.1 GCA_016934355.1 Candidatus Bathyarchaeota archaeon | reverse complement strand
CAGCACAGCCTTCGCCACCGGGGCGTACAGCCGAGTCGGGTACAGTAGCGCCTCCCCCACCGTCATGCCCAGCTCGTCGACGTAGTCGTCGAAGCCGTGCCTGCCCCGGTACCTGCCCCTGCTATGGCTTATCTCGGGGTACTTCTCCGCGTATCCGGGCTTCATCAGCGAAGTCCGCGCTAGGGTGTGACCGTTGCTCATCATGCCACTGTTAAGCCCCTCCTCGTACCTCACCGGACCCCCGCTCCTCAGGCCGATGATTACGTCGCCGGGCTGTATCTTCTCACCAGTCACGAAGTCGCCGAGCTTAGCCCTCGCGAACATTGTGACGCAGACATCCAGAGTCCTGAGGACGTCAGGGAGGTCCGCGGTCTCGCCCCCCGCGAACTGGAACAGGACCCCTTCCCTCCTCATTGCCTCCAGGCACCCCGCGAACCCGTCCGCGAGAGCAGGCAGCAGATGCAGCCTATTGATCATTAGTGTGTTGAACGCCACGTAGTCCACGAAGTTCACGGGCGCGGCGCCGACGCATAGAACATCGTTAAGGTTCATAGCCAACGCGTCCTGAGCGAGGCCCCTGAACCACGCAGGGTCACCAGTCTCCTTGTAGTGGATGTACGCCTGTATCGGCTTGCTGCCCGCGGAGTCCGTGTGGGTGACCAGCCCCGTCCCGGGGTCGTCCGGGTCCCTCTGGACGACGCAGAACGCGCCCGGGAACAGGTTCTCTATCGATTCCTTGAAGCTGTTGATCCCCGGCTTCCTCACGTCCACACCCAGATCCCTGTACCTCGACATCTATGCACCACGATAGAGGTAGTGGGGGCCAACACGTTTTTAGCTGTTCCCCACCGCGGCCTCCAGCGCCGCCCTATCCACGGCGTACACCTCCACGCACGGCGTCTCGCACATGAGCATCAGCAGCTCGGGGTGATCGCCGTGGACCGCCGCCCACACCGGCGCAGACCTGTAGTCGTACCTGACCCACAGCGTCACGTTGTTCACGCCCAGCCACCTAACGTACTCGGAGGCGTCGTCCACGCCGTAGTAGGCAGGCGAGTAGTGGTTCCCGATGATGTGCTCAGGCTCCACGCCCCACTCGGTGATGAGCCTGTAGTTGATGGTGGGGTGGTCGCAGACCACAGTGCCGCCGCGGTATAGGCCGCCTATGGCGTCGCCCGAGAGAAGTTCGTCCACGGTGTGCCTCTGGAACCCGGAGTAAGCCGGTATAAGGTAGACGTAAGAGGCGAGGAGGACTACCGCTGCTACGTGTTCAGGCTTCAGGCGGGCGCCGGGGACGTATCTAGTAACTGCCTTGTTGGAGAGGTGCACGAGGACAGGGAAGCCGAAGGCCGCGATGGGGTTCACCATACGCAGCATTATGAGGAGGCCCTCGACGTCCGAGCCCAGGTAGGTGATGAACAGCGGAGTCAGCACTGTGGCGGATGCGATGAGGTAGAGCTGCGGCTGGTACCTCAGCCAGCGCCTCCTCGCCATGTGGGGCACCATGTAGAGCGCCGACGCGCCGAGAGTCAGTATAATGACCCCCGTGGGCTTCCGAGGCCAGACGCTGAGCTTCCACGCGATCCACCCCAGCATCAGCTCCATGAAGGGCCGCCCCTCGTTACCCGGCTCCCAGCCGCCGAACACGTTGTAGAGGCTGGTGTAAAGCGGGTAGAACGGGTTCCCAGTCTGAGCGAAAATGTGAAACCCGAACACCGCGGTGACAGCCAGCCACCCGATGAGGTAGGGCAGGCTCTCCGTGTACAGCAGCTCCCTGAGGCAGTACCCAAACAGTATGATGAAGCCGACGGCCATGAACTCGACCCTGCTATGTCCAGCCAGCGCCAGCGCGGCGCCCGACCAGAACGGCCTCTCCCTCATCACAAGGAGCGAGGCGAGCAGGAACGTTAGCGCCATGGTATCCTGCATCCCCAACACGTCAAAGACAGCTGCCACAGGGAAGACGGCGAACAACGCACCCGAGACAAGGCCGGTTCTCTCGGAGTAGAACCGTTTACCGATCATGTACACCTGGACGGCGTTGACTCCGCCGAGCACCGTGTTCAGCATACGGTACGGCAGTATGGACGGCGTGCCCAGGACCCATATGAGGGCGGACTGAGCCAGGTGGGGCACCATGCCCCAGAAGTACTCGCAGCCGTTGAGGTCCCATAGCCGCCCCCTGCCGAACCCTATCTTTAGGCTGAGATAGCTTATCTGCCAGTGGTGGTAGCTGTCCCAGTTCCAGTCCACCGGTATGAGCCACCATACCAGCAGCCTAGCAGCCAGTGCACCGGCGAACATGACAGTGGAAGCGTTGCCCCGGACAAGCTCACCAAGTCTCCCCTTCCAAAACATCCATCTTTTAGATAATATTTACTGTTAAATAAGTGTCTGGGGTCCCCCTAGCGCCATTGCTCAGCCCAAGATCAGTTTCAACTCAATTTGCCTATCACATTAAACAGCAACATAGAGTATTATCTTTACATATGAATAATGGTTATGTATTGAGCAGCTAATAAATGATGTTAAATATACATATTTTAACCTAGAGCTAAAAAGTTAAATAATTTCGAGAATTAATTCTTAGAATCATGGTAAAACACGGTAACTACCTGAAACCTGCATTACTTTGGATGATGCTTTTATGTGTAGTAATATCAACCAGACAATGTTCAGCAAACACTGTGACGCTGGATATACCATCGTCCAACACTACCGCAACCATCGACGGGATACTGCACAGCGAAGAGTGGAACGACTCGTACCATATACAGTACAGCTCCCGTTAGGGTGGGCTGATAGATGTATACATGAAATATGACCTAGTGAACGAACTGTTTCTATGCGGGTACATAGTCGACGACACGTCGAAAAGCAGTGAGGACAACTTTTTCATGGCGTTCGACCGCGATGCAGACGGCGGTGAGAACCCCCAGACAGACGACTACATCCTTGTTCTTCTAAGAGAAACATACGTGTACTCAAAGAAGTTCAAGGTCGACAGCGCACTGGGAAGGGGAACAGGGATAGGCTGGGAAGACAATGAAGAATACTCCGTCAACGTGGACAGGTTCCGCCCCCCCTTCGGCGAACTGACGTGGAACAGGGCCGAGGTGAACAGGAGCGACACCCTGAGCCCCGTCTCTGAGGGAACCTCATGGAGCTGCGAGCTCAGCATGTCTCTTCCCAAGACGGCGAGCACCGACTCCGGCTCAGTCGAGGAAGGGCTGACAATGAGCTTACTGATCGGCCAACAGGATACATACTACGTTGAACAGGAAAAACAAACCGAGTATTCAGTCTGGCCTGATGACCTTGAATATGAGATAGCTTCCAGCCCATCCCTATGGGCGAGGATAGTATTGAACCTCAACAACACGTTACCAGAGCCCGAGCCTGAACCCGAACCGGAGCCAGAGCCTGAACCGGAACCTGAGGGTGAGCCTGAACCCGAACCGGAGCCAGAGCCTGAACCGGAGCCAGAGGCTGAGCCTGAACCGAAACCAGAACCAGAGCCCGAAACTGAAACGGAGCCGGAGGCAACAGAAGAAGCGGGGTCCAAAGGCGTACCCGGTTTCCCAACCGAGTCGATATTAATAGCGTTCATAGCCCTAGCCCTTGCACTAGCCCACAATAGAACATAGCCTCATTGACTAGATCGATACACGTTCACTGTGCAAGGCACTCTAGCGCTCTAATCCGCTTTTCTCCAGACGTAGGCGGCGAGACCCATGTTCACCGCGGAAACCAGCAGACTGCCGAACAAGAGCGTCCGTGCAGTGTAATAGTATGTAACAGCCGAAACCGTGCTGCCAACAGTCTCCGCGACGGGAAGCGCGTTAGCCAGAAGAGGCAGCGACGCCAGGCTTACGAAGGATACCACCGCCACATACGCCACGATCATCTTTCTTCTCATATTATCACTGCACCCTACGTTACGCATTTCATATAGAAAGAACGCGGGGGCACGTTCGTTCCAGAACATTCCAAACAAAGAAAAGGTTACAGAAGCGACTTCAGCGCCGGGTCCGTCTCCTGAAGCCGTCTGCAGTGCCCCATTGTCTCGAACGCCCGCCTTATATGCGGTATCGTTATCGAGCCGCCCACGATGAGCGACACGTTCAGCGCGTCGTGGAGCTCCTCGTCCGTGAACCCAAGCTGGATACACCGGACAATGTGATAGGTAACGCAGTCGTCGCAGCGGAGAACCATGCTGGTGGTTAGTCCCAGCAGCTCCAGAGTCTTCTCGTCCAGGCTGTTAGCCTCGTAGGCTCGGCTGTCTAGAGCCCAGAACCGTTTCAGCCCGAGGTGGCCGCAGTTGAGGATGGTTTCGTTCATCCTATGCCTGAAATCGTTGAACTCCTCAAGGTCTTTCATGGGTACCGTGACCCCAGAAAAGTGTATATACTTTATCTTCAAGGGCGCCGGAGCGTCTTCACGTCCTCCGTTTAACCACGGCCACCGCCATCAGGAGAAACACCACCACTATGAGGAACGTGAGTACGTACCTCAGTCTGGCGTCGAGTGGCTGCCTACGATGTATAGGACCCTCAGCTGCCTCTGACGGGTTTTTCGGCACCGAGACCCTTATCCGGTCGTTGGCAACAGGGTCGCTGGGGAACAGGTAGCTGACGTATGCCTCACCCGTGTCACGTGCCCTCTCCGGGTGCCTCGTCGTGTAGTAGTACTGGCTCCTAGGCGCCACGGAAGGCTCCTGGAGGACTATCTCCCAATGCTCTCCGTCGAGGCTCCTCACAACACAGCTGTAGGCGTCCATCGTGAAGGGGTTGGTCGACGCCGTACCATACCAGACCTCCCTAGGCGAGGAGGAGCCCCCGAACTGCACAGCCATACCCCACGTCGCAGGCCGGAAAGCGTATTCCCCCAAGAACAGGTGCACTGTCTCGACTTCAACGGTCTCTGTACCAGTGTCCGTGAACCTGCCTATCAGCCCAATATCTGGGCTGTTCTCGTTGCTCACGTACACCCTGTTTGCGTCGTAGCAAGCCAAAGCCAGACGATAGGTAGCGTTGTGTGAGATGTGCGCCCAGGTCTCGCCGCCGTCCATGGTCCTCCATATGCCCACGTTACCTCCCTGATCGCTTCTCCCTCGGGTCACGTAGACCCAGCCCGTCCACGGATTCACAGCTAAACCGTTTATGTCGTGACCAGTCCCCCAGTCGCCCGTAACGTTCACCCAGCTTGCCCCGGCGTCGACGCTCTTGAACACCCATGGCAGCTCGCCGTGGGTGGCGACGTACAGGTTGCCCACGCCGTCCTCGTCCATGTTCCACATCTCCCCCGTGTAGTTCAAGATGGCGTCGAACGTCTGGTTGAAGCTCAGCCCGTCGTCTGTGCTTCTCCAAAGTGTCCCGTTGTCACCGCATACGTGGATGTAGTCCCTGCTGTCCACGAAGCAAACCCTGCCGTTCTTCGGTGGGTCATGGGGGAAGCCCCAGATGCACCTCCAAGTGTCGCCGTCATCCATGGACCGCCATATCGTACCGTTGCCGTGCTCCCAGCCCTGATTTGCGAACAACACTCCCTCGCTGTAGTAGTCTGAGGAGTGGAACGGGATGCTGACGGCGTCCACTGTTAGCTCCGGGGAGTACCCTGCCCGGGCATGGCTTGCCGATAAAACTATGAGTGTGGCTATCAGAAGAGGCTTCCATACGGGGTAGTGTTCTATGTTTCTAACTGGCGCCGGTTGAACTCGCATTCTCTACAGATTCCACCCCGTCAATGTATGCATTGTTAGGTAACTGGACTGCGTTTCCAAGTAAATTAAATGCAGGTTTCACTGCCTCATAGTAAATTGGATCACATATTTTACTTTTATTTGACAAATGTCAAGGCGTTTATTCTCATATGCCGAGCCACGGCTTCATGAGGTAGAAGATTTAACTCGGGGTGTCTATGAGGGTGCGATGACGCAGATTAGTGAAGGGGGCGAGATTCTCCTCTATCTAGATGCCAAGCGCACCTACAAGGTGAAAGTGGAGACTGGGAAACAGTTCCACACCCACAAGGGGTTCATAGAGCTCAGCGACCTCGTCGGCCAGCCCTACGGGTTGGTGGTGACCAGCAGCCTAGGCGTCTCCTTCTACGCGTTGAAGCCCCTCATCAGGGACAGGGTGCTCAAAACGGACCGCCGGACCCAGGTGCTATACCCCAAGGACATCGGGTACATCCTGTTTCAGCTGGGCCTCGGCTCGGGGTGCAGGGTTGTCGAGGCGGGCACAGGCAGCGGAGCCCTCACCATGGCCCTAGCCGAGTCCGTGAGGCCCGACGGCGTGGTCTACACCTATGAGATACTGGAGCGGCACCAGAAGACGGCCCGTGGGAACATCGAGCGCTCTGGCCTCATGCCCTACGTCGAGATGAAGCTTGGGGACGTGACCGAGGGGATACCCGAGACCGACGTCGACGCCGTGGTTCTGGACATGGCTACGCCTTGGATCGTTGTACCTCACGCGTGGGAGAGCCTCGCGGGGAGCGGGGTCTTCCTCTCGTTCAGCCCAACCATCGAGCAGGTCATGAAGACCGTGGAGGCGTTGAGGTGTCATCCCTTTATCGAGGTCGAGACCGTGGAGCTCATCCTCAGAAACCTTACCGTGGCGCCTAACAAGACTCGACCTCAGACGGTGATGATCGGGCACAGCGGTTACCTCACAACGGCGCGGAAGGTAATGGAGCTGCTGGAATAACCCTATATTCGCTGTGAACCAATTCTCCGCATGGACCTTGTTAAGCCCAAGCGGCTGAGAGAAGGCGACACCATCCGTCTCGTTGCCCCAGCTAGCAGCATAAAGTCTCTCAGTAAGAAAGACGTAGATCGAGGATTATCCAACTTGATGGATCTGGGCTTCGATGTCGAGGTGAGCTCCGAGGCTTTCACCACGTGGAGGGGCACTGCGGGGCCAGCCAAGGAGAGGGCGCGCGTCATCATGGAGGGGTTCACGGATCCAGACGTGGACGGCTTGATGTGCGTCTGGGGCGGGTACAACAGCAACGACCTGCTGGAGTATCTTGACTGGCGCCTCATCAGGGAGAACTCCAAGCCGTTCATCGGGTACAGCGACATCACGGCGCTCAACAACGCGTTACTATCCAAGTCGGGTCTGGTCACCTTTCAGGGTCCGGCATTCATAACGTTCTGCCACTACTTCCTCATGCCCTGGGAGGTAGACAAGTTCAAGAAGATACTCATGGACGGGGAAGCCCACAGGTACACTCCTTCTCCCACCATAGTGGATGACCCCTTCTACTGGCGGCACCCCGAGACCCCTGTAGAGGAAACCGCTAACCCCGGGTGGACTATCATAAATGAAGGCGTGGCCGAGGGAAGACTGGTCGGGGGACACCTAGGCACGTTGCTCCTACTGGCAGGCACAGAGTACTGGCCAGATATGAAAGGCGCCATATTATTCGTGGAGTCGGATGAGGAGGATGGGCCTCCGATAAACATCCTGCGCCAGTTCAGGCAGCTAAGACATCTCGGGGTCTTCGACGAGATAGAGGCGTTGCTCATTGGCCGTATCCCCAGCTGCGTCGGGCTTGAGGGAGATCTTTCTCTACCTCTTTTACTTGAGGACGTATTGACGGGCGCCGATATGCCTGTCGTCTCAGGCATGGATTTTGGGCATACTAACCCAATTATGACTCTCCCAGTCGGCGTGGAGGCGAGTATTGACACGGATAAACGGGCGTTAACGCTTCTTATGCCCGGAGTGCGGTGAGTTATGGATCCGTATTCAATTAGTTTTCACGTCATTTGATCATATTTTATGTATTTTATTTAGAAATGAAGTTATTCTCACGGCATGTAAGAATAGTTTTTTTAACTGGTTTACTCGGGGGTTAAACTAGGGCTGGCTAGTGGGCGCTGGGCTCCCAAGGAACAGTAAGGCTCTCCCGTGAAGAAAATTAATGGGCTACCGGAGCGGGACGCCCCAACGGCAACGAGGGACGACAGCCGACCACTAGCCACGCTCCGCTAGAACTCATTCTGTAGCTGACATGCATATAAAACCTCTCAGCCTCACCATATGTCACATATACTATAATCGGCTATGCTGGCGGAGGCGTAACTTGAGCCGACTGAATCAAACTTCGTGGATTAGCAGTCGCTGCTTCACGTCTACTCGCAGCGTTTCACGGTTGCATTAATTTACGGGGATATACCGCCGTCTATTCATATAGTGTTTCACACCTGTGTTAAACGTTGTCGCAAGGTTTCATGTCGAGTACAACCGTATTAAAACCAGTGTAAACGACGGTTTCAGGCATCGAGGATAACTCTAAAACAGCGTACAACGATAGAGTACGCGGTACTCATGATCGACGAGAAAGGGATAGCCTTGATGAAGGAGCTCATGGAGGCGTTCGGGCCCTCAGGCTTCGAGAGGGAAGTCAACGCAATAGTAAAGCGCCATATGGAGCCAATCGCGGACGAGGTGTTCACGGACAAGCTTGGGACGGTGGCCTTCTCGCTGAAGGGGGAGGGCCCCACGGTGCTGGTCGCGGGCCACACAGATGAAGTCGGTTTCATCGTGTCCTCGGTGACTAAGGAGGGGTTCATGACGTTCAACCAGCTCGGAGGCTGGTGGGACCAGGTCCTCCTGGCGCAGCGGGTCGTGGTCCGCGGCTCCAAGGGCGACGTTCACGGCGTAATCGCGTCCAAGCCTCCCCACATTCTGCCTCAGGAGGAGCGGAAGAAGGTGGTGGAGAAGAAGGACATGTACATCGACAT